>CANGGP010000058.1 GCA_947453445.1 Sphingobacteriaceae bacterium
GGTGATATCAATCAAATAGATACACCCTACTTGGATTCACAAAGTAATGGCTTAAGTTATTTAATTGAGAAAGTAAAAGGTCAACCATTATATGCACACATCACACTCGAAAAAGGAGAACGCAGTGCATTGGCGAATTTGGCAAACGATTTATTATAGTAAGGGTTATTAACCGCATGGTCTGTAAATGTTGATAACAGCGGCTTTTCAACAAAAGCACGATTTATAAACATAAGCGCCCATATTAAGAAAAATTAAGGTTTAATTCACACGACTTGCACTTTGATTTTGTAACTTTAATCTAGAATACTGAACCATTAGCACGATTTTTTGAAAATTTAATATTGACCTGGCATCATTTTTAGGTCAAACAAAAATCGACTAGTGAGGCCAACCACACACCGACACCCGGGCTTAAGCGAGGGTGGGATACGGCAATCAGACGAGCAAAATCGTCAACAAAAAACCACCGGTAATTATTCGGTGGTTTTTTGTTTTATAGGAAACATTTGAAAATTCATTAACCGAATAGTCTAAATCAGAAACATTTATTAAACAAAGCACCCATTTAGCTTATTGAAATGTATTTATTTTTCCTACAATGTTAAAAATTAGGATTAAGCCAAAACAAAAGTTAGCTTCATATTATAGTAATTTTTTAAAACTAAACCCTATGAAAAAAACCCTGCTATTTTCTTTGCTATTATTAAGTTTTGTTGCAAATAGTCAAACAAAGCTTCCATATTTTTCACAAAATGGACTTATGGAAAAGGTATTTGATGGATATGGTAATTTCCTTTCGTGGGATGTTGTGTCGATGGCTAACGGAAAAAGATTGGGGGGAGGGTCCATTTCTTCAATTACAACATGTACTGCAGGTAGATTCGTTTTCGTTTTTGACGCTGCCAGTATTTTTTCGGTTACTGCCATCCAAAATGTGATGTGTGAACTTGGAAATAACTTAAGTGGTTTTATTGCATCACCAAGCTCTAGCCCTGCACCCATAAATATTTTTTGCACTTACGGCACAGGTGCTACCGCATTTCCTTATTATGTTTATTCAACTAGTCCGCCAAATCCAAATCAAGGTTATCTCCGGAGCCAGGTTGAAAAAACACTTATTTCAGGTGTAGATGCATACTCAAATTTACCCATCTCTTCATTTTCAACAACAAATACATTTAGTACTAATACTTTTTATCATGGACGAATTGAAGTAAGCGGTATCTTACCGTGGAATACAACAATGTCAACCACAACCATTGCAAGTAATGAGTATGATTTTTATTCCATCATGTTACATGAAATGATGCACATGGTTGGCTTATTTAGTTTGATTAATGTCAATGGGTATTCTAAGATTGGATCCACATGCAACTATTTTACTTATTATGACCAATTTTTATGTGATAAAAATGGTAATCCGCTCCTAAGTAAATCTCATTGTAATCCAACTATAACTTACACAGCAGCACTTGCAGCAATCAATCCAAGTTTATGTATTAATACTTCTTCTACAGCACCGGTTTCAAATATATCGATATGTTCAACAGCAGTCATTTATTCTAGTCCGAATACGACTGCTACTGTTTACACCCCGGATTGTTGGGAAAACAATGGTGGACCACTTCAACACTTGGAAGATATGTGTTCAGGAACTTACACTGGTACATGTGTAGCAACCCCATCTGTCCCCGGGCATAATGATCTTTATTTTGCAAGTTCAAATTTTGCGCAACCAGGCACATGCTATGTGAAGCGATTTATGACCCCTGAAGAAAAAGGAATACTTTGTGATTTGGGATATTCTGTTGCTGCTACGTATACAAGTAATGCCGTTTTAAGAGTTGCGTCAAATTCAAACTCTGTTTCGGTTGCTTATACACCTTGCAATCCTACAAATGTGGTCGGTTTAAATGATGGTTTGATAAATTCGGTATTTATTTATACCACTGTTCTATCGGCCACCACAATTCCTTACAGTGTTTTACTGGCTAACGATTCGCCTTCAACGCAAGTGACTTGTCTAGATTTAGTTGCAGGCCCGGGGACTTTATTACCACCTGGGACTTCTGATTTTACAATAACTGCTCCCCAAGGAAGCGGACTTCAAATTTTGAGGTATTTACCTCAAAATACCGGAAACATGCAGTATGGTAACATAACTTTTGTATATGTTTATTTTGATTCGTACAGCTGTACACCTTCAAGTTCATGCAATATTATAGAAAATGGCGGGTTCGAAAATCAATCTACAACAAATTGTGGAAATATAACACCTAATAATGGACTTCCGTTTAGTGTAATTAATTGTTGGGCACCTAATACTTGTGGTCCGGAAAATCCGGCATTATTTAAAGCTAACTGTACGTCAAGTAGTTCAACCGTTTTTAATCTGGCGGTAAATACATTGGATTTAACGCCTCCTGTTAGCAGCCATAATGGCACTGTTAATAACACAAGCATAATAGGACTAAAAGCATATCAGGAAAGCATAGGGCATCAATATTCATACTCAATTAAAAACCAACTTGCTACGCCATTAACACCTGGCCAAAGTTATCAAATTTCACTTTGGTTTATGAACCACTCAACTTCAACCTCAAATTCGATCACCACTGGCACTTTAAACCCTAACAATTTACCGTGTGTGATTACTGTGGCTAGTAATACAGTTTGGTCTTTTGTTCCTAATGCAACATTTCCAACATCCTTAAAACCCCTTATAAGCTTTACATCTGTCGCAACCAATACCTGGACGCAATACACAGGAACTTTTATTGTCCCAACCGGTAGCATTAATCAAGTGGCTTTGGTTCTAGGTATTGATAATTTTCTTTCGCAGTCTATTTCAACATTAAATCAGGACGAGTATTTTTATGGGTTCTTGGATGACATTGTTATAACGCCTATGCCAACACCTGTGTTTAACCCACCTTCATTACCGATTTGTGGCGACTCTCCAATTGATTTGCAACAATATGCTTCTGTAACAGGAACATTTACAGGCGCAAGCAATACCGCTAGTTCATGTATCACTTATACTAATGGAAGTTATTATTTTAATCACACACCAACTTTAACCACGGGATTTTATCCAATTGCATTTACATATTCAATTTCTAATGGTTGCACCTATAACCTGACGCAGAACATCAATTATCAAAATAGTTGTTGTACTGCTTCAAGCATTCCAGTTTTTACAAATTCTTCGGTATCAACAATAACTACATATGTTGGGCCAATGCGTATTGCAAATGATTTTACCATTCAATCAGGAGGCAGCCTTTTTCTTACCGGTGAATTCATAATGGGTAACGGCACAAACACAATTCAAATAACTGTTGCAAGTGGAGGTTCACTTTATATTTCTGGGGCACATTTGTACACTTGTAATAACGATTTGTGGAAAGGCATTAGTGCTAAAAGCGGATCTGTAGTCTGGATGGTTCCATCTTCAGACCGCGATAATCTGGTTGAAGACGCAGTGACGGCGTTAGATATTCAAACTTCAACTTTAACAACTTTTCCGTTTGAAATACGTAATACAATTTTCAATAAAAACTATATTGACATAAATATTGCAAGTCAGCCTAATGTAACTGTGTCACCATTTATTGAAAATACGGTGTTTACTTGTCGGAATTTTTCTTTTACATCATCTTCTTGGCCTAGTGTATCCACCTCATCAAATGGTTTGCGTTACAGTGCTTCAACTGCTGTATTGTCGGCCCCATACAGCTTACAAGGCGCTTCAATTGTTAATCTTAAAAACCCATACAATAATCAAAAATCTCATTTAGCCATTCAAATTGCCAATATTGGCACTTTAACTACAACTTATACGGCAGGTTATACTTATCCTTTGGCTTTTTATGGCATTGACCTCTCTTCAACCACAACGGACACTGATTTTAATTTATATGACGCACACGAAACTTATATCTCTTCAACAGATTGCAATTTTACTTTGAGTAATTCGGTTTTTCAAAATACACAAACATTTTCTGTAAGTGGTACGCAAACGGTTAGCTCAGCCATTGTTAGTAATAATAGTTCAACCACAACTTGTGTTGCGGATCTTTCTGCCCCAAGTTCTAGTATTGGCAACCGTTTTTATGACTGCCATAAAGGTATTTCAATTGCACACTTAATCAATTTTAAAATTGATAATGCAACTTTTAGAAGTACTCAAAGCAGTACTTCCATTGGAAGTAACACATTTCAATCCACCGGCCAGAGTGGTATTTTTATTAAAACAAATCAAGCCTATGACTATGAAATAAATAATAATGAGTTTACAAACTTACGTGATGGGGTTACTTTGAGTATTTATCCTCAGCCAAGCCATATTTATGGTTTTCCTTACCCCATGCCTTATGACTTTTATCCTTCTGCGTCATATGTGAATAAAATCAGCATTAATTCCAATACTTTGAGTCCCAATTTGAACGCTGCTTTTACAGGCACTGGCACAAATTACATGTTTAATGCCATTACTGTAAACGGACCAACTAGCCACGACATTTATGTAACTTGTGGCTGCAATTCTGTGAGTATAAACAATAACAAAATTGTTGGATCATTCAACGGAATTAGTTTAGATGGAATCAACTCTATGACCATGAGTTGCCGAAATTCAGGAATTGGCAAAGGGATTGCAAATAATACGATTTCCTTGGCTGAAGACAATTTGTTAAATACAACACAGGTTGGCATTAACTTTAGCAGAAGCACATCATATCCTACAATTCATGGACAAAGGGTACAAACAATAGAAAATAACACTATAAATGTTTTCACAGGTTCAGCGGCAATTTCTAACACTCAAATTACTTTAATGCATTTGTTTAATAATGGGGCAATTACCGGAACCAATGGGGTCGTATATCCAACCCCGCATGTATTATGTAACGACTTAAGTAATGCTTATAATGGATTTGTTTTTGAAGGGCCGAACAAACCAACCAATTGGAAGGGCAATGCCATGCAAGATTTAGGGCGAGGTATATGTTTACAAAACTCTGGTGTTATTGGACAACAAGGTAATTCTAATAACCCGTGCGATAATAAATGGAACAATTGGGGAAGCAGCGATGCTACCAATGTGGACTTACCAAGTAATGCAAACAATTCTCCTCTTTATTTAAGATCAAATTCCGCACCATGGTTTCCACCAAGTAATTCAGGAGCAGCACCAATTGGAAATCTGTACTCAACAAATAATAATAATTTACCAATTTCAGCAAGTGGCACCTATTCATGCGGTATTAACTCATATACATTTGAAAACTCTGCCTTGCCTAACTCAACATTAATCCCTAATACAGAATTACTCTATATTGGTAATACCTTTGCGTTTAGATTTTTGGACACTAACGATAGTTTAACTTCATCAAGTGCAGATTTACAAGATTATTATTCATTTTATAATACGACAACTATAGGGCAATTTAATCAAATTGAAAAGGCCATTAATTCAGGTGATTTTAGCACAGCAACCAGTATTCTTACTTTGTTAGATCAAAGTTTATTTAATCAAGTTGAAACAAATTATTATACTTTTTTTTCGATTTATAAAAAATACATGATTGGTGACGATCCTTTAAGCGAAGATGATATTAATAATTTAATTAGTTTATCAGGATTATGCCCAGGTACAAATGGGGAACCTACATATCAGGCAAAAGCCTTATATCAACTAACAACAGGAAAGGTTTATAATGGTTCTAATACTTGTGCTGATTATGGAGCCAAGCATGGAGCCGTATCTGAAATACAAGAGAAACAAATAGAAAAACTATCAAAAATATGGGATGTAGATTTATTTCCTAACCCTAACAATGGAAATTTTATTGTGTTAAGTAAAACCGAAAAAGAAAATTTAGAAATTACAGTTAATGATTTATCAGGCAAAAAACTGTTTAAAAAGCAAATTCAAACTAACAAATTTATCTGCATACTTGAAATTAATTTATTGAATGGGTTATATTTTGTAAACATAAAAAATGAAAACAATGAAACAGTTACAAAAAAAATGGGCATTGTTAAATAAGATTTACTTGTTGCTTTTTTTGGTTGGGAAACTGAATGCTCAAACATTTCAAAACCTAGTGCCTAATGGAAGTTTTGAAACATATACTCAATGCCCAAATTCTGCTAATCTAATTTATAGTGCAGTACCTTGGACTGGTCCTCGCATCAATAGCTCGGATTATAACAATGCTTGTTCTACTATAATGAATGTGCCACATTATGCTGGAGTTAACCATCCTTACCCATATTATTTGAACGCAAAAGACGGCTCTGCCTATGCTGGAATTTATTACTACAAACCAACTGATAATGATAGAGAGTATGCACAGGTTAAACTAATAGATTCTTTAATAAATGGCGTTTGTTATTATGCCGAGTTTTATGCTGCTAATACACAAGGTGCTCCCTATGGGGCAAATAATGTTGGTTTAAATTTTTCTAATACCTGGTACACTAACACAACCTTGGTGGTTAATAATTCCATATTAAATATTACCCAACACATCACCAATTTTGGAAATCCAATTTTAACAGATACCGTTAAATGGCATAAAATATCCGGAATTTATGAAGCCACCGGCATTGAAAAATATCTGGTAATTGGTAACTTCTCAGTAAATGCTAAAACAGATACTGTTAGAATATTCAGACCCGTTGGTCTTTCTCCCTGTGCTTACATGTATATCGACGCCGTCTCTGTTTTCTCAATCAACCCAAACGGCACATTACCTTGGAGTTACCGAGACACCATCATAAACAAAGGTGATAGTGTTTTTATTGGCAATAAAATGGGCGGCTTAAATTTTAAACCACAATGGTTTACGCAAAGCGGCATTTACATAAAAACCAATGCAGGCATAACGGTAAGCCCAACCATAACAAGTAAGTATTATGTTCAATATACTTTGTGCGGAGTGCAGCGCACAGACACCGTTAAAGTAACAGTGTTGCAGCCCAATCAAGTGGCATTGCTAAAACTAAAAGCTGTGGAAGAAGCTTTAAAACTGTTTCCCAACCCAACTGCCGATTTGCTGAATATTGATTGTGAGGCATTGAACAACGAAAAACTAAACTGTGTTCTTATTAATGGAATTGGCCAAGCGGTGCTAACAAGCCAAATAAAATTTGAAAGCGGCAAGGCTAAAATGTATGTGGGCACTTTGGCTCAGGGCATTTATTTTCTTCAACTACGAGGCGAAGCAAGGTTGTTGTTTAAAAAAATAATGATTGAAAAATGAAAGGGGAAAGTTATAATGCGTGAAACTACAAATTTAGTTACCGAAAGTATTTATAAGGGTTCCTTGGAGAAGCGGTATTGTCGAGTGAAATTATATTTAAAGATGGAAAGTCGAACTTAGATGTAAGCAAACTACCTCAAGGCATTTACTATTTGCAGTTACAATTTCAGGATGGAGTATTGAGCAAAAAGCTTGTGGTGGAGAGGTAGCGCGAAACTTGTAATTGTTAAATTCAAAATGCTAAATGTTGAATGAGAAGATCGGAACTTTAATATTTTGAGATTTTTATTTTTTTATTTTTTTAAATTATTTCTTTTGTCGAATTTCTTAATGATCCCGCTTCGCAGGATTTTGCGCGTCGGAATTGCGCCTCGCTAATCCTCCGGCTTTCTTTTAAAGTATTTCCAAACAATAAATTCAATTAATAAGACTTCAATGTTCTTTATCCGCTCCGCAGGATTTTGTGTATAAACCATGCGTGTAGCTAATCCTGCGGCAATTATAGAAGTAAATGTGAATTGTAGGATTGAAACTACAGCCGCTTAAGTTAATGAATTTTTTTTGAGGATATTGAATGTGAAGCCGAGAGATTATCAGCGCTGAGAGGCGGTACGGAAAATCCTTCTGAGCGGGGGCGTTAGCACCGATAGGCTTAACCGATATTTTAAAAGCAAAAGCATTTTACATAGCTACAATACAAAACTCTAAATAAATAAACCCGAAACACGTAACGCACCTTAGCGCAAACACAATGTCACTTTGACTTTCAACAACGGCATTTTGCAATTAAGCATCCCTAAATTGCAGGTACACAAACAAAAAACAAAAGAAATTAGCATTGCTTAAAGTATTTAAAAAAAGGCTGCGCCACGTGCAGCATTTTTTATTAAGCACCTGAGGCTTTTATTAATGGCGATATGGTTTGATTGCCTAGGAAGCTTTATATTTGGGAGATGAAAATTTGCCATGCATGCGTTTTATTTTTGCTGCTTATAATGTGGCCGGCTTGCAGAAAAAAAACCGATCAAACTGCGCTCGACGAAAGCATTATCACCAAGTACATTGCCGATAACCACTTAAACGCAACGGCCACCGGAAGCGGCTTATATTACGTTACCGATATAAAAGGAACAGGTACCACACCCAATATCAACTCAAACGTTACGGTAAAATACACCGGCTATTTAACCAATGGCACCATATTCGATCAAACCACCAACATTGGTGCTTCATTTAATTTAAATGGTGTCATTAAAGGTTGGCAAGAAGGCATTCCACTTTTTAACCGTGGCGGCAAAGGCAAATTATTAATTCCATCTGCCTTGGGCTATGGCTCACAAGCCAATGGTCGCATTCCTGCCAATTCAGTTTTAATTTTTGATATCGATTTATTGGATGTGCGTTAATGCAATATTGAAGCCATTAAGCGCCTATTATTTAAAAAATCTATTGAACAAATAATAAAACAAAAGCAATACCAATACTGAAGAAATCAAAATTAGAATGCTTTGCGTTAAGGTTGGTAAAGTATTTCTACCACCGGTATTGTATTCACTTCCTGCCAATACACGGTGCACGCCTAAGTTTTGACGTAAAAACTTAAGTTCATCATCGTAATCGTTACCATAGGTGACTGTATAAAAATCTTCCGCGTTCAAAGCAAAGTGTTTTCTGCTCCTACTACACCAATCCATTTGAATATTATCAATTTGTTTATATCGGCCGTAAATAATCCACTCTTGACCTGCAGTTAATGTTTGTGCACATTCTTCATTTTGATCAAATAACACTTTAAATGATTTTAAGGCCTTGCCTTTATACAATTCCTCAACGTCAAAAATGGCTTCACTTAATTTGTCTTTATTCAAAATTGCTGAAGACATTTTTCCTTTAAAGATGATTTCATATTTATCGCATTCGGCCTTATTAAGCTTCGACAGCGGGCATTCGCAAGCCTTTACATTAAAATGCAGCAAAAAAATAATTGCAAAAGCCAAAACTAGTTTCGATATCATTTAAAAAGAATAATGTCTAACAAACATTTGTGATTTCGCCATCATTGGGTACATAATTTGATCTTCCGCTAATTTTGGAACTTCTACACGATAAGCTTTTAACAAGGCTTCAAGTTTAAGCGAAGTTTTTAAAGGACGACGAAACTCAATGCCCATAGCGGCATTCATCAATTCAATTCCCAATACCTTTTCAGTATTTTCGATCACTTGAAATAATTTGGTAGCGGCATTGGCCCCCATGCTCACATGGTCTTCTTGTCCATTGCTGCTAACGATACTATCCACACTGGCCGGTGTGCACAATTGTCTTGATTGACTCACAATGCTGGCAGCTGTATATTGTGGAATCATAAAGCCTGAATTTAATCCGGCATTCGCCACCAAAAAGGGTGGTAATCCGCGTTGACCTGAAATCAATAAATAGATGCGACGTTCAGAAATACTGGCCAATTCAGCCATGGCAATGCATAAAAAATCCATGGCCAAAGCCAAAGGTTGTCCGTGAAAATTACCCCCACTTAAAATTTCATCTTCTTCAGGGAAAATAGTTGGATTATCGGTAACAGAATTAATCTCTGTTTCAAAAACACCCAATACATGCGTGAGCGTATCTTTACTAGCGCCATGCACTTGCGGCACACATCTGAAAGAATATGGATCTTGTACTTGAATTTTTTCGCCCTGAATAATTTCACTGCCTTCTAAATACGTTCGCACCGCTTGCGCAGTGGCTATTTGTCCGGCATGCGCACGGATGCTATGCAAGTGTGCTTTAAAAGGATCTAATTTGCCGTCGAAAGCCTCGAGCGATAAAGCTGCCAAAGCATCAGCAGCCTTACACATTTGTTTGGCTTGAATTAAACAATATACGCCATAGGCACCCATAAACTGTGTGCCGTTTAACAATGCCAATCCTTCTTTCGATTTTAATTGGATGGGTTTTAATTGGTAAGAGGCCAAAACCTGACTTGCGTCAATTTCGTGACCGTTATGATGTACCTTCCCCATTCCCAACAATGGCAAACTCAAATGGGCCAAAGGCGCTAAATCACCGCTGGCGCCCAAAGAGCCTTGTTGATAAACCACAGGATATATTTTATGGTTTATAAAATCACAAAGCCTTTGCACTGTTTCTAGCTGCACCCCGCTTTTGCCGTACGATAATGATTGTATCTTTAAAAACAACATCAGCTTCACAATGTTTTGTGGTACTTCTTGTCCCATCCCACAGGCATGGCTTTTCACCAAATTTTCTTGCAATTGCTCAATGTCCGAATCAGGTATAATTACATTACACAAAGCGCCAAAGCCTGTGTTAATACCGTAAATAGGGCCTTTGTTATTTTTTAATTTTTGGTCGAGGTAATCTCTACAAGCACTGATGTTTTTTTTGGTGCCTTCCGACAAAACCACATGGGCATTGTCATCCAGCAAAAACTTTTCCAACTCCTCAATGATTAAACGTTTGGTATGATCAACTTCAAATTTCATTCCTTATTTCAATTTTGTAATTATATTTTCAATACTAAGTTTTTCTTGGGCTCCACTTTGCATATCCTTCAAAGGATACTCGCCTGCGGCCATTTCATTTCCACCAACTGTAATCACATAAGGGATATTTTTTTTGTTGGCATAATCAAATTGTTTGGCCAACTTTTTAGTGACATCCGGATAAATTTCACACGAAACACCTTGCGTTCTCAAGGCATCAACCAATTTTAAACAATGTGCTTGGGTTTCTTCATCAAAATGGGTAAAGAGTACTTTCGAGCTGGCCGGTTTTAATACATCTGCAGGATAAAGTTTTAAATCTTCCATGACATCGGCAATGCGATCAACTCCAAAAGAAACTCCCACACCGCTCATGTTCGATAATCCAAAAACACCCGTTAAATCGTCGTAACGACCGCCACCCAAAATACTGGATGTAAAATTACCGGCACTGGTTTTTACTTCAAAAATACTTCCCGTATAATAATTTAATCCGCGGGCCAAGGTGATGTCAAGTTCAATCTGCAAATGTTTGGCACTGGCTTTTTGCAAAAGATAATTTATTTCTTCTAAACCCTTTATGCCATGGGCATTATCGCCCACCACATTTTTAAGTACTGCCACCTTCTCGGCATTGCTGCCTTTAAAGGCCAAAAGTGGTTTAAGTTTTTCAATGGCAGCGGTGTTCAACCCTTTTTCATGCAATTCCTTCACCACACCATCTTCACCAATTTTATCAAGCTTATCAATGGCAACCGTTATATCCACAATTTTGTCGGCTTGATCAATCATTTCGGCAATGGCCGTTAAAATTTTACGGTTGTTGAATTTTAATAATACAGGCACTTTTAAATCGGCAAAACTTTTATCAATTAAAGCAATCAATTCCAATTCGTTCATCATCGATTGACTGCCAATGATGTCGGCATCACATTGGTAAAACTCGCGATAACGTCCTTTTTGCGGACGATCGGCGCGCCACACTGCTTGAATTTGATACCTTTTAAAAGGAAATGTAATTTGGTGTTGGTTCATCACCACAAAACGCGCAAAGGGCACGGTTAAATCATAACGCAAGGCACGCTCGGTTAATTCAGCGCTGTTATAATTGCGTTCAAGTGTAATATCAAATTCCTTTTTCAAAAGATCTTTTTTTTGACTTTCGAATAAACGACTGTTCAAGATTTTAAAAATCAATTGATCACCCTCATCACCATATTTACCGGTGAGGGTACTGATGTTCTCCATCGCAGGTGTTTCAATGGGCTCAAAGCCAAACAATTCAAAATTTGAACGAAGGGTGTCCAAAATGTATTGTCGCTTTTTCATTTCGGCCGGACCAAAATCTCTTGTGCCACGTGGAATGGATGGTTTCATGTATCTTGCTGATTCAAAGCGCAAACTTACTAAAAAAATGTCTCTCAATTCACTATATTCGCAGGATAATTAAGCCTTGGAGAATATTTTTTAAGATTCGCAATAACCTTTATTAAATGAAAGAAAATCGTGCTTTTATTCTTTTTTCTCTGATTTTATTCATCGCCATTTTCACGATCGAAAACATCAACCAACGTTTTTGGCTCAATGACTTTAAAGTATATTATTCAGCCGCAGATGCACTTAAAAATGGCACTGCTGTTTACGGACAATCATTCGGCTTAAGCACCGGCTTTTACAAATATTCACCCTTTATCTTACTTTGTTTTTTACCTGCCTGCCTTTTTTCGTTTGCTTTTGCCAGTAGCCTTCATTTTTTTTTGATTGGCACCTGGACAGTTTTGTCGCTTTTAATGCTCAAAATTATTTTTGATCCAAATAAATTACAAAATAAACGCAGCAATATCATTATGTTATTGGCATTGATTTGTATTGCCAATCACTTGGTACGCGAATTACACCTTGGCAATGTAAATATGCTGATTGTGTTTTTACTCTGTGCCTGCTTTTACTTTGATGCTAAAAACAAGTTTGCTTTGTCAGGAGTCTCATTGGCCCTTGCCTTACTCATAAAACCATATTTATTGGTGTTGGGATTGCCCTTTTTATTGCATAAAAAGCATAAAACAATTTGGTATTGTATACTTTCGTGCCTAGCTGCCATCCTTGTATTTACTGCCTTTTATGGTATTGGCGAAAGCCTTAGTTTACACAAACAGTGGCTCAAAGCCATGATGGAACACAACAGCTATCTCGAAAGTGCCCATACCATTGCGGCGATACTTAACCATTGTGGCATTCACCTTATTCAGCAAAGTCAACAATTGATGCTTTTATTATTCTTGTTAATCATTTATTCAGCCACACATTTATTTCTGCAATCAACCAATCAAACCGAGCAACACCCTTTCAGCCTCCACATCTCAGTTTTTATTTTGTTGGCGATTCTTCCAAATGTATTAATCACCGACACCGAACATTTTTTATTTAGTCTTCCGCTTATTTTTTACAACATCACACAACTGTTTAAACTCAAAAATAAAATACTCAATGGTATTTTTACCATCATTGGTTTGGGCTATGGCGCCAATTCATCCGACCTATTGGGCAACACACTTTCAAATCAATTTGAAAAATGGGGAATATTAGGATTGGCAAATATTGCCTTGATAATATTCACAATTTATATTCTAAAGTTTAGAAAAAACAAAATACCTTCGAGTGGTGCAATTCTTTAAACAACACATTCAACTCAGCATAGTAATTATTTCAATGCTGCTGTTTATTCCATTTTTGGGCGCGGTGCATTTGTTCGATTGGGATGAAATTAATTTCGCAGAATGCGCACGCGAAATGCTTGTGACAAAAAATTATTTACACCTGCAAATGAACTTTTTACCCTTTTGGGAAAAACCCCCTTTGTTTATTTGGATGTCGGCACTCAGCATGAAAATTTTTGGCGTAAACGAATTTGCGGCACGCTTGCCAAACGCCATTTGTGGAATCTTTACCTTATTGCTTATTTTTAATATTGGCCGTAAAATATTCGACGAAAAACTTGGCCTAATTTGGGTGCTATGTTACGCTTGTTCAACTTTGCCACACTTCTATTTTAAAACCGGCATCATCGACCCATGGTTTAATCTTTTCATATTCGCTGCCATTTATTATTTTGCCTTGTTCACCTATAAAGGCCTTGATTTTAAAAAGCAACAATTAAAATTCGCCATTTATTCAGCCTTATTATTAGGACTGGCCATTCTCACAAAAGGCCCTGCAGCCGCCATTGTATTGGGCATTTGTTTCATCTTGTACATGCAAGTACGCTTGTTTAAAATAAAAATAAACATTTGGCATTTGCTTGTTTTCTTATTCGTAAGTGCCGTCATCGGTGGGGCTTGGTTCGGACTCCTGATTTTAAATGGTCAAGCGGGCATTATACAACATTTTATTTCTTATCAAGTACATTTATTCAACAGCGAAGATTCGGGTCATGGCGGACCCTTTTATTATCACTTCGTGGTTTTATTAATTGGCTGTTTTCCGGCTTCCATCTTTGCTTTGTCGTCATTTAGAAATACTGAAACTAACCCATTACAAAGGCATTTTAAATTATGGATGATTCTTTTGTTTTGGGTGGTGCTTATTTTATTTTCAATCGTTGAAACAAAAATCATTCACTATTCATCACTCTGTTACTTTCCGCTCACTTTTTTTGCAGCTCAAAACATCTATCAATTATGGCAAGGCCAAACCAAATGGTCGATTTGGCAATCTATGCTTGTGCTGTTAATCGGTGGCTTATTCTCAGCACTGTTCATCTTCTTGGCCTTGGCACATGTTTTTAAAAACGACATTGTGAGTGCAAACATCATCAACGACAACTTCGCCCTTGAAAATTTTAAAAGTCAAGTGCATTGGAGCGGCTTCGAGGTGTTGATTGGTTTCATCTTGCTCATCTCAATCGTTTACAGCCTATTTTTGGTAAAAAAGCAACGCATTAAAAAAGCCATCGTTTGTTTGTTTGTCGGAAACCTCATCAGCATTCAGCTAACAGCCATTGTGATGGCCCCAAAAATTGAAGCATACACACAAGCCGCTGCCATCGAATTTTTTGAATCTAACCAAAACAAAAATGTGTATTGTTTGAGTTTAAACTACCATAGTTATGCCCAATATTTTTACAGCCAAAAAATGCCACCTGCAAACCGCGAAAGCCTGGTAACCGATTGGCTGCTCAGAGGCCCTAACGACAAGGAAGTAATGGTCATCAGTAAAATCACATCCAGAGAAGACATTCTTAAAGCTTATCCTGATTTAATAGAAACCGGCTCAAAAAATGGTTTTGTCTTCTACAAACGACCGGTTAAGGCCAAAGGCAAATAGCCATTGAAGTGATTATTAATTTACATTAAAGGTTAAAATTGGTGATGGAAACTTGTGCGCCAAATATAGTTTCCATAGTTTTGTGCCCGATTTAAACAAATTCGACCAAACTGGGTTATTACACTAACAAGCAAGCGCCTTAAGGGGTTAAACAATATTATTAAACATATGAGATCAGTACTTTTTTTATTTCTTTTTTGTGTCACTTTAAAGGGTTTAGCCCAAGAGAAATTGGTCATCGACGGTTATGTGAAGGACAGCAAAAATGGTGAATCAATCATTGGCGCCACCATTTACAAGGTAGGTTCAAACCTTGGCGCTACCAGTAATGAGTATGGATTTTATTCATTAACCTTACCCAAAGGCCCGCATACAATTGCAGTTTCGCTCATCGGGTTTCGTACCTATACCTTTTCAATTAACCTCGAAAAAAGCATCACCAAAAATTTTGAATTAAGTGAGGAGGGAACCAATCTCGACGAAGTAGTTGTTTCGGCTGAAGCAGAAGATAAAAACGTTAAAAGTGTTGAAATGAGTGTTGCCAAACTCGACATTAAACAAATTAATAAAATCCCTGCCTTGTTGGGTGAAGTGGATGTTATTCGCGCCATTCAATTATTGCCTGGCGTAACCACGGTTGGTGAAGGCGCCAGTGGCTTTAATGTGCGCGGTGGTAATATCGATCAAAATTTAATTTTATTGGATGAGGCACCGGTGTATAATTCATCACACCTATTCGGATTCTTTTCGGTTTTTAATCCCGATGCGGTAAAAGATGTGAAATTAATCAAAGGCGGCATCCCTTCTCAGTATGGCGGACGCGTGTCATCCATATTAGATGTTCGCATGAAAGAAGGCAACAGCAAAAGACCTGCCGTTACCGGTGGCGTAGGCACCATCTTTAGTCGTTTAAGTATTGAAGCGCCAATCATTAAAGACAAAGCTAGTTTTATCATTGCCGGACGAAGAAGTTATTTGGATGCTTTGGTTAAACCTTTTGCAAAGTCTACCAGTCCGATAAAAAACGCGGATTTTTACTTTTATGACTTAACCGCCAAATTAAATTACCGCATCAACGATAAAAACACTGTTTTTGCAAGCGGTTATTTGGGCCGAGATATTTTTGGCGCCACCGCTTTTAAATTCAATTGGGGCAACACCACTGCCACAACACGGTGGAACCACATTTTTAATAAAAAACTATTCTTAAATACCACTGCATTTTATAGTAACTACAATTACATATTATCCTTCGGAACTAACAACGGCCAGGCTTTTAATTGGAACAGCAATATTGTAAATTATAGTTTTAAGCCCGATTTTACTCTTTACTACAATTCAAAAAACACCATCCGTTTTGGTGCACAAGCTTTGTATTACGATTTTTTGCCCTACAATGCCACAGGCACATTTCTAGATGGATCAAAGGCCAGCTTTAAAGCTGATCGCAGATACGGTGTTGAATATTCAGCATACATTGGCAACGAGCAAAAACTTTTACCGCGCTTAACCATTGAATATGGTTTAAGAGTAAGTATGTACAATTACTTGGGCAAAGGAAAAGCCTATTACTTTAGAGATACCATTCCGAATACGACGCGACCTTTAAACGAAACCAGAACATACGCCGCAGGCAAACTCATCAAAGACTATATCAATCCTGAACCGCGTTTCTCAGCCAATTATGTGGTGAACAGCTTTAGTTCTGTGAAGGTGAGTTACAACCGTATGGCACAGTACATTCAATTAATCAGTAACACAGCAGCCAGCACACCATTGGATGTATATACCATTGCCTCAAATAATTTAAAACCGTTAATCGCTGATCAAGGCAGCGTAGGTTATTTCCGAAATTTTAAACAAAACATGTTCGAAACCTCAGTTGAACTTTATTACAAGTATTTGAAAAATCAATTGGATTACATTGACAATGCTGACTTATTTATAAACCCTACCGTTGAAAATCAATTGATACAAGGTTTGGGTCGTGCTTACGGTTCGGAGTTTTACGTAAAGAAAAACAAAGGCAAATTGCAAGGTTGGGTAGCTTATACATTAAGCAAAACACAACGCTTGGTGCGAGGTATAAGTAATGACAATTGGTTTTTGAGCCGTTACGACCGCACACATGTATTAAATACAAGTTTAAATTACGACATCACCAAGAACTTAAATGTGTCGGCTAATTTTGTTTATTTAACCGGTGTACCAGGTACCTTTCCAAATTCAAAGGTTCAAATTCAAAACTTAAATATCCCTTACAATACAGATGGTATTCGTAATAATTATCGCATTCCGGCTTACCACCGCATGGATGTTGGCTTGACCTACAATGTTAATATGGAAAAACATTGGAAAAGAAAGGCCAATAGAAGAAGTTTTTACCGAAGAGTCTTTGGATTTGAAACCGAGGGAATACAATCGCCAAGACCTATATTTAGTAACCTTGTAAAAAATCATGAAATGTCATATGTGCTAAGTGTATACAATGTGTATAATCGCAGAAATCCGTTTAGTATCTATTTTAGAACCAAAGCTGGCGAACCAAATCAAACAGAAGCCGTCCGCTTCTCAATTGTAGGTTCATTTGTACCCGCTATTACATATAACTTTAAATTCTAAGACCTATGAAAAAGACCATAAAATACATTTTGATATTTACTTCCATTCTTTTTTTTACTGCCTGTGAAGACGTTGTGCAAATTAAATTGGATGAGGGCTCTAAGCTATTTGTGATTGATGCCTTTGTGACCAATATGCGCAGCACACAAATTATTAGGGTAGTGACCAACGACACTTATTTTAGCAACCGCGAAGCCCCTCCGGTGAGTGATGCACAAGTTATTTTAAAGGATTTAACCGCTCAAAAACAATTCACCTTTATCTATGCCGGTAATGGCAATTATGCTTACACCATTAGTGCCAACGATACAATCGCCAAACCCAATCACCAATACGAATTAAATGTTACCATTGATGGCACTACTTACACATCTTTAACCACACAAAAAAGACCTGCCGGCCTCGACAGCGTTCAAGCCATTTACAATGATGGAAGCGGCGGCTTTGGACCTCCGGGCAAATCAGATTACAATTGTTTGTTGTGGGCCAAAGATAAAGTGGACGCTGTTTCTGATTATTATTGGATCAAGACATTTAGAAATGATACACTTTTAGGCGCAAGCACCGACTTGAATTTATCCATCGATGGAACTAATGGTCCTGTAACTGATTTGCCTGTTGATTCAACTGTGTTTACTCCTCCGATCGTGTTTTTAGGATTTAACCGCTTTTTTCCCGGTAGTTCTTGTAAAGTTGAAATTCATTCCATTGCGAAAGAAACTTATTATTTCTTTGTTCAAGCCGCCTCACAAATTAACAATGGCGGATTGTTTGCAACCACGCCCGAAAATGTAAAAACAAATATTGTTACGCCAAGCGGCGCTAAAACCAAAGCCATTGGATGGTTTAATATGAGTAGCGTTGCTTCACAAAAAATTGTAATTCCGAAATAATTTATTTTTTGAAGTCTGAAACAGATAGTTTTTTGTTACAGAAAGAATATTCTTCTTCAATTGCGTTTGAACAAACTATAACGGTTCGTAATTTGCCGTAATCGCTAATCATTTGTTGGTACCATTGAATGGCTTTTTTATCAAGGTTCGATACCGGCTCATCTAACAACAAAACAGGTGTATCGGCCAATATGGCCAAGCCCAATCGTAATCGCTGTTTCATGCCGCTTGAAAATTGTTTGATGTATTTTTCTTTGGCGTGTCCCAATTCAACAATATCCAATATTTGTTCGGCCGACATGTGGCCCACAAATGGCTTAAAAAACGACACGTGATCAATCAGCTCAATGGCTGTAAAATCTTCAACCAATTGCAAATACGGAGAGGCCAATGCTAAAACATCCTTCACTTTTTCTGCATCTATCAACAAATCCTTGGCATTGCCATCAGTTTTATGATACAGCACTTCCCCTTCATTGGGAGAAACAAAACCGCTCACAACTTGTAATAAGGTTGATTTTCCTGAACCATTGCCACCCAATATCACAATTTTCTCTCCTTGAGCAAATCGATCACTTAGGCCTCTAAAAATCCACTCACGACCAAATTTTTTGCCAATTTGATTGAGATGAATAGTAATGTCCATTGAATAAATAATTAGATTCCTTTAATGATTCCTTCAGGTTGACTTCTGATAAAATCAACAATTTGTCTTCTGATGGCTGTATCAGGCATTTCATTTTCTACTATTTCAAGCGCATTGGTAATGTTATGACCACGCACAAAAATAATGCGGTAAATGTCTTCTATTTGCTTAATGGTTTCTTTATCAAAACCACGGCGTGTTAAACCGATTGTATTCACACCAATAAATTGTAATGGTTCGCGTGCAACTCTAATGTAAGGCGGAATGCTTTTGCGTACCAATGAGGCACCTGCCACAAAAGCATGTGCTCCAATTTTTACAAATTGTTGCGCGGCCACCACACCCTCTAAAATCACATAATCTTCAATGGTAATGTGCCCTGCCAAGCTGCCATTGTTTGCTACGATCACGTTGTTGCCCACAAAGGTATCATGACCAATGTGCGTGTAACACATAATCAAACTGTTGTCGCCAACTTTGGTGGTCATTCTGTCGGCTGTGCCTTTATGGATGGTGGCATACTCACGAATGATGGTGTTGTTACCAATCACTGTGGTTGACTTTTCACCCTTGTACTTTAAATCTTGGTTCACAATACCAATGACGGCACCGGGAAAAATTTTACAATTATGCCCAATGGTGGTATCAGGAAAAATTAATGCATTTGGATAGATGTGCGTATTGTCTCCTATTTCCACATCTTCGTATATGGTGGCAAAAGCTTCAATGGTAACATTTTTACCAATGCGGGCTTTAGGATGTACGTTTGCTAAAGGTGATATCATATTAAATTACTTCGGCGGTTTGTTTTACCTCTTTGCCTTTTACCTTCGATAATAGCGCCATCATTTCGGCTTCCATCACTTGTTTTTCACGCACAAAAGCTTCACCGCGCATGTGCACAATACCCCTTCTGATGGGTGTAATCAGCGATAGTTTAAAAACAATTGAATCGCCGGGAACAACTTGGTTCTTAAATTTTACTTTATCAATGCTCATGAAAAAAGTAAGGTAATTTTCAGGATCTGGTACTTTACTCAAAGCAAAAATACCTCCTACTTGTGCCATGGCTTCAATTTGCAATACGCCCGGAAACACAGGCGACTCAGGGAAATGGCCTTTGAAAAATTCCTCATTCATACTCACATTCTTCACCCCCACAATGCCTTCTTCATTAATCTCCATAATTTTATCTACGAATAAAAATGGTTGGCGGTGCGGCAATATTTTTTGTATTTGATTGATGTCGTATAATGGTGTTTTGTTTAGGTTATATGGCTCGTGAATATTTTTCTTCTTTCGCATATTTTCCTCACGAATCATTCCTTTTATTTTCTTCGCAAAGGCTACATTGTCGGCATGACCGGGACGCGCAGCCAAAACATGAATCTTCAACATTTTACCCACCAAGGCCAAATCACCTACAATGTCGAGCAATTTGTGACGTGCAGGCTCATTAAAAAAACGCAAGGCTGTATTGTTCAACACGCCTCTGCCTTTAACTTGCACATCAGGTTTATTAAATACTTTACGCAAATAATCTAATTTTTCGTCTGGCAGTTCACTGTCAACCAAAACAATGGCATTGTCTAAATCACCACCCTTAATCAAATTGTGCTGAATCAATGCTTCTAACTCACGTAAAAACACAAAAGTGCGGCAAGGTGCAATATCGGCTTTAAAATCGCTAATCTTGTACATAGAGGCATGCTGCGTGCCAAGCACCTCACTGCCATAATCAACCATCACTGTGATTCTAAAATCATCTTGCGGTACGGCCAACATCTCTACTTTTTTAGCGGTGTTTTCGTAAGTAAGGTTTTCAGCCAATTCAAAATATTCGCGCTCAGCCTGCTGTTCAGCAATACCGGCCTCTTCCAATAATTCAATAAATTTAATTGAACTGCCATCCATGATGGGCATTTCAGGGCCTGTTACTTGTATCAAACAATTGTCGATACCCAAGCCAATTAAAGCGGCCAAAACGTGTTCAGTAGTATGAACCCTAGCCCCATTTTTTTCCAAAGTGGTGCCGCGCGACGTGTCCACAACCAAATCGGCATCTGCATCAATAATCGGATGCCCTTCCAAATCGGTACGTTGAAATTTATGCCAATGGTGTTCAGGCGCCGGATTAAAAGTTAATGTAACGGGTTGACCT
Source organism: Sphingobacteriaceae bacterium (assembly GCA_947453445.1). Classification (GTDB taxonomy): domain Bacteria; phylum Bacteroidota; class Bacteroidia; order B-17B0; family Aurantibacillaceae; genus Aurantibacillus. Next base: position 21,426 of record CANGGP010000058.1, read on the forward strand.
GTGTGTAAGCCGACCCCGGTAATTGAAACAGATTTTTGGATGGTTCTTTGTTTATCCCCCATGGTATATGATTTTCTTTAAAAGAAGCTATAAATTTAAATAAAATTGCCGACATGCCACTAGTCAAATTCCAAATAGGGCAAGAGCTTTTTCATTTGTTCCGGGTCATTCATTATTTCAGCAACATCGGCTTCAACCAAGGTTTTGGTTTTTCGTAAGTCGATTATTTTTTCAGCGGCATTCAGTCCAACATAAGGTTGCATTTTTAAACTGTACAAAGTGCTTTGATTGGGATTTAATTTCCGAATTTTCCTTTTGTCGATCCATACAAAACGCTGTAATTGTTTGCTTTGCTTTTCATCAAAACCAAAAACTTCATTCAATTGCCAAAAGGCCACAAAACCACCTAATTTTTTTCTGTATTTCAATAAGTGTTTTATCATCACGGGATCCAACATGTCTATTTTACTGAGCATTAAGCTGTCGGCCGAATTTAATTCCGTTTTATTTGTTGCTGTATTTTTAATTGTTGGTTTTTCATCGAATGCATTTTTTGGTGCAGTAGATTGAATTGGAATGTCGATGTATGGTGCAAGTTTTTGATACAAATCTCCTGACACACCATACACTTTTTTTAAATCTTCTTTGTGTTTAAACACAAAACCTTTCTGACGAAATTTCAAGAAAGTTTTGATTGTTTTTTTTGGCATACCCAAGCGCAATAATTCAGATTCACTAACTGTATTGGGATTAAAAGGAAATAAAAATTTAGGTTTTAAATCATCAATAAAAGTTTCAGGAACTTGCTTAGAAGGTTTGTGTGGTGTGTCACCAAATGCCTTGGTATTGCTGTCGATTGGCAAAAGCGGCAAATTTTTTACCGAGATTACATCAGGATGAATTGTTGTTGGATAAACCAAACGGGCAATCAACAACAATAAGCTGATACAGGCCAATATAAATAAGCCCTTGCGTTGCTGTTTATTAAATGCAAAATACTCGTCAAGTATTCGTTTGAACATTTTTTTTAAAAGAATAATAAATCGGAATTCCCAAGCCCATGATTAATAGGCCTAAGAAAGTATCCTTGGGTTTATAAATTAGCAAATCGATACAAATGGCGCCGGCAATTAAAATATACAGGGCCGGTACAATCGGGTAACCATAAGCCTTGTAAGGCCTAGGTGCATCGGGCTCTTTTTTTCTTAGATAAAACAAGGCAGCAATGGTCACAATATAAAAAAACAGAGAAGCAAAAGTGCAGTAATTCAATAAACTTCCGTAAGAGCCGCTTAAACATAATACTGAGGCCCAAAATGCTTGAAACCACAAGGCTTTTGAAGGCACTTGGTATTGGTTTAAATGTGCTGCAGATATAAAAAATAAACCATCCTTGGCCATTGAATAGTATAAGCGCGAACCCGATAATATTAAGCCGTTGTTACAACCAAATGTTGAAATCACTATCAACAAGGCCATCAATAATGCCGACACCTCGCCGAATA
>CANGGP010000059.1 GCA_947453445.1 Sphingobacteriaceae bacterium
AAACAACTATTTTAGGCATGCCTGCAACACCATAAGCAGTCATGCTTGCTAAGCTGTTCGACATTACAATGGCTGAAGTGATGCCGTTGCTAAGGGCCCAGCCATTTAAAGTGGCGCAGGTGGTGTTGGCGTAATCATCCAATAAATAATACAACACTTTTCCGGGATTGGCTGCATTGGCCGACTGCACTTCGGTTTGCGCAGTTAAGGCACCGTTGATACAATTTGAGCAAGGCATCACCCACACCAAAACAAGCACCTTACCGCCATTGAGGTCGGTAAAAGCATCGTGAAAATTACCCGAACAATCGTTGCAAGAAAAATTGCTTGCCGTTTGTGCATTGCCCAGTGTTGCGATGCCAAACAAAAAACCGATCAATAAGCTGAGCTTCTTCATGTATTATTTTTTTGCTCGTTCGTACTTACAACAGTCCGGTAAATTATTGTACACCGCGTCTTTGGCTTGCAATTCATCGGTATCATAACCTACATCGGCCAACTTTTGTTTAATTTGTAAGAGTGAGAGTTTTGATTCATCAAATGTTACGCTCAGCATTTTGGTGTTTTTATCCCAGCGTTTTTTACTAATGCCTTCATTCTTTTTTAGAGCCCCTTCGATGGTTTCCTTACACATGCCGCAGTTACCATATACTTTAAATTTTTCGGTTTTTGATTTGGATGTTTGTGCCGTTAAATGAACGCTTGTTAAAGCAAATAATATCAGTAGAAGGACGGCGGATATTTTGTGTGATTTATTCATGGTTTAATTTTTAATGATGTTTTGTGTGAATGTTTTTTGACCGCTGGTGACTTCCAATAAATATAAACCATTGGCAAATTCGGCCATGTTTAAATTAAAAGTACCCGCTTCAATATTTTTATATTCATTTTGTAATTCGCCAAGCATATTGTACAAGATGATTGATTGAATAGATTCGCCACTACTTATATTAAGCGCATGTTGTGTTGGGTTCGGAAAAACCATTGGGGCGTTTTGAATTGTATTTTGCGGCAAGCCCACATTGTTCATGGTAGAAGCAGTCATTTGGATATCTTGCACATTGTTTTGAAAGCCAATTTGATAAACGGAGAAGCCCACTTTGGCAATGCCGGGATTTACGCTATCGGTTTTAAATTGTATGCTAACGTCGGCTGTTGCATGCGGTTGAATAAATACGCTGATGGTATCTTGGTAAACGTTGTGGCAATTGAGGTAACAATAACAATCACCCCAATAAGGCGGTATATTGTTTTTGTAACGATTCATGAACAGAATGATATCGTTGTTACCTGTATTCGAAAAGGTGATGGTACTTGAAAATAAATCGCCAGGAACGCCCGTCATAGGTCCGGTAAAACCATTGGTGTTCGATACAATTTTATCGATGGTGTATGTTTGTGCCTTTACAATGAAGTTGATGAACAATAAACTGAAGATAATTAAATGTTTCATGCGCTAATTCTTTAATCAAATTTAATCAGTGCATGGGCGGGCTGTTGTGACATTTGTCATGATTTTAGCTGCTATTTAAACGTAAATTTGGTATTCAATTTCTAAATACCTTTTCGAATGGACTTAGAAAAAAAGAAAACACCCACGATGATTAAGGTGGCGCGCCTCGTGGGATTTGCCTTTGCAGCATTTTTAAGTGTGTTTGCCATGGATGTGTTTGCAGAACCCGGTACTGTTTTAGAAATACTCACGGCTTTATTGATGCATTTAATTCCTACTTTTTTGGTGCTCGCCGTGGTGCTTATTTCATGGAAACGAGAATGGTTGGCGGCCCTTCTATTTATTTTATTGGATGTGTTTTACATTTCAATCACATGGAATCGGGTGCCTTGGGTAGGTTTTGGAGTAATTACCGCATTGATTTTGATGTTGGCCTTGGTTTATTTTTCCGCTTGGAAAGCGCGAGGTAAACAAAATCAATAAATCCTTTTCTTCAATTTTAACAGAAAATAATTTTAATTGCGTTTATTTAATCGTAATTTTACGATAGATAAACAAGATGCTTAAAACAGAAGAATTTTCAGTAAAAGACAATAAAATTGCCAAATACGCCAAAGCCCTTTCGCACCCGGCAAGGGTGGCCATTTTACAATTATTGATTAAAAAACAATCTTGTATTTGTGGCGACATTGTGAGTGAGCTACCGCTTTCACAAAGCACGGTATCGCAGCATTTAAAGGAATTAAAAGAAGCCGGTTTAATTCAAGGTGAGATTGAAGGGGTAAAAGTTTGTTATTGTATCAATGAAAAAGAATGGAACAATGCGAAATCATATTTAAACAATTTATTTGAAGCCTACACGCCATTTCAAAAATGCTGTTAGCGCTTAATAATTCATCGAATATTAACGATTAATAAAAAAAACATGAAACTTTCAGATTTTAAAAACCGGTTAAAAACAGTTCAGGATATACAATTTGTATTACCAAACGGGGATGCAGTACCTGCGCATTTTCACGTGACTGAAGTAGGTCAAATTGAAAAACATTTTATTGATTGCGGCGGCACAGTTCGCCACGAAAAAGTGGTGAGTTTCCAATTGTGGGAAGCCAATGATTTTGACCACCGATTAAGTCCTACCAAATTAAACAGCATCATTGATCTTTCAGAAAAAGTGTTGGGTGTTGAAGACCGAGAAATTGAAGTGGAATACCAATCCGAGACCATTGGTAAATATGATTTGGCATTTTTGGATGGCCGTTTTCATTTAAACAGCAAACAAACCGATTGTTTAGCACCGGATCGTTGTGGCATTCCGCAAGAAAAATTAAAACTGCAATTATCCGATTTACAAAATAACAAAACAAGCTGTAAGCCCGGTAGTGGCTGTTGCTAGGTGAATATGAATGCATCGATTAAAAACTATGCCGAGGCATTAATCGCTTCTTTTCATTTGATAAGCGATGAAAGAAAAATCGTTTTGGCAAACATTGCAGCCTACTTGCAAAAAAAAATAAAGCATGGCGAGAGCATTCAGTTGGTGTATATCTGCACACACAATTCGCGGCGGAGCCATTTCGGACAAGTATGGGCCGATGTAGCAGCCAATTATTATCATATTCCACATTTACAATCATTTTCGGGCGGCACAGAAGCCACTGCATTTAACACCAATGCCATTGCTGCTCTAAAGCGAATTGGTTTTGATATTCGTGCCATCAACAACGATAAAAACACTTTGTATCATGTATTTCATGATGCTTCAAAAACGCCCAGCGTTTGTTTTTCGAAGTGTTTTGATTATCCTTCTAATCCCCAAAAAAATTTCGCAGCCATCATGACTTGCAGTGATGCGGATGAAAACTGCCCTTTTATACCCGGCGCCGAAGCACGTTTTGTGACCAAGTATAACGATCCCAAAGCTTTTGATGGTACCGCTGAGCAAAATGCCAAATACGACGAGCGCTGCCAAGAGATTGCACGCGACACATTTTATATTTTTTCATTGATTCAAAAAACAAGCTAAGTATATGACAGCCCTTGAACAGAATACAAAAGGCAAAAAGAAAAAATTAAGTTTTTTAGACAGGTATCTCACCCTTTGGATTTTTTTGGCCATGGCATTGGGCATTGGTATTGGGTATTTTATGCCGCAATCCTCCGGCTGGATTAACTCCTTTTCGAATGGTAGTGTGAACTTACCTTTGGCCATTGGCCTAATATTAATGATGTATCCACCTTTAACAAAAGTAAATTTTGCATTGATTCCAAAGGTACTCTCACAAATTAAACTTCTCTCTTGGTCCTTTTTTATCACTTGGATTGTTGGTCCTTTTTTAATGTTTAGCTTGGCCATTTTATTTTTAAGAGATTATCCCGCCTACATGAACGGCCTTATCATCATTGGTTTAGCGCCTTGTATTGCCATGGTAATTGTATGGAATGAATTGGCCGAAGGGAACCGTGAGTTGGTGGCCGGATTGGTTGGTATAAACAGTTTATTGCAAGTTTTCTTTTTTAGCGCTTACGCTTATTTTTATATTGAAATTATGTTACCGCTTTTTGGCATCCATGGTCAAAGTATTGACATCAGTATGGCTGAAATCGCCAAAACAGTTGGTATTTATTTGGGTATCCCTTTTGTTGCAGCAGTCATTTCTCGTTATGCCTTAATTTCTTTGAAAGGGCTCAGCTGGTTTCAAACTAAATTTTTACCGGTTGTTTCTCCCATCACCTTAATTTCTTTGTTATTCACCATTGTAATTATGTTTAGTTTAAAAGGCAGCATGATTGTTTCGATTCCTTTTGATGTGTTGCGCATTGCCTTGCCGCTTGTGATTTATTTTGCCATTATGTTTGTGCTCATGTTTTTTGTAGCAAAAAAAGCAGGGGCTAACTATTCCGACAATGCCGCATTGTCGTTTACCGCCTCGGGTAATAATTTCGAATTGGCCATTGCTGTATCGATAGGTGTTTTTGGTATTAACAGCGGAGAGGCTTTCGCCGGTGTGATAGGACCGCTGGTTGAAGTACCGGCACTCATTGCGTTGGTGCAATTGGCTTTCTATTTCCGAAAAAAATATTACAGCAAAGCATCCTTAAATTAAACTTTAAAATTTCGTCGGCCGCAAATATTGCTATTTTGACCGATGCTTCATGAATCACCCGCATAAGACACGAAGCCAAAGCTTATTTTGACTATATTTGTTAAGCGCATAAGGATGAAGCGACTAGTCTACTTTTTACTGATTTTTGCTTTTCAAAAAAGCTTGTATAGCCAGGATTATTTTTCTTATGGCAGCAGCAACTTTGGTGGTATCAACCAAGTGATTGCCAATCCTGCCTCAGCAGCCGACAACCGTTTGCGCTTCGATTTAATTTTAGCCGGCGCCGATGTTAATTTCAATAATTCATGGTTTGGTGTTAAACGCGATGCCTTAAAATTCAGCAATTCAAAACTGCCGGTATCGTGGCAAAACACAACACCCAATGTGCCTGACAATGTTTTTAAGAATTTCCACTTTATCAGTTCAACAAAGAACCGTTCATTGAGTTTAGAGAACCGAATTTTATTGCCTTCCTTTTTAATTCAACTCGATCAAAACAATGCCATTGCTTTTACATGGAGTATTCGTCAATTCTTTAACATGGACGGTTTAACGCCAAAATTAACCAACTTATTTGAGCGGGAAATGGATTTAAACGTGACGCAGAACAATGAAATTAATTTAAAAAACCTGGCCTTTGTGCAGATGTCATGGGCCGAATATGGTTTGAGTTATGCCCGTGTAATCAAAAACAAACAAGCCCATTTTATGAAGGCCGGTGGAACTGTAAAAATTTTACAAGGTTTGGAAAGTGCTTTTTTTGTGGCTAAAAATTTGGATTTTTTATTTAGCACCAAAGACGCGAGCAGTTATTTTAATTCAAATTTTGCCATTGCAACTTCTGCAAATTTAGGCCCAAATTCATACAACAGTAATAATATTCTTGCCAGCTATTACCATTATGTGACCAAGCCGGCTTTGGGCTTAGATCTTGGTTTTATTTACGAGTGGCGACCAGATTACGCGAAGTACAAAATTAAAATTGATGACAAAAACTACACCTTAAAAAAGGATGCCATCAAGTATAAATTAAAATTGGGGGCAAGTTTAAATGACTTGGGAAGAATTAAATATCAAAAGGTTGGCGATAACTATGATTTAAATGTTGTATTAAATTCCACCAACCTAAATCACTACGAAGGCATTTCATCGAAACATGAATTTGATTCAATTGCGAATAAAGATTTTGGCAATGCCAATTCCTCTAAACAGTTTGCCATTGCCCTGCCAACAGCCATCAATACACAAGCAGATTATTCGATCAATCAATTTTTCTTCCTCAATTTAAGCACACACTTTTCGAATTTGCGTAAAAACAATTTATACAATGTGCACAATTACTCAGCCATTTGTTTTGCACCGCGTTTTGAAAGTTATTGGTTCGATATTTCAGTTCCATTTACCTACAACACTTTGAGCGCAAGGCGTTACAAAGAAATCATGACAGGCTTAAACATAAAAATAGGTCCTTTAACTTTTGGCTCCTGCGATTTAACGCCGCTTTTTAAAGGCAGTGATTTAAGGGGATTAAATTTTTACGCCATGATTAAATTGACCATCCCGCAAAAACGTGTCACCGACCGTGATGGCGATGGTGTAAAAGATAAGGAAGATGAATGTCCTGATACCCCTGGTGAAATGGCATTTCATGGTTGCCCCGATTCTGACCACGATAAAGTACCCGATAAAAAAGATGCCTGCCCTAAAGTTCCCGGTGTACCAGCTCTTCAAGGCTGTCCCGATGCCGACGGCGACGGCATAAAAGATTCAGAAGACCAATGTCCAACTGCCAAAGGCTTGGCTTATTTACATGGTTGTCCGGATTTAGACCACGATTCAATTCCTGATAAAAACGATTCTTGTCCAAGTTTCCCTGGTCGTCGCGCCAACTTCGGTTGTCCTGATTCAGACCGAGATGGTATTTGGGATAAATACGATGATTGTCCGAAAGCATTTGGTTTAAAGAAAAACCATGGTTGTCCTGACCGCGACAACGACGGTGTAATTGATAAACTCGATGCATGCATCAATGTGCCGGGATTGGTAGAATACCATGGTTGTCCGCCGCCACCGCCGGTTGAGTTGCAAGCACATGAAAAGAAAATTATTGAAAAAGCATACAGTAGTTTAGAATTTGCAACAGGCAAAGACATTATTAAACCAAGTTCATTTCCTTCATTAAATGCCTTGGCGGAGTTGTTGAGTGATCATGGCGGTGAATGGAAAATTAAATTAAGCGGACATACAGACAGTGAAGGAACGCCACAACAAAACATGCTTTTATCAGAAAAAAGAGCAAAAGCAGTGAAGCGATATTTGATTAAAAAAGGTGTACCTGAGGAAAACTTTATCATTGAATGGTTTGGTCAAACCAGAAACATTGCTGATAATACCACCAAAGCCGGTAAGCAAAAAAACAGAAGGGTTGAGATGAAAATATTGGCGTTGGAGTAAGATTGCGGCTTCGTATTATGGAACGCTGATGACGCTGAAAAAAAAGATTAAACAGATTAAATTCTATGCGTGCATCTGCTTCATATGTGTAATCTGCGTTTTATAGGTTGAAGCTAGGTGTTATGGAACGCTGATGACGCTGAAAAGGATGATTAAATAGTCGAACCTTAAATAGTCTATAAGCCTTATGAATAAAGCGACTAAAACCAAAATTTAATAAACTAATTTACCGGATATTCTTTAAAATCAAAGTAATTAGGGAGTAGTATTAATAGTAGAGGACTTAAAGTTTAATGAAAAATGAAAATTTTAAAATTTCATGATTTAGCGCCAGGGATGTGTAAGGTTTAGCTCTTTTTGAGGCGAGGCCTCTCTTCTCGCCTCAAAAAAGCCGGAGCGCCAGCGAAGCCTGAAACAGCCCGCCCGCCTGCCCGCCGCCGCTATTGCTTTTACATAGGCAGGCGGGGGCGCCCAAGTGATAGCACTAATTTTTGAGGATACTAAATAGATTTATTCATCTGCTTCATCTCTGTAATCTGCGTTTTATAGGTTGAAGCTAGGTGTTATGGAACGCTGATGACGCTGAAAAGATAATTTTAAATTAATTCAACTGCGTTCATCTACTTCATCAGTGTCATCTGCGTTCCATAAAAACATCGAAGTATTAAATCCCAATCATTCCTTCACAATCTTTTGGCGGTAAACAGCCTCCTTATTTTTTATTTCGAGAAAATAAATTCCTTTAGGCAAGGGTGCTAAGTTATCAGTTGAAACCTCTTTAGTAGATAATAAAAGCTGGCCGGTTAATGCATAAATCAAAAATTCATTTTCGTCTGATTTCGCTTGGATGCTAAATGCATCATGGAATGGATTTGGAAAGGCTTTGTAATTTTCAAAATTGGCTTTGTTTTGGTTTACACCCAATAAATTAAAGTAGTTTTGATTGCCATATACCAATGCCGTAATGGTTGGTGTACCGGCCAACAATTGATAAGTGGTATAACCCACATTTACAACCGGAAATTTTTTGCCTTGCTCATAATAATTGTATACCGTTTGGTAAAACATACCAACAGGTAAAAACGAAGTACTTAAAGTTAAAATCTCAACACTTTTTAAACGAATGACATTTGGTATTTTTAAACCATTCGCCAAACTTAAAGTTCCGATTCCATCAGCTGTAATATTAATACTACCGTTGCATCCGCCATTGGTTGTATTGTATTTAAAACTGCCACTTACAGGATCAGTTACATTATAACCGAATGAAATGGGATAACTGGCAATAATGGCTGTATTTGTGAAAGTTAAACTTAATGAAGGGGTGTAACCGCCAAGCATTTCGGTTTGGGCCGGGCTTGAAGTGGATTTGTAAAAAGTATAAATCTTATCGCGGTTTTGTGCATAACTAGCATTTGGATATGCCGAGGCATTTGGTGCAGCCGAAGGTGTGATGAAAGAATCAACCACCATCGGGAAAATGCCGCCTAAACGGGTGAAATCCCAAAAACAATTATTTCCGGTTACATTCAAAGGTAAACCTGTTGTGTAACTGCTGGTATCTAAACGAATGCTGCGGTCGATATCGCCAACCACCGGTTCATTAAAGGCTTGGGTTAATGTTTGTGATTGTACACAAAAAACTGAACTGAGTAGTACGAAAAAATAAAATTGTTTCATTTTTAAAAAATTTTAATCATTTGGCCATCATGGCTGTTGTTTCAATTAAAGGTATAAAAAAACACCGAAACTACCTATTGCCATGAGACACATTGCTATACCGCTTGATTTCATGTGTTTGGCTTGTGGCTTAATTTGCCATGATAATGATAAATGTCAGCTAAAACAAGCTATAAAAATGGTTAATGTCAATTGCAATACATAAAAAGCAGCGTAATTTTGGGTATCAAATCAGGTGTTATGGATTTAAAAACAATCTTCGAAAAGGCCCTCACTTATGATGATTACCGTAAATTGGTTGATGACTTAATAGCGGAAGGAAAAACAACCGGTGACACACAAAGTGAAAAATACCTAGAATACACCAAACTCAATGTACAGCGCATGAACCGTTTGGACAAAACGCTGACCATTGATGAAAAAACAATGATTCAACTTGATCAGTTGGATCACAAATACAAGTGGCTTTTGGTGGGTGATGCATGGTGCGGTGATTGCGCACAAATTATTCCCATCATCAATAAAATGACCAAAGCAGATGGTATTCACATCGATTTTCGAATCATTTCGAGGGATACAGTGCCGGGATTAATTGAAACATTGAATGAAAACGAATCGAGATCCATTCCAAAATTGGTGATGATGGATGCCGGTAATTATGAAATAATACATACATGGGGTTCGAGACCGATGGCAGCGCACGAAATTTTATTGAATTACAAGGCCCATCAAAACACCATGACAAAAGAAGATTTTGAAAAAGAATTGCACCTCTGGTACGCAAAAGATAAAGGAATGAACATTATGCGTGAAGTCACGGCCTTAATTTAATGCCAAGAGTATGGCGAAAAAATATTTTTTGAATAGGTTCACACAGTTTTCATGTTTGAGTTAGTTTTAAATAAAGTGTGAATAGGCTAATCAAAAAAGGCCAACAAGGCCAAATAGAAGTGCAGAAAAGGGTATCACGGTTTTGATACCCTTTTTCATTTTTAAAAGCGCAATGCCCTACTCTTCAGGCTTGTTCTTTAATGCCATCAACAAAGTGTAGGCACCTTCAACAACAATTTGCTTTCCCTTTAAATCATTGGCATTGATAACTTCCACAAAATTATCCTCCGCATTACCCGTTTGTATTTCCAGCATTTGAAATGCTTTTTTTGCGTTTTGAACAAACACATATTTTTTTGCATCAAAACTTAGAATGGCTGATTCTGCAATTGCTTCCACTTCCTTATTGCTCAATTCTACCTCTGCATTCATATACATGCCCGGCAATAAAGTGTTATCATAGTTTTCAAAATGACTGTGCACTTGCGCTGTTCTATCATCAGAAATATCTTTACTAATTTCTAATATTTCACAACGGTATTTTTTTTCAGGATGATTATTGGTATAAGCCGTTAATTTTTGACCAATCGAAAGTTGAATCAAATCTTTTTCAAACACTTTTAAATTTAGATGGATATCATTAGGATTCACCAATTCAAAAATTACATCCGAGGGCGTAATATATTTACCAATATTGACATTTACCTTCGATACAAAACCATCAAAAGGGGCATAAATATTGATGTTTTTTGATAAATTCTCTTCTGTTAAGGTAAGCGGATTGATGTTGATTAATTTTAATTTTTCAGACAGTGCACTCATTACAACCTTGTTCGACAAATAATCTGCCTTGGCCAATTGAAACACTTTATCCGAAGCAGCCTTTGATTCATTTAAATCTTTCTGACGTTGAAATTCTTGCTCGGAAGTTTGCAATTTAATTTTGGTGGTCAGATAATCTTGCTGCAATTGAATATACTGTTGATCCTCTAAAACTGCAATAACCTCGCCTTTAGAAATATGCATACCGGGTAAAAGTTTGGTTGATTTTAAATATCCGCCCAAAGCCACACTCACCGAAATTAAATTTTGTGGTGGTACATCAATCTTTCCGTTCACTTTTATCAAACCTGATATTTTTTTAAACGTAAGCGCAGTGGTTTTAACACCTATGGATTTTAATTGTGCATCGCTTAGGACTAATGAATTCGGCATTTTAGCCGATTCCTCTTGTTGAACCTTTTCAACATTCGTTTGGCAAGAAGCCAATAAAAAGGCGATGCAGATTGGAATAATTTTTTTCATTTTATCGTGTGATTAAATAAGTGATTTGAGAAATAATTTCATTTTGTTTTTTAATGGCATCGATGTAATTGCTTTTAATTTGCAAACTTTGATTCATGAGCAAAGTCCATTCTAAATAGTTTATTTCACCGGCATTGTATTGTTTATTGGCACTTTGTGTGATTAATTGCGCATTCGGCAATTGCGTGTTTTCAAAATAACGTAGCACATCATTGTTTAACAGCAATTGCACTTGTAATGCATTTAATTCATTTTCAAATTGCATCTTTTTAAGTTGTAGTTCATTCAAGGCCATATTGTTTTGCGCGCGTGAAGCCTGCACTTTCGATTTTTGTGAACCAAAAAAGATGGGCAAACCCAAACCAATTTGCGCCACGTTAAATCGTTTGTTTGCTGTGTAAAATTGATCATCGGCACCTATACCACGAATACTTTGATTGATATAACCGATGTTTAAATCGGGCAAAAAACGCGACTTTTCGAGCTGCACATGCAAACGCGATGTTTGTAATTCTTGCTCAAACAATTTTATCCACAAAGCATTCTCACTGCCTTTAACACCCAACAAATCGCCCATATCAGCCTTTAATTGCGGTGACACGGGTTCGTAATTTTGTTTGGAATTTAAAAGCAACTGCATTTTAAGTTTACTGAGCTCTAAATCATTTTGTACTTGTTTTAATTGCAATTGTACCTGACCCTGTTGTATTTGTGCCGATGTTTTTTCCAAAATATTACTTTCACCCTTTGTGAACCGTAATTCTGCCTTCTTAATAAATTCCTGATACAAGCTATCACCGCCCTTCAATATTTTTTCTTTTTCGCGCGATAACAAAATCTCGTAAAACACATCCGTTACGCGCTTTTTCATTTCTGCCTTTGAAATTGAATAAGTAATACCGGCAGTTAACCACTCGCTTTTTAAGACTGCTTTTTGATTGCCATAAACAGTCGGAAAATTAAAGCTTTGTGAAAGACCAATTTTGGTATCGGTGTACACACTGTTAATCTGCCCAATTTCGCCACTCAAAGCTGTTAAGGGAATATTGATGCCTGATGCAATTAATTTCTTTTTGAATTCAGATAATAAATTTTGATTGCGTAAACTTAAATTGTTTTTCATGGCGCTATCAATAGCCGCATCCAAGCTTATACTTTGTGCCTTGGAAATATTTTGCGACAACAAAAACACTGCTATCAATGCTGTAGGTATGTTAATCGGCATGCGTTTACGACCAATATTTTCAAAAAGAATGTACAGTACCGGTAAAACAAACAAGGTTAAAAAAGTGGCAAGTAATAAGCCCCCAATCACCACCGTTGCCAATGGTCGCTGTACCTCAGCACCGGCACCCTGACTCACAGCCATGGGTAAGAAACCCAATGAAGCCACAAAGGCCGTCATCAATACCGGTCGCAAGCGCACCTTGGTACCCATTAACACAATGCGGTGCAAGTCTTTTAGTCCTGATGCTTTTAATCGATTAAACTCTGCGATTAACACAATGCCATTGAGCACTGCAACGCCAAACAAAGCAATAAAACCAACACCTGCACTAATGCTAAAAGGCATGCCCCTTAAACTCAAGAAATAAATACCCCCAATAGCAGATAATGGAATGGCGGTATAGATGAGTAGGCTGTGTTTAACAGAATTAAAAGCAAAAAACAACAACAAGAAAATTAACACCAAAGAAACCGGCACAGCAATGGCCAAGCGTTGTTTGGCTTGGTTTAAATTTTCGAAGGAGCCGCCATAACTTAAATAATAACCACTCGGAAACTTGATGTGTTGATTTACTTTACCTTGTAATTCTTCTACAATGCTTTGCACATCCCTTTCGCGGGCATTAAAACCAATCACAATACGCCTTTTGGTATCTTCGCGTTGTATTTGGTTTGGACCATTTTTCACTTCCACTTCTGCCAACTGACTCAATGGAATTTGATTGCCGTTGGGTGTAGGAATTAATAAATTTTGAATGTCTTGTAATTGGTTTCGTAAATTTGGATTTAACCGCACCACCATTTCAAAGCGGCGTTCGCCTTCAAACACCATGCCCGCTGATTGTCCGGCAAATGCTGTATTCACAACCATGTTTACATCTTCAATATTTAAATCGTATTGGGCTAAAATATTTCTGTTGTAATTAATCACAATTTGCGGCATACCATTTACAGGTTCAATGTATAAATCCTGTGCACCTTTCACGGTGCTAATAATGGCGCCCAATTTGCCAGCATAATGTGCCAAGGAATCAAGGTCATCACCAAATATTTTACAAACAATATCTTGACGTGCACCGGTCATCAATTCATTAAAACGCATTTGCACCGGAAATTGAAAACCCGTGGTAATGCCCGGTACTTCTTTTAATGCCTCACTCATTTTTGATGACAACTCAGGAAATGTTTTGGCTGAAGTCCATTCTTTCTTATCTTTTAAAATCACCATCATATCGGCTGCCTCCATGGGCATAGGATCGGTTGGCACCTCGCCGCTTCCAATTTTGGTGACTACTTTTTCTACTTCAGGAAATTGTTGTTTTAAAATGGCGGCTGCCTTTTTTGTGCTTTCGATGGTGGTGGCAATGTTCGATCCGGTTAACACCCTTGTTTCAACAGCAAAGTCACCTTCTTCTAAAGCGGGAATAAACTCGCCTCCCAATTGTGTCATTAAAAACATGGCCAAGGCAAATAAGGCCAATACAATAGTGATAACGGTTTTTGGGAAAGCAAGTACACGTGTGAGTAAAAACTGATAGTGCTTTTCGCTTATTTCCATCATGCGTTCTGACCAATTCTTTTTTAACTGTACTCTTTTTGACAAGAACAAACTACTCATCATAGGGATATAAGTGAGTGATAATACGAAGGCACCTAAGAGCGCGAATGCTACAGTTTGCGCCATGGGCTTAAACATTTTCCCTTCAATGCCTTGCAGGGTAAAAATTGGCAAATACACAATGAGAATAATGATTTGTCCGAACACTGCTGAGTTCATCATTTTTCCGGCCGATTCTTCAACCTCAACATTCACTTCTGCTTGCGTAAAATAATCGGTGATGCGGTGTTTGCGTTTATGCGTTAATTGATGCATCACGGCTTCTACAATAATCACAGCCCCATCTACAATTAATCCAAAATCGAGGGCACCTAAACTCATTAAATTTCCGCTTACACCAAAAAGATTCATTAAGATGATGGCAAACAGCATGGCGAGTGGAATAACAGAGGCCACCAATAAACCCGCTCTAAAATTGCCCAAAAACAAAACCAGTATAAATACAACAATCAAAGCCCCTTCCATAAGGTTGGTTTCAACGGTACCAATGGCATTGTTTACCATTTTTGTTCTGTCTAAAAAAGCTTCTATCACCAAACCTTTGGGTAAAATACTTTGAATAAAAGCCACTTTTGTTTTTACATTTTTAATCACTTCATTGCTGTTTGCACCTTTCAGCATCATTACAATACCGCCGGCTACTTCACGCTCATCGTTGTAATACATGGCACCATAACGTGTGGCATAACCAATGTTTACATCCGCTACATCACGAATAAATATAGGCGCACCGGTTTTTGTACTTTTCACAATGATGTTACCGATGTCGTTTTTATCCTTCACCAATCCTTCGCTACGAATAAATAATACGGTGGGTCCTTTTTCAATATAAGCCCCGCCGGTGTTTTGATTATTTTTTTCAAGTGCGGTAAATACATCCTTGATGCTTAAGTTAAAGGATTGCAGTTTGTTAGGATTAACAGCAATTTCGTACTGTTTTAATTTCCCGCCAAAACTGCTTACTTCCGCCACACCCTTAACCGTTAGTAATTGGCGACGCACCACCCAATCTTGAATGGTACGTAATTCCATTTCGTTGTAAGCGTTTTCATACCCTTTAACAGGCCGAACAACATATTGGTAGATTTCTCCTAAACCGGTGGTAATTGGCCCCAATTCAGGTTTTCCGATGCTAACCGGAATTTGACTTTGAATTTTTTGTAACCTTTCCGACACCTGTTGTCGTGCCCAAAAAACATCGGTTGCATCGTCGAATACAATCGTTACAACCGACAAGCCGAAACGCGAAAAACTGCGCAACTCTTTAATCCCGTTAATGTTGCTGTTGGCTTGTTCGATGGGAAATGTGATAAGGCGTTCAATATCGGTGGCACCATATGAAGGTGCTACTGTAATGATTTGAACTTGGTTATTGGTAATATCGGGAACTGCGTCGATGGGCAAGCGCTTGGCTTCATACAAGCCGTAAAGCACAAGGGCCAAGGTAAACAAACCGATAAGCAGTTTGTTGCGAATTGAAAATGCGATTATTCTATTAAGCATAAATAATTTAATGTGAATTGAAAAAAATAAAAAAAGGGCTTTCAATCAATGATTTGATTGTACGAAGTGAACCCTGTATGCTTAAGCCAATTTTGGCGGTTGCCAAATTGAGGCTGCCAAAGAAGAGCCTTTAAAATTGTGCTTGAATTCAAGAAACAAGGCTTCTTGAATATGCACGGGTTGTTTAATTTGTGGGTGTTTGGGCAACATCGAAAAAGTAGCAACAAAATAATCACATACATCATGCGATTTAAAAGGCAATTTCATGTCCTTTTCATAATCGGCACTTTTAACATCGCCGTTGGTATAATGCATTTTAAGAAATTCAAAAAAGGAGAGTGAATTATTGGCAGAGTGATGCTCTAAAAAATGTTCAACCAAAGTTGGTAATTTGAAAATTTCATGCAACTGCGTACTCGAACTTAAGTAAACAAACAACATTGATATGACCAACACTTTTTTCAATCATGCAAAGTTAAGGCTTTGTTTCGACAAATGAATTAAAAGCCAAAAGCGAAGTGATTTTTTAACAATTAATTAATTATCAACCACTTAAGACAAGTCACTTATCAAAAATTGGGTCTTCATAACTTTTGTTGGACTCAAAAAAATGCCTAAAATTTAATCTTGAAATTTAACTTATTGTTTATCAGTACATTTTATCAATTCACTTAAAGCGAGTGAAGGACATTTTATTGTATTGTTAACGATTGAACATAAAATATTCTTTATGAAAAAACAGTTTGGTATTGCCTGCTTATTTTTGATTTGTTTGAATCAAAACGCCATTGCATGGAGCAATAAGGGCCATCGCACCATTGTTCAAATCGCAAAAAGTCATTTGGATCCTTACACCATCGACAATGTAAATTCATACCTCAATGGCATGTCGTGGGAAGATGCGGCTTGTTGGATGGATGAATCGAGTAACGATAAATTTCAACAAAGCATGAAACCTTGGCAATTTACTTTTATTGAAAAGAATAAAAGTTATGCAAAATCACAGCAAGAGGATTTGGTTAATAAACTTGAATATTGCTTGAGGATGCTTGAATTAAAGTCTTTACAAAGCAATGAAACCATGAATGAGACTTTAAAACTCTTGTTTCATCTTATTGGCGATATACATCAACCTTTGCATTGTGGTTATCCGCAGGATGCGGGGGGCAAAAACGTAACTTGTATGTATTTTGGAAAACCTTATACACTCAATCAAATTTGGGAGAATGAAATTATCGAAAGCAAAAACATTGATATATGGTCTTGTACTAAAATGCTAACATCAAGCAGCTTTTCCTTAAAAAGACGCACAGATGCCGAAAAAATAGATGTCAGTTTTTGGCTGAGCGATACCCGCAGTACACTTAACATGGTGTACCAATACCAAAACAATAAAATTGACCAAAATTACATCGACAACAGCGCCGTGATTGCCGAACGTCAAATGCTAAAAGCCGGGCTTCGATTGGCCAAAGTTTTAAAATCAATTTTTGGTCGGGAATATTAACGAAAATTTTTTCTCTGCCATTGTTCGCCTTAGATTCAATTCAAACGGCGAAACATTCGCAGTTCAATGCGTATAAAAAAAGGGAGCTACACTCCCTTTTATTTTTTATCGTTTATTTATCCCGCATGGGATACTTTATGAAATATGACTCAACACCAAGATTAAGTTAAGCGCAATGGATGACATAAACAGGGTAAAAACAGTTTTGGTGGATGCCTGTGAAATACAAGCAATTAAATTAGCCATTGAGATACTTAATCCCAATAAAAACTGCCAAAAAGGAGCCCCTGCCTGAAACACATACATTGCTGCAATGCCACCAGCACAACTTCCTATTAAGATTGCCATGCTGATTAAGGCAAAATGATTGAATTTTAATTTTTCAATAAAACGATCATAAGCGCTTACTGAATTACTGCTTGTGCTACTGTAAGCACTGTGATCAATGTGTTTTGTTGCTGTTGCCATATTTATTTTTGTTTTTTACAAACATAAATTCAGGATCAAAAAAACACCTTGAGATTTGTTAGTTTTTAAAATTGATTTTTGTCATGTTTAACTTTAAGGCAAAAAAAAATCCCTTCGTTGCTCACGAAGGGATTTTTTTAAGAGAAAAAAATGACTATTGAACGATGATTTTTTGTGTGATTAATTCATTGTTGTTTTCACCGATTACAAAATAAATACCGGCAGGTAAGTTTTGAATTAACTCAATGTTAGCATCCATTCCTTTTTCATGTACATTTCTAATTAATTGACCCAATTCATTCACAATTTTCACCTTCATGTCCTTGTCGAATTTAATTTCAAATGAACCATTGTTAGGATTAGGGTATACACTCATTAAGTCACTTGCCTTGTTGATTGATTCAAGTCCAGTACAAGCATTCACCTTTACAGAAATTGTTGCAGTGTTGCTACAGCCCAAAGAGCTTGTTCCGATCACTGAGTAATTCATGGTGGTTACCAATGAAGATGTAACAGTAATTGAGGTTGTAGTTGCTCCTGTATTCCAAGAGTAAGTTGCTGCACCGGATACATTTACGGCATTGCTTTCACCTTTACACATTACCGATCTGTTGGCAACTGCAGTAACAGTAGGATTAGGCTTAACAGTTATTTGAATTGAAGCTGAGCTCGGGCAATTGATGCCTGAAGAAGAAGTTAATGCAGCCACCGAATAAGAACTACTAGTTGTTGGATTAACCAAAACAACAGTAGAAGTAAATCCGTTACTCCATGCATAGTTATTTCCACCTGAGGCTGTTAAGGTGGCTGTTTGGCCGTTACAAATAGATGTATTACCGGTAATGGCAACTGTAGGAATAAACACAGTAATGGCAACGGTACCGGTACTCGAACAACTATTGGTAACACCGGTTACTGTATAGATGGTTGTTGTCATTGGGTTAACGTTAATAGAGGTGGAATTCGCACCATTATCCCAAGTGTAAGTATTTGCACCACTTACTGTAATGTTTACAGGGTTACCGGCACAAATTAAATTGGTATTCGGAACAATGTTTAAGGTAGGGCTTGCATTTGTAATTACTGCAACGTTCGCGATCGAAGTACAACCCAATGAATTAGAACCAACCACTTGGTACCCTGTTGGGGCATTCGGCGTAACAGTTACTGAAGAACCGCTTAAGTTACCGGGTGTCCAAGTATAACTCACTGCACCGGTAGCATTTAAGGTTACAGGTACACCCGAACAAACGGTTGCAACTGTTGGTGTAGCTACAATGGTAGGCACAGGTAGTGCATTCACGGCAACTGTACCAATACCCGAACAAGTACCATCTGATACCGCAACGGTATAAATGGTGTTTACTTGCGGACTCACAAGCATACTTGCAGTACTGTTAGAGATAGGATACCAAGAATAAGAAGTTGCAGCAGATGCAGCTGTTAGAGAAGCCGTATTACCTGAACAAACTACAGACGGTGAGCTGATAACTGAAACAGGAAGAGGCGCAACAGTTATACTCGTAACTGCAGTAGATGTACCACAACCGTTAGCGCCGGTAACTGTATAGCTAGATGTAGCCGTTGGTAAAAATGCAGCGCCGTTAACCGGACCGCCTGTCCATGTATATGAAAAAGCACCGCTTGCAGTTAAGGTTACAGTTTTACCCAAACAAATTGAATTGGTTGAAGTATTGATTGATAAAACAGGCGCACCTGTATTTACCGTTACGGTTAAAACAGAAGAAGTATTACAACCACTGGCATTTGTACCGGTAACAGTATAACTTGTGTTTGATGTAGGACTAACGGTTCTGGTTGTGGCGTTAGAGCCATCATTCCAAGTATAGGTAGAAACACCGCTCACGTTAAACACAACGCTACCGCCTTGGCAAATTGGGGTACTGGGACTAGCCACTGCAACGATAGGAGCACCCGGACTGTATGTGAAAATGATACGACCATGACCTTGGTTATAACCGGCAGTATTCGATTGGCTAGTACCTCCATTGTATGAACCACCTGCGCCGCCTGATTGTTGAGAGGCAGTTGACCAAGCTGATCCACCGCTGTATCCGCCACCGGGACCACCATAATAATAACAAGCACCAACATAATCGGCTGTAGCGCCTCCGCCAAATCCACCCAATTGGTAGCCGGTATACGAACCTGAATTACCACCTGTTCCGCCTTGTTGGAAACCTTGACCGCCAATGAACTGGTATAATGAACTGGTAGCGCCGCTAGAGTAAAAACCACCGCCGCCACCTGCGCAAGAATTTTGAGGAGCACCATTGCCACCTGTACCCGGCGTTAATCCTGTACCGGAAGTTGTGATAGGAGCAGCACCACCTGTAGTGCCGTATCCACCGCCACCGCCACCGGCAACAATTAAAGGAGAAGAAGTTGCAACAGCAGTACCGGTAGCAACATAAGATCCACCGCCACCTGCAGGGAAAGTTTCACCACTTCCCAAAGCACCAGGACATTTACCAACTAAATAATATAAAACCTGACCGGGTGTTACAGTAAAAACGCCAATCATTCTGGCACCTGAGCCACCGGTTCCGCCAGAATTATATCCACCTGAGGCACCCCAAGCTTCAATTGTCATGCTGGTTACACATGGCGGAACTGTCCAACTTACAATTGAGCCGGTGTTAGTATTTGCAACTGTTCCATAAGAAAAAGTTGTTGTCGTTAATTGTGCCTTGCTTGTTAGCACAAGCGCACTAAAACAAATAATTAAGGTAATCTTGAAATAATTGTAAATTTTTTTCATTGCTACGTGATTTTTAGATTCTCGAATTTACAAATTTTACTCAAAACAAATACACACTCTTGGCATTTCTTTATTAAGACCTAATTTGTTAATTCAGCCTATGTAAATCTGCATTTTATAGGAATTAAAACATAAAAAAAGCACCGAGTCATCTACCCGGTGCTTTTTAAGAGATATGAATCAATTACTTCATCATCACAATGCGTTCACGAACGCCATCAGCAGGATTTTGACTGATTAGGAAATAAACCCCATTTGCCAAGTCACTTACAACAAGTTTTCTGTTATTTGATTGATCCAATGTAAAAGTCATTATCACTTGTCCAATTTCATTCACAATGCTTAATTTCATATCTGACTCAGCACTAACATTCAAGTCGCCTTTGCTTGGATTTGGATAAACCAAAACGGAGTTGTTGTTCAAATTCAATTCTTTTAAATCGGTGCAAGAGTTTATTTTCACTGCAATACTAGCGGTACTACTGCAACCCAATGAACTTGTGCCTGTAACTGAATAATTCATTATCGTAACCAATGACGAGGTAACAGCTATTGAAGTGGTGGTAGCGCCTGTACTCCAGCTATAAGTTGAAGCGCCGGATACTGTTATCGCATTGTTTTCTCCTTTGCACATAGCCGACCTCGAGGCAACAGCAGTAACTGTTGGATTTGGCTTAACTGTAACTTGTATAGAAGCTGAACTTGGGCAATTGATACCGGATGAAGAGGTCAAAGCCGCTACTGAATAAGTTGTGCTGTTTGTAGGATTTACCAATACAACAGTGGATGTGAAACCGTTGCTCCATGTATAATTGTTTCCACCTGAAGCCGTTAAAGTAGCTGTTTGTCCATTACAAATCGATGTATTTCCTGATACGGCAACTGTTGGAATAAACACAGAAATACCAACTGTACCAGTAGAAGAGCAGCTATTGGTAACACCTGTTACGGTATAAACAGTACTTACGATTGGGTTCACATTAATGGAAGTTGTATTTGCTCCACTATCCCATGTATATGTACTTGCACCCGAAACAGTAATATTTACTGGGTCACCCGCACAAATTAAATTGGTGCTTGGTACAATATTCAAGGTAGGACTTGGATTGGTAATTACAGCAACGTTGGCCAAGGCAGTACAACCCAAAGAATTTGAACCAATCACTTGGTAAGAAGTTGGAACATTTGGCGCAACTGTTACACTTGCACCGGATAGGTTGCCTGGCGTCCAAGTATAACTTATTCCACCACTTGCGCTTAAACTAACCGGCATACCTGAACAAACAGTTGTAACTGTTGGCAAAGCCGCCACAGTTGGAACCGGTAATGCATTTACTGCAACTGTACCAATACCTGCACAAGTACCATCAGAAACAGCAACAGTATAAACTGTACTAATTTGAGGACTCACAACCATACTTGCGGTGGTGTTTGAAATTGGAAACCAAGAGTAACTTGTGGCCGCAGCTGCTGCAGTTAATGTAGAGGTACTACCCGCACAAACAACTGTAGGTGAACTAAGAACAGTAACAGCTAAAGGAGCCACTGTAACACTCGTTAATGCTGTTGAAGTACCACAACCATTTGCGCCTGTAACAACATATGAAGAAGTTATCGAAGGAGTGAATGAAACGCCATTCACAGGACCACCAGTCCATGTATAAGAAAATGCACCACTAGCAGTTAATGTAACAGTTTTACCTAAACAAACTGAATTGGTTGAAGTATTGATTGATAAAACAGGCACACCCGTATTAACCGTAACAGTTAAAACTGATGAAGTAGTACAACCACTTGCATTGGTACCTGTAACTGTATAACTAGTATTTGAAGTTGGACTAACGGTTCTGGTTGTTACGTTTGATCCGTCGTTCCATGTATAAGTTGAAACGCCGCTCACATTAAATACAACACTTCCGCCTTGGCATATAGGCGTACTAGGATTTGCCACTGCAACAATTGGGGCTCCGGGGCTATATGTAAAAATAATCATTCCATGACCAAAGTTATAGCCGGCAGTGTTAGATTGGCTTGTTCCGCTATTGAACGATCCACCGGCAGAACCAACAGCATAGAGCGAAGTGCCATATGCGCTACCACCACTATATCCACCGCCTGCACCACCTTGGTAATTACATGATGCGTAATAATCGGCAGGAGCACCACCGCCAAAACCACCCATTTGGTATGAAGTACCACCATAGTTGTTATTCGGCAGGCCACCTGTACCACCTTGCTGGAAGCCTAAACCGCCGGTATAACCATAATAAGTATCGGTACCACCACTGGTATAAAAACCACCACCGCCGCCGCCGCATGAATTAGCAGGAGCGCCGTTTCCACCTGTTCCGGGACTTCCACCTGTACCACTCGTAGTGACTGGGGCATTATCGCCGGTTGTACCATAGCCACCGCCACCACCGCCGGCAACAATCATTGGGGTTGCGGTTGAATATGTGGCACCTGAGGCTACGTAAGAGCCTCCACCACCCGACGGAAATGTATGACCACTAATGGCAGTACTTCCTGGTGATTTACCCACTAAATAAGATAATACCTGACCAGGCGTTACAGTAAATACACCTATCATGCGTGCACCGTTACCACCTGTGCCGGTTGAATTGTATCCTCCCGAAGCGCCACGCACCTCGATAGTCATGACTGTAACACACGGTGGAACAGTCCAAGTATTGATAGTACCTGTATTGGTATTTGCAACACTAGCATAAGAAAAAGTTGTTGTTGTTAATTGCCCTTTACTCGTAAGCACAACCATACTGAAGCATGTTATTATGGCAAGTTTAAAATTAGCGTAAATTTTATTCATCATTTTATTTTTTGGATGCTCGAATTTAGTCCTTTTAGCTCTTAAGTAACTAATTTTTTAATACTTGATTAACAGTAATTTACAAAATCAAATTTTGTTTTAATTGAAATCAATTTTTCTCTTACTTTTTTCTTAGTCAAAAAAGTAAGCAAAAAGACAAGCCAAAA
>CANGGP010000060.1 GCA_947453445.1 Sphingobacteriaceae bacterium
GCTACCAACACCCTTAATGGTTGTAAAAGCACTAACAGCATTTCTTTAACGGTAAATAAATGTTTGGATTATGTTAACACTCAAAACACAGAACACATTGCTCAGATATACCCTAACCCGGCGAATGATCTGTTAACCGTTGACAATGAGTCACAAAATGAAATCGAGATCACTGTCCGAAATTGTATTGGTCAGATGGTTTTTAATACTTTAAGTCAAGAAAAAAAATTACTTATTGAAACAAAAGAATGGGCAAAGGGCATTTATTTTATCCGCTTTAAAAACACAGATAGGATTTTGTTTAAACAAATTATTATCGAGTAATTTTACTGACAAATTACTTCATTAAATCAAGCTTAATAAAGTAGCTGCATTCTTTTCATTATCAAAGCGACTCAACTGTTGGCTGCGTTGATCAATATGTTGGTGATCCACAGACATGGTCATCATGGCTTTAATGGTTTTGAAATAAAGCTCAGCCTCATTCGCAATGCAAAAAGTATCATTGGCCTTTAATCCCGTACCACTCAACATGGCTTCATTGCAAATAATAAACCTGCCTTGAAACAACACATTCAATAACTTTAATTTCAAGCCTGTACCTTGCTCAGTATACAGTACATGTACTTGCGCATTGGCAATTAATTGTTGCATGTCTTCAGCATCCACATTGGCCATCAATTGCAAGTGTTTATGTTTGGCTATTTTTATTTTTAAAAATTCAGGGGGATTTAATCCCGCAATAATCACATGGAAATGAATTTTAGAAAACACGTTTTCAATGAGCCACATGGCGGCATCGTAATTTTCGGCAATGCTTAAATTGCCATGAAATAAAATATAATCTCCCTTACCCGCTTTGATGTTTATTTGTTTGTTGCTGTGAAAGCTCGGTAAATAGTGGCTTTCAACCTGCGGGTATTTTTGTTTAAAATAATCGCAGTCTGTTTGATTCACAGCCAAAATAACATTGGCGTGATGAAGGATGCCTTCAAAATGTTTTAATTTAAAGGCTTCAATTTTTAAGAATATTTTTTTGACAAAATCCCTTTCCTTCGCTGCCAATGCCTGATAATAATGGTGTTCGATATTGCTGTGGCGGTATATTTTTTTTCTGTTGGCAAATCGTTTGTCCTTTAACAAATAACAGGTGTGTAATACTTCAAACAAAATGGGATAATCATTCGCCAATAAATTTTGTTCCAATGCTTTCGATTGACGCGATTTAACGGTGTAAGGCAAAAAAGACAAATTGGCCAACAAACCTGTTTGGCGTGGATAATAATGCACCGTTTCACACAAATGGGCCAGCTCAATTGATTCGGCGCGACCGTAATGAAAACAATGCAAATGTATTTTAACGCCGGCTTGTTTTAACCAATACAGTTTATAAAATACATCTATCACCCCGCCGTAATTTGCGGGAAAGGGTACATCAAAAGAAACGATATTGATACTTTTACTCAATGATTCAAAGATGCCAATTTTATTCGAAATAAAAACCATTGGCATTAATGCCGGCCTTGAAACGGTTTAATTGACGTCCCTTGGCATCATACACATATATATTCGATTTTTGAACGTAATCCAAAGCATCCGATAAATAAATGGTATTATCGGCAGCACGAATACCCAAACCGTAAAAATTACGGTTGTCGGCTGCAATCAAAGGCACAGTGGGCAAACCCGTTGCATTGGTCGCCATCACATAAACACCTTTGTTTAAAAAATACAAACTGTCTTTGCTTTGGTTGAGATTTAAATGAGAGGGTTCATCATTCATGCCAAGAGAAAATTGTTTGATGATACGCTGATTGCTGCTGCTAACCTGCATTAACTGTGGCGCAATTGATTTGGTCTTATCTCCCGCGGCCAAAATCCAAATGTTTTCTAAGTGGTCGCACACCATGTTATATGCATTCGTGCCCACTTGGATGGAATCCATTTTTTTATCACTTACTGCATCAATTACCCATACATATTGACTATTCGGACCGCACACAAACACTTTACCATTGGCATAAACCATTTGCTCTGTCCACCCTTTACAAGAAATAGAACTTATTTTGATTTGGTTTTTTAAATCAATCACATGAATTTGGTTGGCATACAAGTCGCTCACATAAGCCTTGTTTTCATTGATTGGCAGAAAATAACGCGGCGATAAAAGGTTACTGATTTGCCCGATTTTTTTTATGGCCGTGTCACACACCACAATTTTATTCGAATTGTTCACCACCAAATAATATTTCCCCGCAAAAGCATACATGCTCTGAAACACATCGCCCAGGCCTGCATTGTTTTGATAACGGTAATAATCTTCTACTACACTTTGGTCATTTGGCGAGTACAAACTTAAAGCCGCATTGCCCACTGAATAATTGCCTTCGTTAATCACAAACACCTTTCGCGACAATGGCGAACCAATGCCATGCGTAGGAATGGGCACAGGCTCATCCTTCACGCAAGCCCATGCCGTAATTAAAACAACAATGATGAATATATATTTAAGGCCTTTCAATGAATTATGGTTTCAGTAATTTTTTTGTTTCGATACCTTGCGCTGTGATTATTTGCAAATAATAAATCCCCGACGCCAATTCACTTGAATCAATGGTATTCAATCCACTTTGCAAATTTGCTTTCATTACAATTTTCCCAACATTGTCGCGCAAACAATAACGCAGATTTTTTTCTTCATTGCCAACCAACAAGGTAATAATTTGGTTAAATGGATTTGGATAGGCTTCCGAAAATGAAATTCTATTTTGGGCAACTATGCCACGAGGATCTGAAGGAGAAGTGCTAAAGTCATCCATGCCAAAAAAGGCCGGGGTGTTTAAAAAACTGCCACTGTTGTCACTTGAATACATGTTAAAAGTAATGCTGTCAACAATCCCCAAATTCGCCAAATTAAAATATTGCCAGGTATCCACCACATAATCGAGGGCATTGTTGGCAAAGCGGTAATCGGCCAAATAAAATACTGAGCTGTCGCTTTTCAAACTGCCGTTTAAATACCCTTTGGCTGTTACTTTAAAAAAATCGGGGTATGATCCTTGTGCAATTGTGGTGCCTGAGCCGGTGCCGGTGGTGTCGCCAAATTTACGTGAAAATGAATCCCCGTTGCGAACCGATTTAAAGGCATAGGTTGTATTGGTAATAAAAAAACCATTCACCCTGGCATTGGGCGATTTTAATCTGATGGTACCGCCATCTTGACCAATCACGTAAGTACCCGAACCGTTATGACCCTTCAGTGGTTTCACACCATATAAATTCGTAAACGCGGCTGTCGTTGAATCGTATTTGTTGGTATAGGCAAAACCCCCAATCCAATATCCACCAAAGGCACTGAGCCATTCGTATTCAAACACGGCGTTGCTGGTTTGAAATGGTGTACTGTTGGTAGAAGTATAAACCGAATTGGGTGTTAAACTAAAACTTTCAAAATCAGCCACTGTGTTTTGTGCCTCAAAGTTGGTGATTGTCCAAGCGAGGGCTGTTATCATCATTATTTTTTTCATGCTTTTTGTTACTGTTTAAAATTAGATTCATGCCAATTTCATAATTGCGGTAAGGCATTGGGCGCATGGCCATCACCGCATAGTTTTGATTGAATAAATTATTGCATCCTAAAAACACTTGAGCATTGTTGCGCTTTTTTTGAATGGCCACCGACAATTTTAAATTCGCCACATGGTAAGGGTTTAACCACTGCGCATTATCACTGCTGATAAAACGGTAACCCACATACTGATGAATATAATAAGCACTGAGTTGACGGAACTGTAAAAAAAAGACACCATTGATTTGGTAACGCGGACTATAAATTAATTGTTTGCCAATCACGTCAGATTGGGATTGGGATGTTCGTTCAACCGTAGATAATATGTAGGCGCTATTAAGTTGCATGCCCATTTTTAGTTGTTTGTATCGGTAATGAATTTTCCAAGATGTTTCGGTTCCCCTGCTCCAAACCTGTTGAACGTTGGTGGCATGGGCAATGCCGCCGGCACCCGGTGTCCACAAAATCCAATTATCGATTAATCGCGAAAAAGCCGACAGATTGCTTTCAAAATACCAGGCCTTTTTTTGAGATGCATACTTGACATTGCCTTCAAATGTATAACCTTCTTCTGCTTTTAAATTAACATCCCCTCCGGGCCACCAGTACAATTCATTTAAACTCGGCTGACGGTAAATTTTAGCAGAATTCATTTGTAAACGTAATGCTTCAAATAATTTGTAGTCTACCGACAAATTGCCGGTTATTGGTTTTGCCCCTGTATTAAATGTTTCAGCTCGCAATGCAGTATTAAGTTTTAAGCGGCTATTAAACAACATAATATTGTCGCCGAGTAAAAGCCCGACTTTTTCGATTGATTGTTTGTTGTGATAATTATTTGTTTGGGCGAAATAACCAGTATAATTAAAACCACATTGAAAAGTATGGATGCTGTAGTGGTAATAATTTTGTGCTTCTGCAACAAAGGTGTTCACCCGATTTTTTGAAAACACGGCGGCTATGCTGTCGTTGTAATTTAAAACATCTTGCAAATAAGCAAACTTTACATTGGCACTGTAATTCTTTTTGAAATAAGACCAATCCAATGCAGCCCTATTGGCTTTGTCGTATTGCATGGCGAGCGATGGCATGCTTTTAAACGAAGGCAATTTTCGTTGGTTATTGTTCATCCAATAATTAAAAGTGAGCATTTGTCGCTCATTGATTTTCCATTTAAAATCCTGCAAAAAACCGGCCATGTTATAATTGGCATGGTTTAATTTTTGGGTAATGCCTTCAGCATTTTGAAAAAGATAATTATTCACCGAATTGATGTGGTAAAGTTTGCTTACACTTTGGATTTTTTTGCCGCTGAATGTCTGCGCAAAACCTTGTTGGTTTAATCCATAACTGCCGCCACCAAGCAGCAAATTACTTTGTGCGCCGCTGTTCCATTCGAGTTCATTGTCTAAATGAATACTGCCTGCCACTGCCCCGCTGCCCCATAAGGCCGATGAACCGCCATATTCAATTTTAATATTGTTGAATAAAAAAGCAGGCACCAAAGATAAATCCGCCTGACCCAGCATGGCATTTTGAATGTTAATGCCTTTCCACATCAAAGCACTTTGATTGGCGCTGCCGCCTCTAATGCCGCTGCTGGCACTCGCACCTAAACCGTATGATTTAATAAATACTTGGCTGTTGCCGGCCAATAAATCCGACAAGGCCGAAAATCGGTATTGTTGTAAAAGTCCTGAATCAAGCACCTGCAATTTTTTTCCAATTTCGCTGATTTTGTATTTTTCAACGCGCACATCCACCTGCTGGAGTTGTAGCGGCTCTTGGGCATAAAGTTGACAAGGTGTTTGCTGTAAAATGAACAACAAGCAGCACACAAACACATGTGGAAAAGCCACCTGCCTATGTAAAAATTGAACCAAGGTATTAAACAACAAATTCGCTGTAGCCTTTCATCCCGAAAGCATCCAACTGTAATTGATTTGGCAGGTCTTCTGACTCATCCTGTTCTTAGCGCCTTCCCATTTAATAAATTAAACAGTGGCCTTGATTGCTAAGAAAAAACAGATACACAGCAGCGGGAACTGTTAGCGAATTACACGCTATTCCCTTTTCATCTTTTTTTCTTAAAGAACCAAATCAAGAACAAATGTAAAAATAAATCCCTGAAATGAATTTAAATTTTTTTCTTTGTGGCGATGAAAGACCAGGCTTTAAAAAAGGAATTGATTGAATACCTTAAAGGATTCATGTCGGACCGCCGAGTGCAAAGGTTTGATGAAGTGATTGCCATGCGTAGCGACTATTTACGGGTGGTTTTAGAAAACGTGTATCAAGCACACAATGCCAGTGCGGTGGTGAGAAGTTGTGATTGTTTCGGCATTCAAAATGTGCATTTTATTGAAAACAGAAATCAAATGAAAATCAGTGATGATGTGGCCATGGGCAGCAGCAATTGGTTATCGATTCACAAACACAAAGAAAAAGAAAACAACACCAAGGATACTTTGCAACTATTAAAGGACAAGGGTTACAAAATTATTGCCACCACACCGCACAAAGACGATTTTACGCCCGACACCCTGCCCATTGATCAAAAGATTGCTTTGGTTTTTGGTACTGAAATCGAAGGCATTTCTCAGGATGTATACGACATGGCCGATGGTTTTGTGCGCATCCCCATGTTTGGCTTCACCGAAAGTTTTAACATCAGCGTAAGTGCCGCCATTTGTATGTATGCACTGAGTTCAAGAATTCGCCAACACATTCCCAATCACTTATTATCAGAAGAGGAAAAAACCGATATTTATTTAGATTGGTTAAAATCGAGCGTTGAAAAAAGTGGGGCGTTGATTGAGAATTATTTAAAGCAGAAATAAACTATTTTTTGAAAATTTTTTGCTTTCGGAATTATTGATATCTTTACAAGAGTAGTATAGGTCAATACAATTTTGTAATATTCTTTATAAACAAATTACACCATGAAAAAACTGCTCTATTTCATTTTTTTACTAATTCAAAGCCAAGGGGTAATATTCTCTCAACAAGAAACCAGGCCTTTCATTCTAAATAAAAGTGAATTTACTTACCTTGACGAAAACAACCAATTAGTTAGTGAAGCCATTGAAAATGCATTTGGAGATGCTAAGAATAACGGCAATTACAAAATAGACATAGTTCAAGTAGATGTTTCGAACATTAAGATAAAAGAATTCAGATATTTTCCTAATGCAAGTGTAGAAAATAAAAACATTCTGAAATCAAAGGTAGCGGCTTATCATGACAATTATTACTTGGCTTTTAAAGTAAAAATCAATCCAAAAAGTTCAACATTAAATGAGAAAATAAAAGGTTACCTAGATAAAAAAAATTGTTTAGTGCTAAATGTTACAATTATTGGTGACCCTAAAATATTTGTGATTGAAATTAAAAGTGTTGATAAATTAAACGAATTATTGAAGGACAAAAGTTTTGTTTCCAAAGCCTTTAAAAAACATTTTGGGGACGAACAAAAGAACAATTATCAAATTAAATACGAACAAGTATATACTTGTATAAAGCATGATATTTTTGACAAAAAGTGTGAGATGGAATATGAAATTGAGCAATCAACTACCAATTATGATAAATTTGAAAAATCAATAAGCTCTCAAGAATTTAAAGGGGCTTACGTAATTTATACTGTTCCTATTATAAGAAAAAAATCAAAATTAATTTCAACAATTGAGGATTGCATTATTAAGGATGAAGATGGCTCTGAAAAATTAAAATTCTATCTTTGTTTACCAGGGGAACAACTAGTAAAAAAAGAAAACAAATTGGCTCCCATTGCAACCTTTAACGATGTTGACAAACCTACCAATATAGGTTCAATAAAAGGTCGAATGTTGGCAGTAGACACAAAAACGAATCCAATTAAAAATGAAACTGTAGAATTAAGAAATTTAGACCAATCAATTGTAAAGTCACAAAAAACAGATGAAAATGGAAATTTTGAATTTAATTCTGTGAATCTTGAAAACGCTTATATGATAAACTTGGTCAATTATGATTTTGATCAAAAAACCACAAAGATCTATATTGCGAATCTAAAAAATGATCTCATAAAAGAGTTAACCAAGGACAAGGATGGTAAGTTTTCTTACAAAACCATCGATGCTGATATATATAGATTAACAACAATGAATGAAGAAGATATTGAACTTGCATTTTCAATTCAAAAAAAACATAAAAAATCTAGTATCGTTATTCAAGACTATGTTTACTATGAACTTAATTCATTTCAAATCTCAATTGAATCATTAAAAACAATTGACAACATCATTAAATTATTACAAGAAAATCAAAATTATAATCTTGAAATTATCTCACACACCGATTCCAGAGGCGATGCTTCAGAAAACTTAAAACTTTCGCAAAAAAGAAGTGAGTCTGTGCTGGCCTACATTACAAAAAATGGGCAAATAGATCCAAAAAAAATAAAAGCGATTGGCTTAGGTGAAACAAAACCAATTAACTCTTGTTCAGAAACCGTAAATTGTTTAGAAAGTGAATATAAAATGAATCGAAGGACTGAGTTTTTATTTACTTTGCATTAGTACTATATTTTTATCACTAGAAATCTTATTCGTCTAAAAATAAATCAGAAGCCATTTTATCGGCCAACAATTTGCCGGCTGCATTTAATTGATATACCCCTGATGAATAATTCAAGTGATTGCCGTAAGGCGCAATGCCTTTTTTAAAATGTTTCAAAGCATCCTCACCAAAGCGCGCCAGCAGGTCCTTTTCGTCTACACCCCATTTGGTGCGTAAGCGGGTTAATATAAATTCATTATACAAATCTTTATCGCTTAGATTTTCAATTTCAAAATGCTTTTCACCTTTTGTGATTTGCTGTATATATAATGCGTTGCTTTTTACATTCCATTGGCGAAGCTTTTCATGATATGAATGCGCCGAAGGACCAATGCCCAAATAAGGCTTTTGAAACCAATAACTGCTGTTATGCACCGCTATTTTTCCGGCCTTGGCAAAGTTTGAAATTTCATATTGTTCCAAGCCAGCTTCTGCAAAGCGTTCCACCAATCGCTCAAATTGCTTAGAACTTAAATGCTCATCCACCTCAGGTTCGGCTCCATTGATCAGCAAGTGGTGCAATTTGGTTTTTCCTTCAATGGTTAAATTATAAGCCGATACATGCGCACAATTTAAATCAATGGCTTTTTTTAAGGTGCTTTCCCAATTTGAAAGGTTTTGAAATTTTGTGCCGTAAATCAGGTCTATGCTGATGTTTTCAATACCGGCATCCTGCGACATTTTAACAGCGGACTCACTTTCAATGGCATTGTGCGCTCGGTTCATCCACTGCAATTCGGCATCATTAAAACTCTGCAATCCTATACTTAAACGATTGATGCCAAAATTTATCCATGCCTTTAACTTGCTTTTATCAATGTCATCAGGATTGGCCTCCAAGCTAATTTCACAGCTATGATCCCAAGTAAAATGCTTCTGAAAACTGTCAAAAAGCATCCCAAGTTCAGAAACCGTTAGTAAACTGGGTGTTCCCCCCCCAAAATAAATACTGTTTAAATGTTTTGTACCGAAAAATTGCTTTTGACCCTCAATTTCCTTCACCATGGCGATTACCAAGTCGGTTTTAGACCTTAAATTGGTGCTAAAATGAAAATCACAGTAATGACACGCTTGTTTACAAAAGGGAATATGAAGATAAAGTCCGGCCAAAAGTTATTTTTAAAAGAATGATGAAACAGCGAATTTGGGAATAAAATCAGCGTTTTGCTGAATTTTTCTCATAAAAAGATTCAGCAGAGTAAAAAGTTGATTTTTTTTAAAGAATTTAAAAATAATCATTATTTTAGCACCCGACTAAACTTCATTTACAATATGAAAAACATTACGAAGTGTTCTATTGCCGCCATTGCGGTTTTATTCCTTTCTCTTACAGGTATCTCACAAAATGCGCTTAAAAAAGCCGAAGCTGCTTTTGATGCACATTTGTATTTTAATGCTATAGAACTATACAAACAAGCGTATGGTAAGGCAGATGAGGCTAAAAAAGCCATGATTTATTATAAAATGGGTGTTGCCAGCGAAGAAATCAACGATTACAAGGGCGCTCAACAGTACTATGAAAAATCAATCAAAGCAAACTACGAAAATCCGGATGTATACAAACATTTGGCTGAAGTATTAAAAGGTCAAATGCGTTATGCAGATGCCATTACTGAGTTTAACAATTACAAATCAAAAGGTGGTGATGCAAAAACTGCTGATTTAGGTATTAAATCTTGTGAATTGGCGCAACAATGGGTTGATAATCCTATGCGTTATAAAATCGAAGACATGGCCTTTAATTCAAAAGCCAAAGATTACGCACCTTGTTATAGCGATAAAAAATACCAAACCTTAATCATCACATCTAACCGTGATGGTGGCTTAGGTGGTCAAGATATCACTACCGGTGGTAACCACACGGATATTTACGAAACAAAATTGGACAAAAACGGCAAATGGTCAAATTGCGTGATTGAGCCGCCTGCAGTATCATCTCCTGTGAATGAAGGCAGAGGCTGGGTAAGCAAAAAAGGTGATATGATGTTCTTCACCCGTTGTCCTGAAGAAAAAGACAAAGAAAACAAATGCGGTATTTACTTATCTAAAAAACAAGGTAGTACTTGGGGTCCTGCCGAAAAATTACCTTTCAGCAACGATACAGTAAACTTTGGTCACCCATGTTTATCATCTGATGGCAAAGTATTGTACTTTGTATCTCGTATGAGTGGTGGTTTTGGTGGTGCCGATATTTGGAGCTGTACTTACGATGCCAAAAGCAATGCTTGGGGTCAACCACATAACTTAGGTTCAAATGTAAATACTAAAGGAAACGAAGTATATCCTAGTATTTCTGATGATGGTAAGAAGTTTTATTTCTCATCTGATTACCATCCTGGTTTAGGCGGATTAGATATTTTCGTAACAGAAGTTGGTTCAGACGGTAAATTAAACAAGCCGATTGAAAACATGAAATACCCTATCAATTCAGGTTATGATGATTTTGGTATTATTTTCGAAGGCAAAAGAAACCGTGGTTTCTTTACCAGTAATAGAGAAAACGGAAAAGGTGATGATGACATTTACTCTTTCTATTTACCACCATTGTCGTTTAACGTAAAAGGTAATATCTATTGCGAAGGTGATCAAACAGGTAAAGGCCGTGGCGAACCGGTTGAGAATGTTAAAGTAAAAGTAATTGGCAGCGATGGTTCTATCACTGAAGCCAATACCGGTAAAGACGGTGGATACACTTTCAAAATCAGAGAAAAAAATACATATACCGTATCAACTGAAACAGGTAAATCGTCAAAATCTTCATCTTTCCCTAAAGATGGTTATTTGGCCAACAAAGATGTAAGAGTAATTACAACTGTTGGAGAGCCTGTATCTAAAGATTTCCAAGCTGATTTCTCAGTGAAGCCTGTTGTGCCGGATTTAAGAATGCCGCAAATTTTATATGCATTGGGTAGCGCTGAATTATTACCAGAATCAAAAGATTCATTAAACTACTTATACAACATCTTAAGAGATAATCCTTCTACACAAATTGAATTGGATGCACATACCGACAGCCAAGGTAAAGCAGCTTCAAACATGACGCTTTCTACCGCACGTGCGCAATCTTGTGTTGACTTCTTGGTAAAAGAAAAAGGCATCAATGAAAAACGTTTAATTGCCAAAGGTTTTGGTTCAACCCAACCTTTAATTACCGATGCGCAAATTGCTGCTGCAGCTAGTAAAGAAGAAAAAGATGCTTTACACGCTAAAAACAGAAGAACAGCATTCAAAGTATTAAACTTCGACTTCGTAGATCCTAACGCGCCTAAAACGCCTGTTAAACCTACCAAGCATAAAGCTGACGACGAAGAAGAAGAATAATCCCGAATTTTATTTCTAATTTAAAGGCTACAAATTTTGTAGCCTTTTTTATTTTTATACCCCGACTTGAAAAACTTTGTTGTTTATAAATCCAGTGCAGGAAGCGGTAAAACTTTTACCCTGGTACTCGCGTATTTAAAACTTTGTTTGCAGGAAGAAAAAACACTCAAGTTTCAATTTAAAAAAATACTTGCCATCACCTTTACCAATAAGGCGGCGGCTGAAATGAAAAGCAGGGTGATCAAAGCCTTGGATGAAATTTGCAAACGCAATGACTTGGGCGCCATTGGTGCCATTCTGCAAAATGATTTAAAGCTCGAAAAACTTGAACTTAAACACCGAGCACAAATTGTTCTTAGTCAAATATTACACCACTATTCCGATTTTTCAATTGGCACCATCGACAGCTTTACACACCGCTTGGTAAAAACATTTGCCTTCGATTTAAAATTGCCCAACAACTTTAACATCGAAATGGATACTGCCTCTTTTCACAACAAAGTAATTGCACTGTTGCTGAACAAAATTGGCGAAGATGACTATATTTCGATGTTGCTGAAAGAATTTGCCAAACTAAATGCCGAAAACAACCATGCCTGGGACCCCGAACAACAACTAAAAGAATTCACCGCACTCTTGTTGCAAGAAAATGCATCGCTCTTTATTGATAAACTCAACCAATTTAACCATGAAGAGCTGGATGGTTTTAGAAAACAGTTTAGTGCGTTTATACAGCACTATGAAAAACAATTAAAAACAGAAGCTGAACAAGCCTTACATTACATCAACGCAAAAGGTTTGCTTGAATCAGATTTTATTTACACCAAATCCGGTCCGCAAAACTTCTTTAAAAAATGTGCCAATTTAACTGCTACAATCGATGATACCATGGGATCGCGACTCACCGATGCTGTGCAAAACAACAATTGGTTTGGCAAAAACAAAACGCCACAAGATGCAAGTATAATTGAAAAGTTGAGCCAAATGGCGAATCAATTGATACTGTTTATTGAAGAAAATTACCAAGCTTATTTGCTTTGTAAATTACTGGCCAAACAAATGTACGCGCTGTTATTGCTGAAAAAAATTGAGGAGATTTCCCGCGCGTTAAAAGACGAGGAGCATGTGGTGTTTTTAAGTGAGTTCAACCAAAAAATTTCAGAAATTATTGCCAACGAACCAACGCCGTTTATTTATGAGCGATTGGGCGAAAAATACAACCATTACTTAATTGATGAATTTCAAGATACCAGCAGCTTGCAATGGCATAATTTAATTCCTTTAATCGACAATTCACTCGCCGGCGGTTGGCGAAACTTATTGGTAGGTGATGGCAAACAAAGTATTTACCGATGGCGTAATGCCAATGTGATGCAATTTGCAAACCTACCCGAACTCGAAAACAAAAACAACAACCTGCTTACCGCCCAATACCAGCGCAACTTAAGCAATAACTACGAACAACAAAATTTAAATACCAATTTTAGAAGCAGCCAAGAGGTCATTAACTTTAACAACCGGTTTTTTGAATTCACTGCAAACAAAGCCTTGAGTGCAGACTTTCAAAAAATTTATTCCGAACACCAACAACTCACCAAACACAGTGCGCAAGGTTATGTGCGCATCGACTTTCTGCATGAAAAAAAAGAAGACAAAGAAAATTTTTACTTAGATAAAATGTTGGCGCACATTCAAGATGCTGTGCAAAAAAATTATCAGTACGAAGACATTTGTGTGTTGGTTAGAAAAAATCAACATGGCAGTTTGGTGGCGCAGCATTTGGCCCTTTCGGGCATTCCGGTAATTTCATCCGATTCATTGTTATTAAAAAACAATTTGGAAGTGAATACACTGATGGCTTATTTGGAATACCAAATCGACAGCAACAACAGCATCAGTGCGGCAGCCATTTTGCATTATTTTTGGGTGGACAAAAAATTAAATCAGCAACAATACCACCATTGCCTTGCAGAATTGGGTGCCAAAAAAAATTTAGCAAACATTTTACAAGAACTAAAAATTGAATTTACACCGCAAAACTTTAACCTCAACAATGTATTTGATACTTGCCTTGAAGCCATTCAATTATTGGGCATGGAGCAAAAGGCTTCGGCTTATATCCGTTTCTTTTTGGATGAAGTCAGCAATTTCCTGAGTCAACACAATGCCTCTGTATCTAAATTTATAGAATGGTGGGAAAAACGACGTGAAAAGTCTTCCCTCATCATCCCAAAAGGCAGTCGCGCGGTAAACGTCATGACGGTACATTCAAGCAAAGGTTTAGAATTTCCAATTGTGATAGTACCCTTTTGTGACTGGGGTTTGAACCAGGGCACCGATAAGTGGGTGAATGTTGAATCTGACAAAACACCGCTGCCGGTAGCCGTTATTAATTTATCACAAAACGCTTCGAAGGCGGGATTTGACAAGGAAGTTGAACTTGAAAACCAAGAACAAATATTAGACAACCTCAATATTTTGTATGTAGCCTTTACACGTGCAGTGAATAAACTATTTATTTTAAGTGCATCACCTCGACAAAATCAAGGCTCCGCCTATCATTGGCTTTGTGATTATGTGCAACAAAATGATCCGAAGCAACAAACTACTTTTTACGAACAAGGAAGCAATGATGTTAAATCTGAAAGTAAGGCAACAACCATCAATTCGGATTATGTTTTGAACGCCTTGCAATTTCAAAATAAACAAAATGCGGTTCGCATCAAATCATCTTATTTGGGCAATACAAGCTTAATGGAGGCCGGAAAAAAAGGCATTTTATTGCACCAATTATTATCTGGTGTTCAACATGTAAACGACCTTGAACCAACACTTGCGCAGGCACTCGTGAAAGGGCTGATTCAATCGAACGAAATTTCTGCCTTAAAGGAACAATTGCTTGGCATCGTGGAGCATCCGGATTTAAAGGACTATTTCGAGCAAAATGCAAGGCAGGTACTTGAGCGCGAAATCATTCTCCCGAACGGCGAAATACTGCGTCCTGATAAAGTTGTACTCAAAAACAACGAAACCATTGTGATTGATTATAAAACCGGCAAAAAAAACTTAAAATCACACCAAGCGCAAATTATCAAATATGCCGAAGCCTTGCAAGGAATGGGTTACCCAAGCCTAAAAAAAATACTGGTGTACCTCGACGACATGGAAATTGTTGCGGTAAATTAAGTATATTCGGGCCTAAATAACTCACTATTCATACATAAAATTATCACATGAAATTTACTTTTTATCTTTTCTTGTCTTGCATACTCATGGCGCAAGCACAAAATCCCGGCATCCGTTTATCATACATCGATTCAAGCGCAGCACCACAACAAGATTTTTACAATTATAGCAACGGTAAGTGGCAAAAAAGTTTTGTGTTGCCTGAAAGTGACGCACGCTATGGCAGTTTTAATGAAATCAACGAGAACAACTTAAAAAAGATCAAACAAATTTTAATTACAGCATCTTCTAACCGAGCCGCATTACCAAATACCAATGCCCAAAAATTAAGAGATTTTTTCAATACTGCCATGGATTCAGTAAGAGCAAATGGTTTGGGATACACGCCCATTTTGCCGCAATTAAATAAAATTGATTCCATCAAAAATTTCAGTGATTTTATGAAAGTAAAATCTGAATTCGATAATATTGGTGTGAATCTTTTATTTGGTATTGGTGTTTCACCCGATTTAAAAAACAGTAAGAAAAATTCAATGGGAATTTCACAAGCCGGTTATGGTTTGGGTGATCGCGATTATTATTTCAACAACAATTACGAAAACATCCGCAAAGAATACAAACAATATCTGGCTGTGTTGTTTACCATTATTGGTACACCGGGCCAAGCTTGTTTAGATTATGCCGATGATGTATTTGATTTTGAAACCAAATTGGTGAACAAAGCATTTACCCGCGTTCAAATGCGTGACATCGAAAAAATGTACAATCCATATACCATTAAAGGTTTAAATGAATTAAACCCAAGCATCAATTGGGGCGATTATTTTAAATCAAAGAAAGTGAAAGTGGATACAGTGATTGTTGGCATGGTGGATTATATAAAAGAAATTAATTTTTTAATTGAACATACACCTATTGGCTTGTTAAAAGTATATGCCAAGGCACAATTATTAATGGAAGCAGCACCATATTTGAGTGAAAAATTTGTATTGACACATTTTAAATTTAGAGGTACCGTAATGAGTGGCTCTAAAACCATGAAAGCCCGTTGGCAAAGGGTTCAAAATGTGATGAATGGATGCATAGGTGACATTGTATCGGAAGAATTTGTAAAGAAATATTTCCCGGCTGAAGCGAAAGTAAAAATCAATAAGCTCATCGATAACTTGGTATTATCATACCGCGAGCGTATTGCTACACGCACTTGGATGAGTCCTGAAACAAAAAAACAAGCCAACCGCAAATTGGATTTATTGATCAGAAAAGTTGGATACCCTGATACTTGGAAAGATTATACCACACTTAAAATCGGCACCAATAGTTATTGGGAAAATGTTTGTAACGCCAATATCTATTTGAGTTTAGATAACTTGAACGATTTGAAAAAACCGGTTGACCGTAAAAAATGGCAAATGACACCGGTAACTGTAAATGCTTACTACGACCCAACTACAAACGAAATAACTTTCCCGGCAGCCATTTTACAACCACCTTTCTACGACCCTACTGCCGATGACGCAGCCAACTATGGCACCATGGGCTCAATCATTGGTCATGAATTAACGCATGGGTTTGACGACCAAGGCGCGCAATTTGATGCCGATGGTAACATGAACATGTGGTGGACCGATGCAGACTTTAAAAACTTTAAAGAACGTACTGCAAAAATTGTTGAACAGTTTGATGCTTATGTTGCTTTGGATACTTTAAAAGTAAACGGCAGCATGACACAAGGTGAAAACATTGCAGATTTAGGTGGATTAACCATGGCCTATTATGCCTACAAAAAATCATTGGGCAAAACACCATCCAAAGTATTAAACGGTTACACCGGCGAGCAACGTTTCTTTATCGCTTGGGCCCAAGGTTGGAAAGGTGTAACAAGGAATGAAGAATTAAAACGCCTCTTAACTGTTGATTATCACTCGCCGGCTTATTTCAGAGCCTTTGCACCATTGAGCAATATGCCTGAATTTTATGAAGCTTTTAAAGTAAAATCAGGAGATAAAATGTTTCGTCCTGAAGAAAAGCGTGTCGAAATTTGGTAAATTGAGCTTGTCGAAATTTGGTAATTGAGCTTGTCGAAATTTGGTAATTGATAAATCGACTTCACATACTTTTTTTTCTGTTGCCAATATTTTTAATTGGTCAAAAAACTGATTTTGCCAATGAATGGAAAAAAGACAAAGCTCTAAAAGGCGCATCATTGGCTTATTGTGTGATGGATGCTAAAACTGCATCGATCATTAGTGAGTACAATGCGATTGAACAAGTTATTCCGGCCAGCACCCTAAAAATTGTGAGCACTTCTGCAGCCTTACAAATTTTGGGTGCTGACTTTCGATATGCCACCAAATTATTTTATACCGGCAGTTTAAGCGCTAACGGTACGCTCAATGGCGACCTTATTATTTTGGGAAGTGGTGATCCAACATTACAATCCGAAAAATTTGGCGCCGGCAGTGTCACCGATTTTTGGGCACAGAAAATTAAAGAAAAAGGCATCAAAGAAATTCAAGGCAAAATTATTGGCAATGCGGCTTGTTTTGACCATGTGGTGCCGGATGATTGGATTTGGGCCGACATCAGCAATTATTTTGGTGCTGTACCCTGTGGTTTAAGTTACCGTGATAATAAATTCAAATTGTATTTTAACAGCGGTGCCGCGGGTACAAAAACGAGTCTAGAAAAAATATGGCCCGATTATTTGGATAAAAAATTTAAGATTGAAAACGAAGTGCTAGCCGGGGGCAATGAAGATGAGGCATATGTTTACGGCAATCCTTTTGGTTTTAGTAAGATTGTAAAAGGCACCTTGCCTGCCAACAAAACCAATTATGAAGTGGAAGCTGCCTTGCCAGATCCGGCACTATTGTGCGCACAAGACCTTTATCTTTCTTTGAATAAAATTGGCATCACTTGTGATAAAAACAAGGTGCTGTCGGATTACGAAGGCAAAGACACTGCCAATGTGCATTTGATTTATACACAATATTCCCCCAGTCTTGATAAAATTATTTTTCACACCAATTTAAGCAGCAACAATTTATATTGCGAAAGTTTGGTGAAAACCCTTGGCAAAGGCAATTCTGCAAAGGGCATTGAAAGAATAAAAAAACATTTTAGCGAAAGAGGATTATACACAGATCAATTGTATATGGTTGACGCTTCGGGTCTATCGCGGGCC
The DNA here is from genome assembly GCA_947453445.1 of Sphingobacteriaceae bacterium. Classification (GTDB taxonomy): domain Bacteria; phylum Bacteroidota; class Bacteroidia; order B-17B0; family Aurantibacillaceae; genus Aurantibacillus. The sequence continues at coordinate 17,862 of CANGGP010000060.1, forward strand.
AATACCATCACTGTAGCCTTTCAAACGCAACTCTTATCTAAAATTTACAGAGACAGCAGTACTTATCAAATCATCAATGCCTCCTTGCCTGTTTCCGGAAAAAGCGGCAGCATGAGTAACATGGGCAAAGGCAGTGCCATTGAAAACAATTTACGCGCCAAAACAGGTTATATTAAGCGTTGCAGGGCTTATTGCGGTTATGTAAAAAGCAAATCAGGCAATGATTTGGCCTTCTCCATCATTTTTAACAACTACAATTGCAGCGCGCGAGAAGCGAAGTTAAAGATTGAAAAATGGATGATTGAAATGGAAAATCTTTAATGAGAATCATAATTAAAATTAATCATTAAAAATTAATAAGTATTGTCCTTGACTAACGTAACTTTGTATAAATATTAGAACAATGAAATATCTGATAAAAAATGCCAATGTAGTTAACGAAGGTGAAATTGCCGTTTGCGATGTACTCATTGAAGGGCAATTCATTTCAAAAATTGAGAGAAATATTCAAAACACTTTTGGTGCAAAAGAAATTGATGCAACCGGTTTATATTTAATGCCCGGTGCCATCGACGACCAAGTGCATTTTCGTGAACCCGGATTAACACACAAAGGTGAAATTTACACCGAAGCCAAAGCAGCGGTTGCCGGCGGTGTTACTTCCTATATGGAAATGCCGAATACAGTGCCCCAAAGCACCACAGTGGAAGAACTTGAAAAAAAATACACGCGTGCAGCACAATGTTCATTGGCCAATTATTCTTTTTTTATGGGTGGCACCAACCACAATTTGGATGAAGCCCTAAAAGTTGATTATTCAAAAGTGTGCGGATTAAAAATATTCATGGGCTCCTCTACCGGTGATATGTTGGTCGACCATGAAGAAGTGCTTGAAGGATTCTTCTCAAAAGTAAAAGCACTCATCGCCACACATTGCGAATTTGACCCATTGATTAAAGAAAACCAAACACGCATTGTAGCCGAATATGGCGAAAACCTCGAGCCTTACTTCCACCCCATCATTCGCAATGCGGAAGCCTGTTATAAATCTTCTTCCATGGCAGTTGCCTTGGCAAAAAAACACAATACACGTTTACATATTTTACACATATCAACAGCCAAAGAACTTTCTTTGTTCAACAATAAAATTCCTTTAAAAGAAAAACGTATCACTGCCGAAGCCTGTATTCACCACCTGTGGTTTAGTGATGAGGATTATAAAACCAAAGGTAATTTTATCAAATGGAATCCTTCTGTAAAAACGGCCTACGACCGTGATAAAATATTTGAAGCAGTTTTAAACGACACCATCGATGTAATTGCCACCGACCATGCCCCACATACCATTGAAGAAAAATCTTTACCATATCTCAAAGCGCCAAGCGGCGGACCATTAGTGCAACACAGCATCATTGCCATGTTGGATTTTTACCACCAGCAAAAAATTAGTCTCGAAAAAATAGTTCAAAAAATGAGTCATAATGTAGCCGATTTATTTAGAATCGAAAAGCGTGGTTATATTCGTGAAGGTTATTTTGCCGATTTGGTTTTGGTGAATTTAAACAAAGCCAATACCGTTACAAAAGATAGCCTCTTGTACAAATGCGGTTGGAGTCCTTTTGAAGGACACACCTTTAAAAGCAGCATTGAAAAGACTTTTGTGAGCGGTCATTTGGTGTATGATGAAGGTAAATTTGATGAATCGCAATATGGAAGTCGTTTAAGTTTTAATCAAGAATGATGCAAGGAGAAACAAGTGTCCTGCTACAAGGCATGATCAACACGGCCCGCAAAGCAGGTGCCTTTATCAGAAAAGAAAGAGAAACATTTTCATATCAAAAAGTTGAAATTAAAGGTCTCAATGATTTGGTGAGTTATGTCGACAAACAATCTGAAAAAATGATTGTAGAAGATTTGGCTTTACTTTATCCTGAAGCCGGATTTATTGTGGAAGAGAATACCTTAAGCGAACGTAAAACTTATAATTGGATAGTTGATCCCTTAGACGGCACCACCAATTTTATCCATGGCATACATTGTTATGCGGTAAGCATTGCCCTAGCGCATAAAAACGACATCTTGGCCGCAGTGGTTTATGAAGTGAGTGGTGACGAATGTTTTTATGCCGAAAAAGGAAAAGGTGCTTTTTTAAATGGTGATAAAATCCATGTGTCGGCCAGAAAAAATTTATCCGACAGTTTAATCGCCACCGGTTTTCCGATTTATAATTTTACACGCATTGAAGCTTATTTAAAATGTTTGGAACATTTGATGCGCAATACCCATGGCATTCGACGCATTGGCGCTGCAGCTGCCGATTTATGCTTTTTGGCTTGCGGCAGAGTAGATGCCTTTTTTGAATACAATTTGAGTCCTTGGGATGTAGCGGCAGGCGCACTCATTGTGCAAGAAGCAGGGGGAAAAATCAATGATTTTAGCAACGGCGAAAATTGGTTATTTGGCAAAGAACTCATAGCAAGCAACGGCTATTTGCACGATGAAATGGCTTTGTTGATAAAACAACATTTTGTATGAGCAAATTCTTCAATCACGGAATTTAAGTTTCATAAATATTTGAATTTTAAGATCCGAATGATGTCAATAATGCAGATACAGCAGAGCAGAAAACAGCATCTTTTGTAAATCTTTTCAAGAAGTTTAATATCTTTATAAGACAAAAAACTTGTACCATCATTATAAGATTCAATTAAGTTTGTTTCAATAAATATTTTCATGAATAAACCCATCAGCATTTTTCTATTTCTGTTTTGGTTATTTGGGTTGCAGACCAAAGCCCAAAACGAGTTTATGAATTGGTATTTTGGTCAAGGAGCAGGGCTATGTTTTTCAGTCTCACCTCCTGCTACAATCAATGATAATAATATCATGAATACCGGAGAAGGGTGTGCCACAGTTTCAGATTCTAATGGTAATTTATTATTTTATACAGACGGAGTAACAGTTGCCACAAAAAATCACACCGTAATGAGTAATGGAACAGGGCTAAACGGTCATCCTTCTTCTACACAATCAGGAATAATAATAAAGCAACCTGGTAATCCGAATATTTACTACATATTTACTACTATGAATAGTGTCAGTTATAGTATTGTGGATATGAATTTGGCTGCAGGATATGGATCAGTAACTACTAAAAATGTTGTGCTTTATACAAACACAACCGAAAAACAAGTTGCGGTGAGACATTGTAATGGTAAAGATGTTTGGATCATTAATCATGAAGGTAGTAATTCCAATAATTTTAGAAGTTACCTTTTAACAAGTGCAGGTTTAAATTCAACTCCAATTATTTCGTCAATTGGCTTGCCAAATAACGGAACGGCCAATTTGGGGCAAATGAAAATTTCGTCAGACGGTAAAAAATTAGCAATTGCTTGTAATGGAAATTTTCCAAATACAACGAGTGTGAATGTAGGCTTTCAACTTTATGATTTTGATTCATCTACAGGAATTATTAGTAATTCGATAAGTATAAGTAACTCATATGGTGCTTATGGCGTTGAATTTTCACCCGATGGTAAATTCTTGTACGGTGGGATTTCTTCTTTGTCTAGTACAGTCAATGCAACACTTTATCAATGGAACATTTGTCAAACTAATTCAACTGCAATAATTGCGTCACAGTATAGTGTAGGTTTTAATACTTCATTTGGCACAGCTTCAATACAAAGGGCTATTGATGGTAAACTGTATATCGCACCCAACGACCCAGCTAATTATTATACACTTCATGTAATTAACAGTCCAAATTCACCTGGCTCCTCAATGGGTCTAACCCTTAATGCCATTAGCACGGGTACAAAAACTGTTAGATTAGGGTTACCAAACTTTATCAACTCCTACACCAAGCCAAGTCCAGCTCCATTTACTAATACATTGAGTTGCCAAACCGCAAGTTTTACTGTGCCACCAATTCCAACTTTTAGCAGTGGTTGTTCGAGCACGCCTTATGCGCCAAGCGGCTACTTGTGGGATTTTGGTGAGAGTAGTTCAGGGGCTTCAAATACTTCAACGCTAACTAACCCTTCGCACTATTACGCAAATATTGGTACTTACACAGTTTCCTTAATTCTGTTCAATAACTGTACCAATGATACATTAAAACAGGTTGTGAATATCACAACTGCCGGTCCTAATCCACAAGTGGCCGGCACATTTACAGTTTGTAAGGGCGATAAACAAACGTACACCGTTAGTGGCGGCAGTTCCTATTTGTGGTTTAATAATGCTACAACGAATACTATAAGTCTTTCACCAAGCACTAGTACGGTATACTCAGTTAGAACAACAAGCAATGGTTGCAACGTGAGTAAAAGTTTTAGTGTTACGGTAAATCCATGTTTGGGGCTCTCTCCTGTCGTTCTCGACTCCGCTCGAACTGACATTCGTATATACCCTAATCCTGCTACAAACAAACTATTTATTGAAACGAGCGCTGCATGTGATATTCAAATTTATAACATCAGC
>CANGGP010000061.1 GCA_947453445.1 Sphingobacteriaceae bacterium
ATGTATTCCCAGAAATTAAAATCAATGGAGGATTCAGTCCAAACAACGACGGTAAAAACGATTTGTGGATTATTGATTATTTAGATCAATTCCCTGACCATGAAGTAGAAATTTACAACCGCTGGGGCGATCAACTCTTTTATTCCAAAAACTACCAAGAAAATCCATTCGATGGAAAATACAAAGGCAAAAACCTTCCTGTAGGCACTTATTATTACATTATTAAATTGAATCATCCGGGCTATCCTAAACCATATTCAGGGCCGGTAACCATTTTTAGATAAGATGAAAAAGTACATATCAATCTTCATACTATTGTTTGTAGAGTTTTCATTCGCTCAGCAATTGCCACAGTTTTCGCAATACATGCTGAATGAAATGGCAGTTAATCCTGCCATGGCGGGCAAGGATGATTTTTCAGAAGTGCGTTCAATCAATCGCCACCAATGGGTTGGTATTACCGATGCACCACGAACTTACATGTTAACCTTGCAAGGCCCCATCAAAAACAAAAACATGGGTTTAGGCATGAATTTGTTTACCGATGTTGTTGGCCCTACAAGAAGAACAGGATTAAATTTTTCTTACGCTTACCATTTAAAACTTAATAAAGAAACCAATCTTTCAATGGCTGTAACAGCCGGTATTTTGCAATGGGGTATTGATGGCAATAAAATTTCATTGCATGATGAAGGCGACCAGCAATTGTATACCAATTACCAAACTACAATGGTGCCCGACTTTGGCGCAGGGATTTATTATTACAAGAAGAAAGTTTATTATTTCGGACTATCTGTTCCGCAATTATACAATGCACCTATTAAGCTATACGAAGGGGCATACAAAAACAGTCGATTGGTAACGCAATTCAACATCAGCGGGGGCTACATGTTTAAATTGAATGATGACTTTTCGGTTGAACCATCCTTTTTATTTAAATACGAGCGACCGGCGCCAGCTAAAATAGATATTGGTGCCAGAGCCATTTATAAAAATCAAGTTTGGCTTGGCGCAACTTACCGAAGCCGAACTGCTGTTTCGGCCATGTTGGGTTATATGTTCGACGATTATTTGAGCATTGGTTATGCTTACGATATATCAACAGGCAAAATCAAAAAATATGCGGCAGGCACGCATGAAATCCTGCTTGGCATCAAGTTTTCCAAAAAACAATCATCTACTTGGAACAAGTAATCCAATTTAATTTTTTGTCTTCATTTTTATCTTTCAAGCATTTTCATCCAAGGGCTTTTTTGAATTCAAAATTTTCCTTATTTAGAATGATTATAAATTACCTAATTAGTTAAAATATTTAAAAATTTCTGTGGCTAGTTCTTAATCTTCTGTTAAATTTGCCATCGTTTAATGTCATTAATTTGTCATAAATTAAAGAACATAAGGATTTAAATTTTCTCATTTTTATATGAAAAACAACATATCTCGAATTTCCTTAAAAGCTCTGATAGCAATTGTTTTCACGGTTTTTACCTTTTCAAATCAATTAAACGCTCAAGATGGCGCCAAGCTTTTTAAGCAAAATTGTGCCGTTTGTCACGCCTCACACACCGACCAAAAACTTACCGGTCCGGGTTTAAAGGGCATTTTCGACAGAGCGCCAAAAGGCGATTGGTTAAAAAATTGGATTTTAAACAATGAAAAATTGATTAAGTCCGGCGATGCCTACGCCAACAAGATTTACAACGAAAATGGTAAGGCAGCCATGACTGTTTTTGAAGGGCAATTGACCGACAAAGATGTTGACGCAATTTTAGGTTTTATCAAGGCGCCGCTTCCTGCAGCACCAGGTGTTACGCCAGGTCAAACAGTGGCTGATGCAACAAATGCTGAACCACAAGGCAGCATTGACCCATTGTATTTGATTTTGGGTGCCATCATCGTTTTAGCTGTATTATTGGGCGCATTGAGAAGTGTTAGAACTTCATTGCAAAATTCAGTTCGTCGTTCAGAAGGAAGCGAAGAATTGCCTGATTTAACGTTCTGGCAAGAAGCAAAAGCCTGGATGGGTCAACGTCGCCGCTTGGTTGGTGTAATTGCCATCATATTATTGTTTGGCGGCATGAAGAGCTGTTGGGATGCATGTTACCGCATTGGGGTTTATTACGATTACAAAACGCAAAAAGGATACAAGCCTGAGCAACCAATTAAATTCTCACATAAATTGCATGCCGGCGACAATGAAATTGCTTGTCAATACTGTCATAGTTCAGTTGAGAAATCACGTCATGCCGGTATCCCTTCTGTGAACATCTGTATGAATTGTCACAAAGGCATTCAAAAAGGACCGCAATACGGCGAAAAAGAAATTGCTAAAATTTACGAAGCTTCAGGTTTTGATCCTAAAACCGGCAACTACGATAACAGTAAACAAAATCCTTTAAAATGGATAAAAGTTCACAACTTACCTGATCACGTTTATTTTAATCACTCACAACACGTAGTGGTTGGTAAAATTGAATGTGCTACTTGTCATGGCAATGTAAAAGAAATGACAGTGGCTGAACAAAAATCACCACTTACAATGAAATGGTGTATTGAATGTCACCGCAAAACTGAGGTGGTTATGCAAGGAAACGCATATTACGATCGTTTACACAAGGCATTAAAAGAAAAGTATGCCGGTCAATACGATGTTAAGTTCACTGTAGATAAAATCGGCGGTTTAGAATGTGCTAAATGCCACTATTAATTATTAATAAACATTAAAGATTCATATAACGTAATGTCTATGTCAAAAAAATACTGGAGAGGACTACCTGAGCTTCATAACAGCCCTGAGTTTCAAGAGCAACAAAAAAATGAGTTTGCAGAACCTCTTCCAATGGATGAGTTCTTAAGCAGTGATGAAACATCTTCTAACGGCACAACACGCCGCGACTTTTTAAAGGTGATGGGATTCTCAACTGCAGCAGTTGCTTTAGCAGCTTGCGAAACCCCTGTTAACCGTTCAATTCCTTATGTTGTAAAACCAGAGGAAGTAACACCGGGTGTTGCCAATTTCTACGCCACTACTTTTTATGATGGACACGATTTTTCATCCATCTTGGTAAAAACACGCGAAGGCCGTCCTATTAAAATTGAAAGCAATGATATGGCACACAGCCATAATGGTACCAATGCCAGAATTCAAGCTTCTGTTTTAGGTTTATACGATGGTGCGCGTTTACGCGGACCGTTAGTTAAAGGTCAAGATGCAACTTGGAAAGCAGCTGACGATGCAGTAGCAGCAGCATTAAACGGTAACGTGCGAATTTTAACCTCAACAATCATCAGCCCTTCAACCAAAGCTGTGATTGCTGAATTCATCACCAAACATCCAAACACAAAACACGTTACCTATGATGCTGTTTCATACAGCGCCTTGGTAAGTGCCAATAAAAACGTATTCGGAAAATCTGTAGTATCTTCTTATGATTTTAGTAAAGCCAAAATTGTAGTAGGTATTGCTTGTGATTTCTTGGGTAACTGGTTAAGCGGTCCTGAGTTTGCAAAACAATTTGCAAAAAACCGTAAGGTAACCAAAGAAAATCCTGACATGAGTCAGCATTTCCATTTTGAAACAAATTTATCTTTAACAGGAGCTAATGCTGATTACCGTTATATGGTTAAGCCTAGCGAATTGGGTAAAGTGGCATTGAGTTTCTTCAACGAAGTGGCCATGGCTACAGGTAATGCAAAAGTTTCGGGCGATGATAAAATTGCCAATGCCGATGCAAGCAAAGCCATTAAGAAAATTGTTGCCAAATTAATCGATCACAAAGGTAAATCTTTGGTGGTGTCAGGATTAAACGATGAAGGTGTTCAAACCTTAATCAACGGTATCAATAAAATGTTAGACAACTACGGTAAAACTGTAGATGTTGAAAATCATTCAAACTTAAAACAAAGTGATGATAAGGAATTTACCCAAATGGTGTCAGACATGGCAGCCGGTAAGGTAAATGTGTTGATGACTTATAATTGTAATCCTATTTATACAGCACCTGCATCTTTAAATTTTGCAGCAGCTTATAAAAAGGTGGCCATGAAAGTGTCTTTCGCCCAAGTGTTGGATGAAACAGCACAAATGGCAGATGTGGTTTGTCCGGATAACCATTACCTCGAATCTTGGGGCGATGCCAATCCAAAGCGTGGTATGTTTACCTTACAACAACCAACCATCAATCCTATTTTCGCAAAACCACGTCACGAAGGCACCAGACAATTTCAAGATTCAATCTTAAAATGGTCGGGCATTAAATCTGATTATTTAGCGTATTTACAAGGTTATTGGAATAACCGTGTGTATCCTAATCAAGGAAAGTATTTAGATTTTCCTTCATTCTGGGCACATGCATTACATGATGGTTGCGTAAAAGTAGCCATTCATAAAGATGCTCCGGTAACGCCATTGGCAACTGATTCAACCGGTAAGCCTTTAATGGAAGGTGTTGCCACGGCCATTGCTGAAATGATGGCCGATTCGTCGAAGGTTGTTAAAGTTGAGCCAATCGCCAAGAAAAAAGAAGAAAAAGCGGAAGAGGTAGTATTGCCTAATCCTGATTATAACAAAGCCGGTTCTATGGCTGCTTCATTAAAAGGCGGCAAATGGGAATTATTCGTTTACGAAAAAATGGGCTTGGGTAACGGTAACTATAGCAACAATCCTTGGTTGATGGAAATGCCTGATCCTATTTCTAAAGTAACTTGGGATAACTACATTACCATGAGTCCTACCGATGTTAAGGAAATGGGCTTAAGAGAAATGTTGCGTCAAGATATCCATGGCAGCATTGCTGATTTAACGGTAAATGGTGTAACTGTTAAGGTTCCTGTTTATCCGCAACCGGGTCAAACACCGGGTACCATTGGTTTAGCACTTGGTTATGGCCGTTCGGCTGAAACTTTAAAAGTAGCTAACGGTATTGGGGTTAACGCATTCCAATTCATGAGTGTAATCAATGAAACAATTCAAGCAGTTTCATTAAACGTAAATATTGCAGGTACAAGCGAAAAGCATTTGTTTGCGGCAACTCAAATTCAACACACGATCATGGGTCGTGAAGAGTATTTGTTACGCGAAGTATCATTAAATGAATTTAAATCTAATCCGAAAGAATACTGGAATCCTGCAGTTGAATTGGCAGTGCACGGTGGTGGTAAAACCTCTGTTAACAATGTTGATTTATGGGCTGCACATCCACGTCCCGGTCATAAGTGGGGCATGAGCATCGACATGAACCTTTGTTTTGGTTGTGGTGCTTGCGTTGTTGCTTGTACTTCTGAAAACAATGTGGCAGTAGTTGGTAAAGCAGAAGTTGCTAAAACCCGCGACATGCATTGGTTGAGAATTGACCGTTACTACAGTTCAGACATGAACACGCGTAAGGGTAAAGAAGAAGGATTGGGTTCAAAAGAAATGTACATTGAAATGGAAAATCCATCTGCGAATCCGCAGGTTACTTTCCAACCAATGATGTGTCAACACTGTAACCATGCACCTTGTGAAACTGTTTGTCCGGTATTAGCCACCAGTCACAGTACCGAAGGTTTAAACATGATGACTTATAACCGTTGTATCGGTACCCGTTATTGTGCAAACAACTGTCCGTTTAAAGTACGTCGTTTCAACTGGTTTAACTACAATGGCAACGAAGATTTTGCAACAGTAAATCCTGCTCAACAAGAATTGGGTCGCATGGTATTAAATCCAGATGTGGTTGTTCGCAGCCGCGGTGTAATGGAGAAATGCTCAATGTGTCAACAACGTTTACAAGCCGGTAAATTGGAAGCTAAAAAAGCAGGTGCGCCATTAAAAGATGGATCAGTAAAAACAGCTTGTCAATCTGCTTGTCCTTCAAATGCAATTGTATTTGGTGATTTAAATGATGCCGATTCAATGATTTCGAAAGAAAGAAATGATGAGCGTTCATATTTCTTGTTAGAAGATGTAGGTATTAAGCCAACCAATTCATACAAGGTGAAGGTTAGAAACCAAGATGAGCAAATCATTTTTGCTGAAGAAGCGCCAAAGGCAGAAGCAGTAAAAGAAACAGAAGAAAAACATTCATAAATTTTATTTAAGAATATAATATAGGAATTCATATGCACGCAGAATCAGAAATCAGAATACCATTAATATTAGGCAATAAGTCTTATCGCCAAATAACTGATGATATCATTGCGCCGATAGAAGGCAAAGCCGCTCGTGGTTGGTATACACTTATCACCATTTGTGCTCTTTCTTTTTTATGGGGTATTGGTTGTTTAGCTTATACCATTGGTGTAGGGATTGGCTCTTGGGGTAGTAACAATGGTGTAGATTGGGCTTGGGATATCACCAACTTCGTGTGGTGGATTGGTATTGGTCACGCCGGTACTTTAATCTCTGCAGTATTGTTATTGTTCCGTCAAAAATGGCGTATGGCCATTAACCGTTCGGCGGAAGCGATGACAATTTTTGCTGTATTATGTGCGGCCATCTTCGTTACCCTTCACACGGGTCGTCCTTGGTTAGATTATATGTTATTCCCTTTGCCAAATCAATTTGGTTCTTTGTGGCCTAACTTTAACTCTCCATTGTTGTGGGACGTTTTTGCGGTATCCACTTACGCTACTGTATCAATTGTTTTCTGGTACATTGGTTTAATTCCTGATTTCGGTATGATTCGTGATCGCGTGATTAAGCCTTGGCAAAAGAAAATGTACGGTTTATTATCATTTGGTTGGGGCGGAAGCGCTCGCCACTGGAGTCGTTTCGAAGAAGTATCTTTGGTGTTAGCAGGTTTATCAACGCCACTTGTATTCTCAGTTCACTCTATTGTATCATTCGACTTTGCTACTTCAGTAGTACCGGGATGGCACACCACCATTTTCCCGCCATATTTCGTATCTGGTGCGGTATTTTCGGGTTTCGCCATGGTATTAACCTTGATGTTGGTGGTTCGTAAAATTTACAAATTAGAATCTTATGTAACCATTAAACACATCGAATACATGAACATTGTAATTATTGTTACGGGTTCAATTGTAGGTGTGGCTTATTTAACTGAGTTATTTGTGGCCTGGTATTCAGGTGTTGAATGGGAACAATATGCATTCTTAAACCGTGCTACCGGTCCTTTGGCTTGGTCGTATTGGATTATGATGACTTGCAACGTATTCTCTCCACAATTATTCTGGGTAAAAAAATGGCGTACCAGCATCACATTTACATTTGTGATTTCAATTGTGATTAACATCGGTATGTGGTTCGAGCGTTTTGTAATTATCGTGCCTACATTGTGTCGTACTTATTTGCCTTCTACTTGGAATACTTACACGCCTTCGTTTATCGACATCGGTATTTTTGTAGGAACCATTGGTATGTTTGGAACATTTTTCTTGTTATTCTCTCGTTACTTCCCGGTGATTGCTCAAGCTGAGTTAAAAACCATTTTGAAACAATCAGGCGAAGAACAAAAGAAAGTAGCAGCTCATTCACATCACTAAAAAGACTATTTAATATAATATGGCAACTAATAAACAAATCATTCATGGCGTTTTTGGAGATGAAGTTCCAATGATGGAGGCTTGTAAGCAATTAAGAGCTTCCGGAATACGTATTAAGGATGTATTTTCACCAATGCCTTTGCACGGTATCGATGGCATCATTGGTGTTCCACGCACACGTTTGGCAATTTGCGCATTCATTTATGGTTTAACAGGATTAGGTTTGGCCACTTTAATGATGTGGTACATGATGATTTCTGATTGGCCGAATGACATTGGTGGTAAACCAAACTGGGCTTATTACTTCAACATCCCGGCTTTTATTCCAATATCATTCGAAAGTACAGTGTTTTGTGCTGCTCACGGTATGGCTTTAACGTATTTGTTGCGTTGTTGGTTAGTACCGGGTGCCAAGGCAAAAAATCCTGATCCAAGAACAACCGACGACAAATTTTTAATTCTTTTGGATATTAATACCAACCAAGCCTCTAAAGCGGAAGAAATTTTAAAAGCCAATGGTGCTGAAGAAGTAAACCACAAAGGCTCTTACGTTGTTGAACCAAAATATGTTTTAGAAGAAACACACTAAGAAAGATGAAAAAAAATTCTCAAACAATAAAACTTGCTTTTTCTACAGCTATTATGGGTGTGTTATTAGCAGGATTTAGCGCATGTGGAAAGAAAGATGCCAATAGTCCGGGTGTAGAATTTATGCCTGATATGTATCGCTCTCCATCACTTGAATATTACAGCGTACATACAGTTGATGGCGACACCATTAACAATGCCATGAAGCCGGTAGCAGGAACTGTAGCGCGCGGTTATATACCTTATGCTTATCCAAATACGCCTGAAGGTTATGAAGCAGCAGGATTAAATTTACACAATCCGCTTTCAGCCGATAACAAAGCACAATGGGAAGCTGAAGGTGAAGTATTGTATAGCAAGTTTTGTATTCATTGCCACGGTGCAACCGGTGGTGGTGATGGTAAAGTTGGCGGAAAATTACCCGGCCCACCGCCTGCGTATAATGGTCCTTTAAAGAATTTACCTGAAGGAAAAATTTTCCATTCAATTACTTACGGAAAAAATTCAATGGGTTCTCACGCCAGTCAATTAACGCAAGAAGAGCGTTGGAAGTTGGTGTATTTTGTGCAAAAATTACAAGGACCTAAAGAAGTAGCGGTAGACTCAACAAAAGTTGCTGCACCAGAAAAAGCTAAGAAATAATTTTAAAGATTTTAGAGACACTATGAATACCGAAAAGTTAAATTTTACAGTACCCTCAAAAGCAAAAATGTTCTCATTTGTGCTGATGGCGGTTGGCTTATTGTCAATTATCCTCATGTTCTTAAATGATCATGTAGAAGGAGATGCCGAATACCATCAAACGCGTGCATGGAGCAATGTGTTTGCAGGAGCATTCTTTTTTATGGCGCTTTCATTGGCTGCTGCTTTCTTTTTAGGATTGCAATACGCTGCCGAAGCAGGCTGGTCGACCACTATTAAGCGTGTGATTGAAGCAGTAACAATGTACTTGCCTTGGGGATTAAGTATTATGATGCTTTTATTTATCCTTGGTCAATTACACATTCACCACATTTACCATTGGATGGCTGATGGCATTGCAACACCGGGCCATGAGAATTATGACAAAATCATTGCCGCTAAAATTGGTTACTTCGGTATTTTCTGGTGGGTAAGAACCATTTTATACATGGTAGGTTGGTATTGGTTTACGATGAAACTTCGTAAAAATTCATTGGAAGCCGATAAATTAGACATTGATGTAAACAACAGCTACCATTGGAAAAACATCAAATTGGGCGCTTGGTTTATGGTGTTGTTTGCTGTAACATCTTCAACATCTTCATGGGATTGGTTAATGAGCATCGATACACACTGGTTCTCTACCTTGTTTGGATGGTATATCTTTTCAGGTATGTGGATTAGCGCTTTAATTGCAATTACCATTTTAGTAATCTGGTTAAAAAAATTAGGTTACCTTGAGTTTGTAACCGAAAGTACCATTCATGATATGGGTAAATGGATGTTCGCCATTTCTTTCCTTTGGACATACTTATACTTCTCTCAATTCATGTTGATTTGGTATGCCGATATTCCTGAAGAGGTTATCTATTTCCAAACACGTTGGGAAAGTTACAAGGCACTAATGTGGACTGTATTATTCGTGAACTTTGCTTTCCCGATGATCATGTTAATGAGCCGCGATTCAAAAAGAAATTTCTTCTTCTTAATGTTTGTTGGAACCATCATTTTTATCGGTCACTACTTAGATATCATTATGGTTGTAATGCCTGGCACAGTAGGTCATCACTGGACAGGTTTAAGCTGGATGGAATTTGGTAACTTCCTATTTTTCTTAGGATTGTTTATTTATGTTGTATTAAATGCCTTGTCGAAAGCGCCGTTGTTAGTTAAAAACCACCCGTTCTTACAAGAAAGTTTACACCATTCAACCTAATCCGTAAAGTAGTTATAAAAAGAAATTTAAAAACGTTTAAATAAAGTAAGATGAATCTTTTAGTTCTGTTAGCCATAGTATTATTAATAATTGCGGGACATCAATTATTGAGAGTTATTGAGTTAAGTCGAGGTTTGAAAAAAACAAAAGAGTGGCAGGTAACCGACAGCGACAATGACATGATGGGTAAAGCCATGTTGATGTTTATGTTTGTGTTTTTTGCGTTTTTCTTTTGGCAAGTTAATCGTTGGAACGACCGTGCTTTACCGCCGGCAGCTTCTGAACATGGTGCAAAAATTGATGCCTTGTTTGATGCCAATGTTTACTTAATCACCTTCGTGTTTTTGGTAACCAATTTCTTCTTGTTTTGGTTCGCTTATAAATACCGTGGTAACAGCCAAAACAAAGCTGTATACTATCCACATAATAATAAAATTGAAATGTTATGGACAGTTGTTCCTGCTGTAGCTTTAACTTTCATCATTATTTTTGGTTTAAAATATTGGAATGAAATTACTGCTGAAAGTAATGATGCGAATAAAGTTGTGATTGAATTGTATGCCAAACAATTTGATTGGACAGCTCGTTTTGCGGGTAAAGACGGTAAATTGGGTGAAACAGATTTTCGTCAAATTTCAAGTACTAACTCAGTAGGTATGGATACTTCTGATGTTGTTGGATTCGATGATATTTTGGTGAAAAATGAAATACACATTCCTGTGGGTAGAGAAATTGAATTACACATGAGAAGTCGTGATGTAATCCACAGTGCGTATTTACCACACTTCAGAGCGCAAATGAATTGTGTTCCGGGTATGGTTACTTTTTTTAGATTTAAACCAACCAAAACAACTGCCGAAATGCGCAAAGATCCTTATGTTGTGCAGTTAATGGCAGGCATCAATAAACAAAGAGCAACAGAAAACAAAGAACCTGTTGAATTTGATTATACCTTGTTGTGTAATAAAATTTGTGGTGCTTCTCACTACAATATGCAAATGAATGTAGTTGTTGATACCGAAGCAGATTACAATGCTTGGATGCAAAAACAAAAAGCAGTTAAAACTGTTGCTTCTAAATAATCATAATATTAAAAATAATAAATAGAAATAAGATGTCTAGTCCAACCAGCTCAACTTTAGAAAAAGAACACTTATCTCACCATGCGCATGTGCATGACCATGACGACCATGAAGAATCGTTTGTGAGCAAGTATATTTTTAGTATGGATCACAAAGTTATTTCACGTCAGTTTTTAATTACTGCGGTAGTTATGGCTGTTGTGGCAATGACCATGTCGATTATTTTCCGTTTGCAATTGGCTTGGCCGGGTGAAAAATTTGCATTCATCAATGCAGTTTTAGGTGATAAATGGGGAAAAGACGGAATTCTTGACCCGAACATGTACTTGGCTTTGGTAACCATTCACGGTACCATCATGGTGTTCTTTGTATTAACAGGTGGATTAAGCGGTACTTTCAGTAACTTATTAATTCCATACCAAATCGGAGCACGTGATATGGCATCCGGTTTCTTAAACATGTTATCATACTGGTTCTTCTTTTTATCGAGTGTAATCATGTTGGCATCATGTTTTATTCAAGATGGTCCTGCTTCAGCAGGTTGGACAATTTATCCTCCTTTGTCGGCTTTACCTGAAGCAATTCCGGGTTCTAAGTTAGGGATGACCTTGTGGTTAGTTTCAATGGCCATCTTCATTGTATCATCGTTATTGGGTAGTTTAAATTATATCATCACCATTATTAACATGCGTACAAAAGGCATGAAAATGACAAGAATGCCATTAACCATTTGGGCTTTCTTGGTGACTGCAATTTTAGGTGTATTATCTTTCCCTGTATTGTTTTCATGTGCCTTGTTATTAATCTTCGATAGAAGTTTCCACACTTCTTTTTACTTATCTGATATTTATATCGGCGGTCGTCCTTTAGATAACGTAGGTGGTAGTCCTATTTTATTCGAACACTTATTTTGGTTCTTAGGTCACCCAGAAGTATATATCGTATTGTTACCTGCTTTGGGTATGGCTTCTGAAATTATTGCCACAAACTCACGTAAACCTATCTTTGGTTACCGTGCCATGATTGGCTCAATCTTGGCCATCGGTTTCTTATCGTTTATTGTGTGGGGTCACCATATGTATATGACAGGTATGAATCCATTCTTGGGTTCTGTATTCGTGTTCACTACATTGTTAATCGCAATTCCTTCTGCCGTTAAAGCATTTAACTTTATCACCACCATGTGGAAAGGTAATATTCAATATACGCCTGCGATGATGTTTGCAATTGGTTTAGTTGCTTCATTTATTTCAGGTGGGGTAACAGGTATCATTTTAGCTGATTCTACTTTAGATATCAATGTGCACGATACTTATTTTGTAGTAGCGCATTTCCACATTGTAATGGGATTAAGTGCCATCTTTGGTATGTTTGCAGGTGTTTACCATTGGTTCCCTAAATTGTTTTTACGCATGATGAACAAGAAATTGGGTTATATCCACTTCTGGTTAACAACACTTACGGCTTATGGCGTATTCTTCCCAATGCACTTTTTAGGTTTGGCAGGTGTACCGCGTCGTTATTACACAAACAGCAATTTCCCAATGTTCGATAATTTGGTGGATATCAACGAAATTGTAACCATTTGCGCCATTGTAGGTGCTTTGGCTCAAGGTGTTTTCTTATTCAACTTCTTCTATAGCATTTTTAGAGGTGAAAAATCGCCTCAAAATCCTTGGAAAGCAAATTCATTGGAGTGGACAACACCAATGGCACATTTACATGGTAACTGGCCAAACGAATTGCCAGAAGTACACCGTTGGGCTTACGATTACAGCAAGCCGGGTTATGAAAAAGATTACGTGCCGCAAACCGTTCCTTTAGCCGATGGCGAGGAAGATGGTGGAGAACACTAAAAAATTAGAGCCCCTTTTTAAGGGGCTTTTTTTTTGATCAAATGTTTGCTTAATTTTAATGATATGACAAAGGCACCAAAAAAAATAGAAGCCATCCTCCCAAAACCTATGCAATATGGCATGGTAGGTGATGGTTTTAGAGTGTATAATTATTTTCCTAACGGTTACCGCATTAGAGAGTTTATCTCACCCTTTTTAATGTTGGATTATAATCCGACTTTCGATTTCGGTCCATCAGAACAACCGCGTGGTGTAGATGTTCATCCACACAAAGGTTTTGAAACAGTTACCATCGCCTATAAAGGCAGTGTGGCGCACCACGACAGCAAAGGTAACAGTGGTATCATTCATCCGGGTGATGTACAATGGATGACAGCAGGCGCCGGTATTTTGCATAAAGAATACCACGAAAAAGAATTCTCAAAAAAAGGTGGTCCTTTTGAAATGGTGCAATTGTGGGTGAATTTACCCAAGAAAGATAAATTGGTAGAGCCGCATTACCAAGCCATAGAAGGCAAAGACATGGGGCAGTTTAAATTAGAAGAAGGAAAGGGCAGTGTGAATATCATTGCAGGTAACTTTAATGGCATCAAAGGTTCCGCAAACACCTATACGGAAATAAATTTATTCGACATCCGATTACAAGAAGCGGCAGCCATTAATTTTGATGTGCCGGCCGAACACAATTGCGGCATCTTAATGATTGATGGTGCTGCCGAAATAAACGGCAAAAGAACCATGCAACACGAATTTGTTTTGTTTGCCCGTGAAGGTGAAAACATCGACATTAAGGCCATCGACAATTGCACAATCTTGTTATTAAGCGGTATTCCAATTCTTGAGCCCATTGCACAATACGGACCATTTGTAATGAATACAAAAGAAGAATTAAACATTGCCTTTGAGGAATTTAATTCCGGGAAATTTGGCGTTTTAAATTAATTGATATGAGAGTAATTTTAACCGGTGCCACGGGCATGGTTGGTGAAGGTGTATTGCATGAATGTTTATTACACCCAAAAGTAGAAGCAGTCACCATTGTGGTGAGAAGACCAAGCGGTATGCAGCACAGCAAACTAACGGAAATTGTACACGAGAATTTTTTTGATTTATCCGCCATCGAAAATCAATTAAGCGGATTTGATGCTTGCTTTTTTTGTTTGGGCGTATCATCGGTTGGCATGAACGAAACCGATTACCGAAAAATGACGTATACACTGACCATGCAATTTGCAAAAACTTTATCGAAGCAAAATTCAGATTTGTGTTTTTGTTATATTTCGGGTGCTGCCACCGATAGTAGTGAAAAGGGAAAAAGCATGTGGGCACGTGTGAAGGGAAAAACAGAAAATGACTTAACGAAAATGTTTCTAGAAGCCTACATGTTTCGTCCGGGCTACATGCAGCCAACAGCTGGATTAAAGAACACCTTAAAGTACTACAAATATGTACAATGGATGTATCCATTTTTACGATTGGTGTTTCCCAAATTTGTGTCGACACTCGCTGAGCTCGGAAATGCTATGATTAATGCGGCATTGAAGGGTTATGAGAAAAAGATTTTAGAAGTGAGCGACATAAAATTGTTGGCTAAAAAATAATTCTTGGAATAAATGAATCGATTTTTTTAATCCACTGAAAATCCAATGTTTTGACTTCTTAAACGGTAAAGGCATCATTCGACTGAATGCCTTGATACTTTCATTTCGCCGCTCATCCCATTTTTGGTAAAATTGCTTGCTCATTAAGCGTTTTTAATTAATTTCATCTTCGGAAATTGATTTATTCATTCAAAATTATTTTATGAAAATAAAAAAATTAGCATGGCTTTTCAGCCTATTGATTTTAATGAGCAGCATTGGCGGCAATGCACAAAACTTAGATGAGATCATAACCAAGCACA
The DNA here is from genome assembly GCA_947453445.1 of Sphingobacteriaceae bacterium. GTDB lineage: Bacteria > Bacteroidota > Bacteroidia > B-17B0 > Aurantibacillaceae > Aurantibacillus. The sequence goes on from CANGGP010000061.1 coordinate 14,815, forward strand.
TTAGTGCCATTGGCGGCAAAGATAATTGGAATAAACTCAAGAGCATGCGCACAGAAAGCAGCATGAAGTCGAATGGTGCTGATATTGTATTTAAAAGCATCGCTGTGAAAGACAAAGGCACACGTTCAGATATTATACTCATGGGAATGACCGGTTGGAGCATTGTTACCAAAGAAGGCGGATGGAGCATGTATCCATGGGCAGGCCAAACAAAAGCAGAAGCCATGACGGCAGATGATTTGAAAATGGCAATAGAAGAACTCGACATGCTCGAAGATTTTTTAACCTATAAAGAAAAAGGAAAAAGCATTGATTTTTATGGTATGGAAGACGTAGATGGTACCGAGTGTTATAAAATTAAAATGATCGATAAAAACCAAAAAGAGAGCACTTACTTTATTGATCCTGATACATACATGACCATAAAAATCACATCGAAAGTAAAATCGAATGGTCAGGAAAATGAGTATTCTACTTTTTTCTCGAATTACGAAAAATTGCCTGAAGGTATTGTCATGCCTATGTCGAGCACCAACGGTTGGAGCGAAAACAGGATTACTAAAATTGAAGTGAATGTGGCGGTGGATGATAAATTATTTGTGCCAACTAAATAATCTTAAAAAAAAAGCTTTATGAAAAAGTATTTGTATTTAGTGAGTTTGTTTACCACTTACAATTTATTGGCGCAATCGCCGGTAAACTCTGCCATGTTTGGCACCATGGAAACACGACAATTGGGTCCGGGTACCATGAGTGGCCGCATTACAGCCATTGAAGGGGTGTTAAACGATGAAGGCAAAACCATTTATGTTGGCACAGGCGGCGGAGGCGTTTGGAAATCGAGCAATGCAGGTACCTCATATAAATCTGTTTTTGATAAGCATTGCCAGTCGATTGGTGCCATTGCCATCAATCAAAAAAATCCCGCAATTGTTTATGTTGGTTCAGGCGAAAGCAATATGCGCAACTCGGTTTCAATAGGCGATGGGATGTATAAAAGTACGGATGGTGGTGACAATTGGAAAAAAATTGGTCTCGACAGTTCAGAACATATTTCAAGAATTATTATTCATCCAAACAATCCAGATGTGATTTATGTGGCGGTACCGGGGGCATTGTGGAGCGATAGCAAACACCGCGGCGTTTATAAATCAAGTAACGGTGGACAATCATGGGAAAAAATATTTTACATCGATGATAAAACCGGTTGTGCTGAATTGCTTATGGATCCCAGCAATCCCGATATCATGTTTGCTTCCATGTGGCAATTTCGTCGACAGCCATTTAGTTTTAACTCGGGTGGTAACGGTTCGGGGCTTTACAAATCAGTGGATGGCGGAAAAACTTGGCGTGAAATAAAAAACGGATTGCCGGCCAAACCATTTGGACGCATTGCCATGAACTTGGCACCCAGTGATCCAAAACAAATGTTGGCAATTGTTGAAAGTAAACAAAGCGGTTTATACATTTCTTCCGATGGTGGTGAAACATGGAAAAGTCAAAGTGCTACGATGAACACATGTGCACGTCCTTTTTATTTTAGCACCATAGTGGTTGATCCAAAGGATTCGAAACGTGTTTACCGTCCGGCTTTTCAATTTGCTTACAGCAGCGATGGCGGTTATTCTTTTACTGAAGCAAGTTCTGAGGGCGGATGGGTGCATTCGGATATGCATGCCCTGTGGATTAATCCTGTTCACACCAACATGATGTATTTGGGAACCGATGGCGGCGTGTATACTAGCATTGATAAAGGTGTTACATGGCGTTTTAACCATGCACTTCCTGTAGGACAATTTTACCATGTGGCATTCGATATGCAAGAACCATATAATGTTTATGGCGGCTTGCAAGACAATGGTAGTTGGAAAGCGCCAAGTGCAGCGCCGGGTGGAATTGGCAATGGCAATTGGACACGTGTTGGCGGTGGTGATGGATTTTGGACCATACCGGATGTGGATGGAAAAACAGCTTATTCAGAATACCAGGGCGGTAATATGGTGCGTGTGGAATTAAGTACCGGTAAAATGGAAAATATTCAACCGCAAAAAACAAGTCAAGAAGAAAAATTAAGATGGAATTGGAATACACCCATCGTCACCGGCGCGAAGAATCCAAAGAATTTATATGTTGGTGCACAATATTTATACAAGTCGAATGACCAAGGAAGAAACTGGAAACGCATTTCGGGTGATTTAACCACCAACGATAAAAACAAGCAGAAGCAGGAAGAGAGTGGGGGATTAAGTGAAGACAATACTTCGGCTGAAAACCATTGCACTATTTTTAATATTGCCGAATCACCTTTGGATGAAAATACCATTTGGGTAGGGACAGATGATGGCAATTTACAGTTCACACTTGATGGTGGTAAAACATGGACCAACGTAAGTATGAATGCCGCCAAATGTGGCATCGCCAAACAAGCCTGGGTAAGCAGCATCGAACCTTCACACTTTGATAAAAACACGGTTTATGTCAGTTTTGAAAACCACATGTACGGTGATCATCAAACGTATGTTGCTAAATCTATTGATATGGGAAAAACATTTACACGTTTAAACCATAAAATATTTACTGGCTTTGCGCACAAAATAAAAGAAGATTTGGTGAACAAAGAATTATTGTTTCTAGGTACCGAAATGGGATTGTTTGCCACGCTCGACGGGGGCATCAATTGGTTTAGAATGAAAAACAATATTCCTGAATATGTTTTGGCAAGAGACATTCAGATACATCCCAAAACACACGATTTAATTGTGGCATCTCATGGTAGAGGCATTTTTATTTTGGATGATATCAGAACCATTCGTAATTTAAACAAAGACATTTGGGATAAAGATGTGTATGTTTTTCAAACACCGGATATCATTTTAAACAATGGTAAATTGGGTTGGGGCGGACCAGAGGTATCAGGAGGCTGGTGGGCCGGTAATCCTTCAGATCATCCAAGCTTCGATTATTTCTTTAAGCAACGTTTAAATTCGGGTAAGGTAACATTAGAAGTGTACGACGACAAAGAAAAATTGGTGCAAAGTATTCCGGGAACTATTCGACGCGGAATTAATAAGGTGAGTTGGAATTTACGTAGCACACCGCCAAGGGTGGCCGAAGGCGCCAAAAAAATGGATGGGGCAGGTTTTACTGCACCAATGGTTTTACCGGGCAAGTATACTTTAAAATTAATTGTGAATGATAAAGTGTACACGTCTACTTTTAATTGTGTGCACGATACTGCCAATAAAGATTTGCCATTGGAGCAAAGAAAATTGGTTTACGAAAAAGCGATGGCCATACAACAATTGTACAATAAAGTGAACAAAAGCATTGATACCATTAATTATTACCAAAGCCTTTTAAAATCCGATTCAGTGGCCTATGCCAAGCGAAAAAATGCCATTGCCTTTTTTACTGATTTGGAAAAACAAAAGGGAGAGTTAATGGGCATCACCAAAACATCCATTTTTGCTGATGAAAAGCGTTTAAGAGAAAAGGTGTCAGAATTGTACAGTACTTTTTGTTATATGGAATCTGCGCCAAACCAAACACAGTTAGAGTCGATTACTGATTTGGAAAATGACTACTCTAAAATTTCAGCAGAGGTGATTAAAGTGATTACTAAGCACCTTCCGAAAAACCCGGAAATAAAGGAGAAGAAGCGACTTGACTAATTATTAATTTTTAATTCTTAATTTTTAATTATTGATTACCGTAAGCGTAATCACTTAAGTACTCATAGTACTGGGTAAGTTTACCCTCTTTGCAGATGGTGGCACGTTTAATGACTTTGTCTTTGTCATCACCCAATAAATGCGGCAATACGCGTTCCGATAGGTCTTTGCCAAAATCATCACTGGCATCACGTGGTAATTCGCATGGTAAATTATCTACCGCCATTACGCAAATGGTGTCCTTATTAAAAGGTAAATCTTCTTTTCCGCTCACAATGTTATAACCGTAAAAAGGTTGTGCAATGGTACTTGAGCGGATAGTTGTTGGTACCGATCCATCCATGTCGCAGGTAACATCGGCAATCACTGAAATATGAAAATCGGGTGACTGCAAATCTTCTTTGGTGAACATTTTTGGTGAGCGCGGATCCCAATAATGGGTGGAGATATAGAGGTCGGCTACTTTTGTAAATGGCACAAATTTGGAGCTGAAGTGTTCGGGATGGGTGAAAAAATCGTTGAGATCAAAATTGTGGTCATTCGGGCGTTCAACATAATCGCGTGGATTTAGTTGGCAATACACCGGTTCGCGGTAAGAGGCCATTAAGAATTCTTCTGCGGTTACTTTACGAATACGAAGGGCGCTCAATGTTTCGATGGCGCCATTGGCAACGCGGCCGCCGCCGGTAATCACAATTTTAATGTTGGGTAATTTTACGCGTTTTAGTTCTTCTTCCATTTCGGCCTTATCGCGGCACAAATGGGCAGGTTTGATGCGGAACAAATCGTATTTTAATCCATAACCCAAAATACCATTGTACGCCCCAACAATACCGGCGTATCGGCCAAAGCCAATAATGCGGTTGTGCATTTTATCGGCTAGGGTTTCGTAATCAATCATCTCAATGTTTTTGGCGATGAAAGCTTTGATTAGCTTTTGATTATGCGCTTGTTTTTTGATGGTATGGGAGAAGAAAAAATATTTTTTTCCTGGAATTAGTTTGTCAGGCGGTACTTCTTTAACCCCCATTAATACATCGCAGTCACTAAGGTCTTCTTGTAAAGTAACGCCAAAAGACGTGTATTCGGCATCGGTATAACACCTTATTTTGCTGGGTTGAACCACCACGTCGATATCGGGATATTTACGGGTTAATTCAGAGCAAATGAGTGGGGTTAAAGGCACACGCATATCGGGTGGGGTTTTTTCTTCACGGAGTACACCAATTTTTAATCGCTTCATACTTTATCGTATTTTTACAAAGATAACATTCTATGTCTTTTTTTAAGCCCCTTTTCTATGCCCTTGTGATGCAAATCATGTTTTGCAATGTATTGTTTTCGCAGCATAAGCAAGATATTCTCACTAAAAAGTATCCGCCGATTCAATTGCGCCAAGATGCAACAGTATTAAAGGATGTGGTACTGGCCATGCACCCGGTGGTGGGTATTTACCGATCAAGAGCCTATTATGATAGCTTATTTACAAGTTACATTAATGCTTTAAATGATAGTTTAACTGAAAAACAATTTCGCATCAGTTTAAAGCAGTTGATCGATTATTTGCATTGTGGGCATACAGAAATCGGACTATCAAAAGCGAGTTTAAAAGCCATTACCAAGACGAAACAAAATTATTCGCCATTGGTTTTTTTACCGCTGCAAAACAAGGTTTATTTTCTTGCCACCACGCAAAAAAAATATGATACACTTTTAAAAAAGGGTGCTGAAATTATTCGCATCAATGGAGTGTCGTGTGATAGCATGTTGCCGCAAATAAGGCGAATTATTAGTGGGGATGGTTATAATGTAAGCGGAAAACAACATTATGCCTCTTTGGCGTTTAATGTGTTTTACCCTGCATTGTTTGGCAGGCCGGATACTTTTTTTGTAGAGGCCAAAACGAATGATCAGATAAAAAAGATAAAATACCCTGCATTTCAAGCCAAGAGTTTTCCGCCGCTGCCATTGGGGGCAAAGGACAGCTTATTTGTGACATACAAAAAGGCGGGTATGAAATACAAGTACCTTGACAAGAACAATAAAACACTTTTGTTGAAGATTGAAAAATTTTCGCATGTGAAGTATCGAAAAGCTTATCGAAAAATATTTAAGCGCCTTGAAAAAAACAAGACTGAAAATTTGGTGATTGATTTGCGAAACAATGGTGGAGGCAGTTTGGCCAATGCTTATAAGCTATTGACTTATTTAATGGACACAGTCAGTACACAAAGTTTAAAAACACGTATTCGAAATTATCCATACAAAAAACACACCAGTGGAAATATTTGGTTTAAGTTTACCCGATTTGCCTTTAGTAGAATGGGACAACATGTGGTAAAAAACGATACAGATATTTATGTTTATGCCATTCGTCCCATAAAGCGACACCATTTTGATGGAAAGGTGATGGTGTTAATTGATGGAGGATCTTTTTCTGCTTCTGCTTTGGTATCGGCCTATTTAAAATACAAACACAGGGCTAGCTTTATAGGTGAGGAAACAGGGGGCGCTTTAGAAGGCTGCAATGCCGGCGTAACGCCCTATTATATTTTACCAAATACCAAAGTGCGCTTGCGTGTGCCTGCCTTTAGGATTGAACACGATGTAAGTGCAAAAATTACCGGTTATGGAATAATACCTGAATATCAAATAGTGTATGGCATTAAAGACATATTCTCAAAAAAAGATTTAGCATTAATTAAAGCTAAGGAATTACTTAAAATTGAGTAACTTTGTTATTCGTTCTTTAAAGAAATAGAAGTGATGAATGCCATGCATTTAGCATTCAACATTCATAATTCAACATTTCAAATGGGTCCGACCGGTTTTGACAGTAAGCGCATCAGATAGGTAAGCATGTAGAGCGTTGTAAGACGAGCTCTTTAAACTGAACTTTCACAATTTTTATTTGGCGAAGATAACTCTTACGCTATGGCTGCTTAATTTAGAATTAAGTGACCTTTGCTTTCCGCGGAGCTAAGCTGCTCTGCGCCGCGGGTAAAGCATCATAAATGTGCAGTTTGTTTTAGTGATGCTATTAACCAAAACAATATCAGTAGCTAAGTTGGGATTTTGGTAAGATAAATCACCTAGTCCTGACCGACAATTAAGATTTGTCTAAACGTGTAGAAAGCTTATTTTTTCCTTATTTGGACGAGAGTTCGAATCTCTCCGGATCCACTGAACTTAAAACCCCTGAAAGCTTTGCTATCAGGGGTTTTTTTGTTTTTCGGTGGACACCATTTTGACCTTGGAGTAAGGTTTTGGAGTAAGGTTTTTTCATTTTTTTGCCTTCTTTTCGTAGGTCGAAATTTCTGAAATGCTTCAATACGCCAAACAACTTCTTACGAATTTTCGATGTCCCAATAATATTTTCGCAGTCGAGTTTGTTTGATAATAGGCAAATAACCTATGTTCTCTTGGCAAAGATCTTTAACCTCAGAAATTATCCGTTTTACTTCATCTCC
>CANGGP010000062.1 GCA_947453445.1 Sphingobacteriaceae bacterium
GCCGGTACGTTGACAGAAAATGAATTCGCACTTACTGTTCCCGCTGTAGCGATTCCTGTTCCTGAAATGGTTTGATTGGTTTGGGCTGGTAAGATAATTGTGTTCCCACCAACAGTGCTTAAACTTTGTCCGTTAATGGCCAAGGTCGGAACACTTGAAGCAGGCAAGGTAACCGTACTTACTGCAGTGCCTTGCGTGATCGTCAACACATTTAAAGTGTTAGTTAATAACGGTGCCGGTACATTCACAGAAAATGAATTCGCACTTAGGGTTCCCGCTGTGGCGATTCCTGTTCCTGAAATGGTTTGATTGGTTTGTGCTGGCAACACGATTGTATTACCGCCAATGGTACTTAAACTTTGGCCGTTGATGGCCAAGGTTGGTGTACTTGATGCAGGCAATGTAACTGTGCTTACTGCAGTGCCTTGTGTGATGGTCAACACATTTAAAGTGTTAGTTAATAAAGGTGCAGGTACATTCACAGAAAATGAATTCGCACTTACGGTTCCCGCTGTGGCGATACCGGTACCTGAAATGGTTTGATTGGTTTGTGCAGGTAAGATAATTGTATTACCACCAACAGTGCTTAAACTTTGTCCGTTAATTGCTAATGTAGGAACACTTGAAGCAGGTAAGGTAACTGTACTCACTGCAGTGCCTTGTGATATACTAATGACGTTTAAAGTATTTGATAAACTTGGTGGAGGAACGGTAACCGTAAATAAACTGCCGCTTAAAGGAGAAACCGATGCAATGCCTGCACCTGTGATTGTGTGCGATATCGGCACAGTTACTGTGCTAACAGCAGTTCCTTGCGTAATGGTAATTACATTTAAAGTATTTGATAAAACAGGAGCCGGCACGTTTACCGAAAAAGAATTGGCGGTAAGGCTTCCCGCTGTGGCGATACCTGTTCCTGAAATGGTTTGATTGGTTTGTGCAGGTAAGATAATTGTATTACCACCAACAGTGCTTAAACTTTGTCCGTTAATAGCTAATGTTGGAACACTTGATGCTGGTAAGGTAACAGTACTTACTGCGGTTCCTTGAGAAATACTAATCACATTTAATGTATTAGATAAGCTTGGCGGTGGCACAGTGATTGTAAAAACACTTCCACTTGAAGGAGAAATGGAAGCTACTCCTGCGCCGGTAATGGTATGCGAAATCGGCACTGTAACTGTACTTACTGCTGTACCTTGCGTAATTGAAATAACATTCACCGTGCTGTTTAACACCGGGTTTGGCACACTGAGTGTAAAGTTGTTACCGGAAACTGAATTACTTAAAACACCTTGGGTGACAATGTTTGCGTTTGATGAAGCGGGAACCGTGGCTGTACTAACAAATGTACCCTGCGTAATTGTAATGGTATTTACATTGGCACTAATTGTTGTATTTGGCACATTGATACTATATGAATTGGTGGCAAGCGTGTTGGTGATGGCTGCACCTGAAGATACCAAAGATGTATTGGGAGTTGATGGCAAAGTAATTGTATTACTGCCATTGATGCTAAGGCTATTACCTGAAAGACTTAAACTAGGATTGGGTGCAGAGATGGTTGCGGAATTCACACCATTGGTAACCGTTAGTGCACCTAAAACAGAAATGGTTTGGGCTATTTGGGAAGGAATTACCACAGTGTTGCCACCATTAATGCTCAGGGAATTTGAATTTATACTGAGAGTTGGATTTGGAACCGAAAGTGTATAATTAGCGCCTGAATTTGTAGCGGTAATCATTCCTAAAGTGCTAATTGAAGGACTTGCGGCTGAGTTTAATGTAAATGAATTTTTGCCAATTGTTAGAACATTGTTGGTGTAGGTACTTGGTACATTTTGGGCGTGTAAGGCAAAAGGTACTGAGACAATTTGAACCGAATAAGTGCCAATAAAATTGCTAGTGCCACCGGTGGTATCGATACTTACTTTTAAAAAATGCGGGCCGTTTTGCCAATTCACATTGTTGATTGTTGCTCCACCCTTACCCACTTGAGTTGAGAATAATCCCAAATTATTTGTGGCGATGGTTTGGGTTTCGAGGGCAACAGCTGTGCCCGGAATGGTACCTTCCCAAATTTCGAATTTGATGCCTAAAACACGGTTAGTGATTGGTGTTCCGTCGGTTCTTCTGGCCGTTCCTTGATAATTAATTAACTGCGGTGATTGTGCCAGTAACATGGCATTCATCAAGACTAAAAAAATGACCAATTTATTTTTCATAGTTTTCTTTCAATTCTAATTAAATCTTCTCCAAAATTTCTGGGTTATTTTTTAATCTCTATAATCTATTGCAATGCCATATAATCTCATTGGGTCAGTTGATGTATCAGTTCCTGAATTTCCATTTCTCCTTAATGTGAACTGTAAAACTTTACTCGTTGATGTAACAGACATCACATATTGGTATTCACTCAAACCTTCAACGGTGCTGCTTTGAGAGAGTGTAAAAGCGCCCCCTGAAGATGAAGTTACAGCGCTTACGTTAATCCCAATATTGCTTGTTAAAGTTTGCATATCGAAAATACCGCTTGTGTTAGGAGAACCATATAATATTCTCACAGTGAACGAACTGGTGGCGTTCCAATCAGAGGGAATTGCAAAATGCAATTGTACTTGTGAAGTAGCTGCATCAGGAAATACAACACATGGTCTTTGCCAACCACCTACCATGCTGTAGGTCGCTGGTGCTGCGGCATAAGCTCCTGTAATGTTCATTGCACCTGGTTCAACAACAATCGACCTCACTCTTGAAGGAGTGGCAACAGTAGACCAAGTAGCATTCCCACTCGCATCGCTCGTCAACACTTTACCGGCCCCTTGTGTTCCATCAACCAAACGGGTAGTTCCGTTTACCTGAAAATTAGCTGTACCGGTTGAGGTATTAATGCCAACTTTTCCATTTGCAAAATCGCCATAAATTAAAGGTGTAGTTGATGTGGTAGAATTCGAAATCCATAATTTATTACTCGTGGTTTCGTAGTAACCTGCATTCACTCCTAAAAAAACATTTCCGCTACCACTGGCTGATGAAAAGCCTGCCTGCTGGCCAATGGCAGTATTATTGGTTCCCCCAACATTGGAATACAAGGCGCCACTACCAAATGCCGAATTACGAGAACCACCATTGTTATTATACATGCTGGCACGACCAAAGGCAGCATTTTCAACACCGCCTCCATTTTGATAAAGCGCCGATTCCCCACTTGCTGTATTTAAAGAACCTGTTGTGTTACCATAAAGGGCACCATAACCGGTTGCGGTATTGTTGAGTCCAGTGGTATTAGAATAAAGTGCCGACTGACCTAATGCAGAGTTACCACCGCCGCTGGTGTTAAGCCAAAGCGCGTATGTTCCAACGGCAGCGTTGTTGGCGCCAGTTGAATTTGAAAAACCAGATAGGTAACCCATAAATACGTTCTGCAAGATATGGTCTATTCTGCCGGCTGCCTGTCCGTTAACACGGAAGCTGAGAGGATTGTTATCGCTTGTTCCTATGTAGTTAATTGATGCAGTGGTAGCTGCATTTCCCGATAATCCCCAACCACTTGAAGCAGAAGTAGACCAAGTGGCGTTACCACTGGCATCAGAAGTTAAAACTTTACCGGCACCCTGTGAACCGTCAGTCAATTTGAAGGTTCCAAGTACATCCAATGTTGCTGTAGGTGCTGAATTATTAATACCCATTCTTCCCAAATAATCAATCACCATTCTGCGCGCGCCGGCCGTATTATCATAAATGTGGTAACCTGAATTTGTGCCATTTGCTGCTTCATATGTACCCTGCACACCGGCAAAAAATTCACGTGATGTGTTTTTAGAAATGTAACCTGCGTAATTACCATCTTGGCTAAAAACGCGCGCACGAGGACCACCAGTGCCAATCACATCGATGCTGTATGAAGGTGCATTGGTTCCAATACCTACCATGCCGGCAAAATAATTTGGCGCAGTGGCATCTGAGGAATAAAGCGACCATTTATTATTACCAAAAACTGAACCTACGTATACCCCATAACCGTTAGTAACTGTTCCGGTGTTGGCCATGTGTGTAAAATAACCCCCATAAACACTTCCAACAGTAGCCCCATAAACTTCAGTACTTCCCAAAACACCCATGATGTTATTGTGACTACCTCCGGCACTAATACCATGTAACCAAGCCCCGGTATTATAGGCTGATGAACTTGCACCACCAGCTAAACTCAAATAACCGGTAATGGCAGTGTTTAATTGCGTGCCCCCAGTTCCATTAAAATTATTGCTGAAATAACCTGCTCCGGCAGCACCGCCGGGATTTGTGCTGGGATTAAAGTTAAGTGTTGTGTATTGCGCAAAATTTGGTGTTGTAGTGGTCGAAGAAACTGCCAACTTGTTGGTTGGATTGCTCACACCAATACCTACATTACTTGTAGATGTATTCAATGCAACCGTTCCTCCCGTTTGCGACCAAGGACTAATAGAAGATAAATTGATTGAATTACTGGCAGGCCCTGAACTAATTGTATAACCTGATAAGGCAAGACTCGGTGTAATATATGTTGAAGCTGTTCCGGATGTTAACGAACCGTTCGTTTGGCTGTAAGCAAATGTTGAGGTAGAAGCTGCTGACCAACTTGCATTTCCGCTGGCATCTGAAATTAATATTTTACCCGCTCCTTCTGTTCCGTCAACCAATCGCATGGTTCCATTTACCTGAAAATTAGCAGTTCCTGTGTTGGTGTTGATACCCACTCGGCCAGTACTAAAATCGCCATAAATTAACGGCGTTGTTGAGGTTGTAGAGTTTGAAATATAAAGTTTATTGGAGCCTGTTTCGTAGTATCCTGCGCTATTACCAAGAAACACATTGTTATTTCCTGTGTTATTGTAACCAGCACCCCAACCCAAGGCACTGTTGCTTGAGCCTGATGTATTGCTTGTTAAAGCATACATTCCAACAATTGAATTGAAGCCTCCTGAAACATTAGCCGACATAGCCGAAAAACCTAAGCTCACATTTTGTTGACCACTGGTATTCGAAGTTAAAGCACCCCAACCCAAAGCTGTGTTAAATCCCCCGGTTGATATTAGTTTACCTGCGTTTGTACCAATTGCCGTATTACCTTGCGTTGTGGGAGATGAGCTTCCGGAAAGGTATCCAAAGAAAGTGTTTTGGTTTGTATAGTCTATTGCCCCTGCATTTTGATTATTGACTTTGAAATTTAAGTTTTTGTTATCAGTTGTTCCTATAAAATTTAAACTTGGCGTTGTACCTGCATTGCCGGTTAAGCCCCAGCCTGAGGTTGAAGTAGACCAAGTAGCATTGCCACTGGCATCTGAAGTTAACACTTTGCCTGCGCCTTCAGTACCATCCACAAAACGAGATGTACCTACCACATGCAAAGTTGCTGTTGGAGCAGCAGTACCTATACCCACATTGCCTTGCACAATCATGCCATTGGCAGGAGGATTATTAAGCGCATAACCGTTACCTAAACTCACACCCTGATTAATACCTGAATAACCGCCAATACCCATCACATAATTGGTTCCTGTGGGATCAGATGTAATTAAAAAACGATTGGCAGTAGCATCCATTTTTAAAGTCATACCCTGTGTTTGATTCTGATTTTCTGTAATGGTTAACATACCGCCGTAAGAATTACTATTGTCTCCACCCGTAATCACCATTCTATTATCAAAGGCACCATTTCTTCCAAGTAATAAGCCGGTATTGGATAAAGAGGGAGTGTTGGCGCCAATCGAAACAATATTACTTGATGTTAATAAAGATACTGTGCCACCACTTTGTGACCATGGTGTTAAAGCACTAAAATTAATTGAATTGCTTGCCGGGCCTGAAGTTAAAGTGGTGCCTGATAAGGACAAACTTGGTGTGATATTAGCCGATGATGTTCCGGAAGTAAGCGAACCGTTAGTTTGACTATAAGCAAAAGTTGGTTGATTAACTGTCACCACAAATGAATTAGAAGCCGGCGATGTAACACTTGCTATGCCAACCCCTGTAATGGTTTGGGTAGTTTGTAGAGGCACCGTGGCAGTGGTAATTACTGTACCATTTGTTAAGGTTAAAGAGTTACCACTTGAAGACAAAGAAGCACTTGGAATGGTAATACTGGCACTATTCACACCATTGGTAACAGTGGCGAGTCCTCCTAAAACAGAAATGGTTTGTGAAACCGCAGTCGGTATTGTTGCCGTGCTCACAACACTTCCTTGGGTGATGGTGATTGAATTGGCATTGCTTGAAAGGCTTGGATTCGGCACACTAACAGTAAAGCTATTGGCACTAACACTGCCCGCATTTACAATTCCTAAACCGGTAATGGTTTGATTGGTTTGTACCGGCAAGGCCACACTGCTTACAAGTGTTCCTTGGCTTAAAGTAATCGATCCACCAATGTTTGATAAACTAGGATTTGGCACTGACACTGTAAAAGCAGTTCCTGACAATGGCGAAACAGAAGCCAAACCTACTCCAAGTATTGTGTGCGTAATCGGAATGGTAACTGTGCTAATGGCGGTTCCTTGACTTATTGATAAAACATTGGCGGTATTGCTTAATACCGGCGCTGGCACATTTAAACTGTATGAATTGGCTGACAAGGTGGTAACACCGATTACACCTGACTGCAAAAAAGAAGCTGAACTTACTGCCGGCAAAGTTACTGTGCTCACGGCTGTTCCCTGCGATATTGATAAAATATTTGATGTATTGGATAAAACAGGATTTGCCACCAATACCGTTGCTGAATTTACGCCATTGGATACTGATGCAATGCCTTGTGCCGTGATGGTTTGTGCGATTTGACCAGGCAATACAACTGTGTTACCACCGTTAATACTTAAACTATTTGAACTAAGCGATAAAGTAGGGTTTGGCACACTAACGGTTGCTGTATTGACGCCATTTTGCACCACGGCCATTCCATTACCGGTAATTGTTTGCGAAATTTGTGCAGGCGTACTTAATGTAAAACTGTTTAAACCCGCTGTAAGGCTAAGTGCACCTTGCGGCACAATGGTTTGCGAAGTTTGGCTTGGCAAGGTAATGGTGTTTCCGTTGTTAATGCTCAAACTACTGCCATTTAAACTTAGCGTAGGATTTGGCACATTCAATGTAAAGCTACTTCCACTATTGGTGGAACTTATCAAACCCTGTGTATTAATGCTGGGGGTAACAGCCGACACAATGGTGTAGGTGCTTTTTCCAATGGTTAAAATATTATTCGTATAGGTGCTTGGTACGTCATCGGCATTAAATGCAAATGGTGTGCTGGTAATTTGATTTTGGAAAGTTCCAATAAAATTGCTTATTCCTCCTGTGGTATCGATGCTAATTTGCAAACGATGCGGTGCATTTTGCCAATTTACAGCTGCAAAATTTAAACCTGATTTTCCTATCTGGGTTGAAAATAAACCCAAAACATTGGTATTCACCGTCTGCGTTTCGGCACCCACAACTGTTCCTGTACCAGCGCCTTCTATAATTTCAAATTTAACACCTAAAACTCTATTGCCTATAACAGAGCCATCGGTGCGTCGCGCAGCCCCTTGATAGTTAATAAGTTTGGGGGATTGTGAAAAGGCATTAAAAGTTAAAATAGATAGTAAGCACAGTAATTTTAATTTCATAGTTGTAGGAGAATAGAATAATATTAGACTTAGGTACCTTGCCAACAGGCACTTGTTAAAAACTCAAGGTAAATATATTAAAAATATGTTAAAAAGAGTCATGAGCATGATAATCAGCACATTAATTACGCTCTGAAAATCAAATACTTACGCTTTACCCATTGGTTTAGCGTTTAAATTTGATTTTTAGTCGAAAATAATTGATGATTAATTGAAATTTACTGTCTATTGCTGCCCCAATTAAACAACAATGAATTGAATTCCTTTTGAAAAATAAATTAAATTATTTTAGACAAAAGATTCCTTAGGTAAGATTAAACAAATGAAATTGTCTTTAAAATCATTTCTCGAAATGATGAGAACTTTCAACCAAACATATTTGACTAAGGTATCTTTGATACCATTGCTGTGCCTTTTCTTTAGCCATCAAATGAATCGCATGCTGCCGCCAATTTTCAATGGCTTTTCTGTTTTCCCAGTAACTGATAAAAATGGTTTTATTCTCATGACTTAAACTTTCATAGCCTAAATAACCTTCTTGCTTTGACGCTAAATCCATTGTCATTTCGTCCATTTCACGGTAGCCTTCAAGGTTTTCTGACTTCGTAGATGAAAAAATAACCGCGTAAAAATTGTCTTTGGGTAATGCTTTAATGAATGTCATATTATCCTATTTTACTCCAATTGGTTCTGTTTTTTTGTTGACTTTCAAGGTGCTTCAACACGCATTGATTCTCTTCCATGATCAATTCCTCATCCTCATTCAACAAGTCTTGTGCAGCCTTGCGTGCCAACTGCAAAATGTCACCATCTTTGGCTAAATTGGCCAGTTTCAAATCTGTAACGCCACTTTGTTGTGTACCTTCAATATTACCCGGACCACGCAGTTTTAAATCCACTTCACTAATTTCAAATCCATCATTGGTGCGTACCATGGTTTCCATTCTTAATCTACTATCGGCACCCAATTTATAGCCTGTAAGCAGTATGCAATAACTTTGCTCTGCACCTCTTCCAACGCGCCCTCTCAACTGATGCAATTGTGATAAACCAAAACGTTCGGCGCTTTCAATTACCATCACACTGGCATTGGGCACATTCACCCCTACTTCAATTACTGTTGTAGCAACCATTAGTTGCGTTTCGCCATTCACAAAACGTTTCATTTCAAACTCTTTTTGTTCATTGCTTAATTTACCATGTACAATGCTAATTTGGTATTGTGGGGGCTCAAATTCCTTTAAAAGGTTATCGTAACCTTGTTGCAGATTTTGATAATCCATTTTTTCACTCTCTTGTATAAGCGGATAAACAATGTAAACTTGACGACCGAGTTTTATTTGTTCTTTGATGAAACCATTTACCCTTAAGCGTTGGGTTTCGAAATAATGCAGCGTTTTAATGGCTTTTCGACCGGGCGGTAATTCATCAATAACACTTGTATCTAAATCACCGTAAAATGTCATGGCCAAGGTTCGTGGAATTGGCGTGGCCGTCATAATTAATACGTGTGGCGGATAGGTATTTTTCCTTCCCAACTTGGCCCTTTGCTCAACACCAAAACGGTGTTGTTCATCAATCACCACCAAACCTAAATTTTGAAACTGAACAATGTCTTCGATTAAAGCATGGGTGCCAATTAATATTTTTATTTCGTTATTTAAAAGTTTTTGGTGAATGATTCTTCTTTCTTTTGTTTTGGTTGAACCGGTTAAAAGTGCCATTTCAAAATCAGGCTCTTTTAAAAAATCTTTGAAGGAAGCAAAGTGCTGTTGCGCCAATATTTCGGTTGGTGCCATTAAACAAGCTTGGTAACCGTTATCGATTGCCAACAACATACTCATTAAAGCCACCAATGTTTTTCCGCTACCAACATCGCCTTGCAACAAACGGTTCATTTGTTTTCCGCTACCTAAATCAACGCGAATTTCTTTTAGAACTTTTTTCTGCGCATTTGTAAGTGTATAAGGCAAATGGTGATTGTAAAAATCATTAAAAGCCGCACCCACTTTTGAAAAAACATAACCATTGATGGTTTTTGCCCGGTTGTGGTGTAAACGCAGCAATCGTATTTGCACAAAAAATAATTCTTCAAATTTGATTCTTAAGCCGGCGGCATTTACATCAACATTGCTTTGCGGAAAATGAATTTTTCGAATGGCATCCACAGTTGAAATCAATTGATTGGCTTTGCGCACCGACAATGGAATTGTTTCGGCAATTTGCTCAAAGCCGCTTTGCCCAATTACGCCGCGTATAATTTTACGAATGCCTTCGCTGTCTAATCCTTTGTATTTTAATTTTTCGCTCGAGCTATAAACCGGCTGAAAAGCCGATTGATTTTTTACAAATTCTTCATTCAATTCATCTAAATCCGGATGCGGAATCGAATATTTTCCATTGAACACATTTACCTTTCCAAGCACAACATACTCAGTGCCCATTTTGATTTTTTGTGCCATCCAATGATAACCTTTAAACCACACCAATTCTATCATGCCCGATGAAGTACTAAACAACACCACCAATCGCTTAGCGTTTTTTTGACCAACAATTTCTAATGATTTTACCTGGCCCTTTAATTGCACATAAGGCAAGTCTTCATTGATTTCGGAGATGGTATTAAAATGCGTTCTGTCAACATATCGAAATGGATAATGCTGCAACAAATCGCCACAGGTAAAAATGCCCAACTCCGATTTGAGTACCTCAGCCCTCTGCGGACCGACACCTTTTACATATTCAATTGGTAAATCGAGCATTTGCATTAAATTTACTATAAGTCTTTTGTTGATACAATTCGTTAAATAAAATACATCAAAATAGTTATAAACTTATTTTTGTTGGCGTTGAAAAAGTCATTGCTCATATTTTTCCTTTTTTTCTTTTTTAAATCGAAAGCTCAATTTCTCGACACCTTGCGTGAAGTGGTGAAAGGAAAATACAGCATCGATGCGCGATATGAATCACGCAATAGTTTTATTGATCACGAACTTACCACAGTGAGTGGCGTTCGATTAGGATTGGCCTTTCAACAAAAACTTCGATTCGGTATTGGCGGTGAATGGCTCAGCAGCGATATCAGCAAAACCCAAATTAAATACACCCTCAATCAAACACCTGAAAAGGTGATTGATTATTTAAAGTGGGCTTATGTGAGTGCTTATGTAGATTTTGTGTTTTACAAAACCAAACGTTGGCAATTGAGTGTGCCCATTCAAATTGGTTTGGGGCAGTGCTGGTGGGAAAAAGACAGAACCTATCGATTTAAAACCAATGCGCCCAAATATTTTGTTTTCATTTACGAACCCGGCATTACAGCCCAATTTAAAATTTTTAAATTTTTAGGCTTGGGTGCCGATGTGGCTTATCGTTTTTGTATTAAGGACAGCGATAAAATTTCACCGAAATTAACCGCCCCAACTTATAGTTTTAAAGTGCTGTTTTGGGCCGATCAATTGTTTTACGAATTATTTCCAAATAATCGAATCAGCAAACGCTTTGGACCGGCCTATTGGTAATAAAAAAGCCCCTAACTTTTGGTTAAGGGCCTTGTAACATTTATTAGAAGCTTAAGAAACTTTTACAGCTTCAAAGCATTTGAATTCACCGGCTGAGCCCATGTATTCTGCATCAATATCTACCAAACCAACTTTTTTTACCTGCTCTTTGGTTAAGGGTTTTCCAAGTGTCCAACGGTCGTCGGTTAATTTTAAATCAATGTCTTTACCAACCACAATTTGATTCAATTGTTTTTGGGTTAAAAACAATACGCCCCCTTCTTCATCTTCACTTTCAGAAAGCAACAAGGTGCCTACCAATTTAAGCTTAGGAACTTCAGGTTTGTATTTAAAATCAAGTCCATCTTGCGAATTAATTTCGATGTAATCTATATCAGTGATATGAATCTCGGCCATTTTAAATAAGTTTTTGCAAGTTTACTAATAATAGGCAAGTTATACAATTAAAGTTTCTAAAAAAACGTAAAATATTGGCTCAAAATAAAGGCTGTTTCTTTAAACAATAAGCCCTTAGGCGGCCACGAGCGAAAAGGTAAATTTGGTGCCTTGACCTCTTTCGCTTTCAGCTTTAATTGATTTTTCGTGGGCTTCAATAATGTGTTTAACAATGGCGAGTCCGAGTCCGGTGCCGCCTTGCTCGCGACTTCTGCCTTTATCGATTCGGTAAAAGCGTTCAAATATACGCGGTAAGTGTTCTGCGTCAATGCCATCACCGTTATCGCTGATTTCAATCACTACATCATTGTTTAAAAAATTCAAGGCAATTACGGTTGTTCCGTTTTCCTTACCGTATTTAATGCTATTGGTGATAAGGTTCACCAGTACTTGTCGGATCCTGAATTTATCGGCTTTCACCATGATTGGTTTATCGTATTTACGGGCCAATTCGAGTTTAATATTGCGTTTGGCGGCGTTGATTTCAAGTGCTGAATAAATATCCTTACACAAATAGGCCAAGTCGAAGGTATCGATATCTAAATGTAATCCCCCACTTTCCAATTGGGTGATGGTTTCCAAATCGTCAATGATGTTGATTAAACGATCGATGCTTTTTTCGGCACGTTTTAAATAATCAACATTGATGGTATCGTCTTGCAAGCCGCCATGAATTAAGGTATCGATATAACCTTGTATATTAAACACAGGTGTTTTTAACTCATGCGACACATTGCCTAAATATTCTTTACGGTAGCTGTCAAGGTTTTCGAAATGTTTTACTTCTTTTTCTCTTGATTCGATTAAAAAATCAACACGTTCGTTGAGGCGCATTAAGCCGTCTTCTTCTTCAAGTTGGCTGTATTTAGTAGGGATTTCGTTGTTTAAGAAACGTTTTCTTATTTTTTCGGATAAAAAATTGGTGCGTTTGGTAACATCAACGTAATAAAAATAATATAGAATTAAAAAACCCGACACAAAACAAACAAAGGCCGAAATAAGCAAGTAAGCCAAGTTGATTTGAAAGCCGCCCAAATAATTCAAAAGCAAAAAGCTGCCAACGCAAACGATGGCGTTAATCATGCCGAGAATGATAATATTGGTGCCGATTTTTTTCACTGTTGGTTTTTGGTAAAATTAATCAATATATGGTATAGGGATAAAAAAATCCCGATTCTTTTGGAACCGGGATTTATGTCAATTCTTTATAAAATTATTCAGCCAAAACAATCACATTGTTTTTAAGCACTTCCACTACGCCGCCTTTCACTTCAAAATCCAATTTATTGTTCAATTCGTCGGTTAATTCAACTTTTCCGGCTTTAAGGGTGGCAATCATCGGTGCGTGGTTATCCAACACGCCAAAACTACCTTCGTTACCCGGAAATACAGCTGATTTTACTGAACCTTCGTACAACTTTTTATCTGGGGTAATAATTTCTAATTTCATTATTATTAGGTGTTACGAGTTTTTTATTCCGAGTTGATATTTCGAATTTTAAACTCGAAACGCATAACTCGAAATAATTAATAAAAAACTATTTCGATTCAGCCAAAATCTTTTTACCTTTTTCAATGGCTTCTTCAATGGTACCAACCAAGTTGAAGGCAGCTTCAGGGTATTCGTCAACATGACCATCAATAATCATGTTAAAGCCCTTAATGGTGTCTTCAATACCTACAAATACACCTTTTAAACCTGTAAATTGTTCAGCCACATGGAAAGGTTGAGATAAGAAACGTTGCACACGACGGGCGCGTGAAACAACCAATTTATCTTCTTCACTTAATTCATCCATACCCAAAATGGCGATGATATCTTGTAATTCTTTGTAACGTTGTAAAATTAATTTCACGCGTTGTGCACAGTTGTAGTGGGCTTCACCCAATACAGCAGCACTTAAAATACGTGAGGTTGAATCCAAAGGATCCACAGCAGGGTAAATACCTAATTCGGCAATTTTACGACTTAATACAGTGGTTGCATCTAAGTGAGAGAAAGTGGTTGCAGGAGCCGGATCGGTTAAGTCATCGGCAGGTACATACACCGCTTGTACAGAGGTAATTGAACCGTTTTTAGTTGAGGTAATACGCTCTTGCATAACACCCATTTCGGATGCTAATGTTGGTTGGTAACCTACCGCTGATGGCATACGGCCCAATAAGGCAGATACCTCAGAACCGGCTTGTGTAAAACGGAAAATGTTATCGATAAAGAATAAGATATCGCGACCACCTTGGGCTGAACCATCTCCATCACGGAAATATTCGGCCATGGTTAATCCTGATAAAGCCACACGCGCACGGGCTCCTGGAGGCTCGTTCATTTGACCAAACACGAAAGTAGCTTGTGACTTTTCAAGTTCTTTTTTATCAACTTTACTCAAATCCCATCCGCCTTTTTCCATTGAATGTTTGAACTCTTCACCGTATTTCACGATGCCTGATTCAATCATCTCGCGCAATAAATCGTTTCCTTCGCGTGAACGCTCACCTACACCGGCAAATACCGAGTAACCTGAGTGACCTTTGGCGATGTTATTGATTAATTCTTGAATTAATACGGTTTTACCTACACCGGCACCACCAAACAAACCAATTTTACCACCTTTTGAATATGGCTCAATTAAGTCGATTACTTTAATACCTGTAAATAAAACTTCTGTTGCAGTTGATAAATCTTCAAAACGCGGCGGTTCAGCGTGAATACCACGACCACCAACGTTACTTACTACGTCGATACCGTCGATGGCTTCACCCACTACGTTAAATAAACGGCCTTTTACTTTGTCACCTGTTGGCATTTTAATGGCCGCACCTGTAGCAGTCACTTCCATACCACGGTAAACACCGTCACTACTATCCATGGCAATGGTACGCACCATGTCTTGCCCAATGTGCTGTTGCACCTCAAGAATCAATTTTTGACCATTGTCGCGTGAAATTTCAAGCGCATCTAAAATATTTGGTAATGTACCGCCTTCCAAGTCGAAACGCACGTCGATAACGGGACCGATTACTTGGGCTATTTTGCCAATTTGTTGTGACATATAATTAGTTTGTAATTTTTCGAGCGCAAAGGTAGTAGTTTTATTTAAAAGAAGGAAGAAAAAAGTGGGATTTATTAAGGGGTTTTTAACAGTTTCTGAAGACCGCTCCGTCCAAGCCAAAAATAAGTACCTAAAAGGAATCGCCTTCAAAAATTAAGCGGTTCACAGATTAGCAGCTTTGTTGATTTGTGACTTTTTCTGATCTCAATATTCATTCGAAAGAATTAAGAGTATACTGGAACCTTTATCGCATTGACTATTTGACTTGCCAAACTTGGTTCCTATATCTTAAATATAGATTTTAGATTATCTTTGCCATGTGCTCACCATACAACATACCGAACATTTTAGGATAGAAAAACCCACCATTGTGACCATTGGTACCTTCGATGGCGTGCATTTGGGACATCAAAAAATTTTAAAACGCTTGCAGGATTTAAAGGCTTTGTATGGCTTAAACACGGTGGTTTTAACATTTGAGCCACATCCCAGAAAAATATTATTTCCTGAACAAAAGGATTTAAAATTACTGACCTTGATTGATGAAAAGCTTGAACTTTTTAAAAAGCACGGCGTTGATGTTGCCGTGGTTTATCCATTCAGCAAGGCTTTTGCGAATACCAGTCCGAAACACTACGTAGAAGACATTTTAATTAAACAACTCAAAGTTGAACACTTGGTGATTGGTTACGATCACAAGTTTGCCAAAGACCGTTTGGGCGATATTCATGTTTTAAAACAATATGCCAAGGAATTTAATTTTCAGCTGGAAGAAATTTCGGCCTTGGATATTGACAATATCGCTGTAAGCAGCAGCAAAATACGTAAAGCCTTAGAAGAAGGGAAAGTTGCTTTGGCCAAGGATTATTTGGGCCACCATTATTTTTTAAAAGCCAAGGTGATGAAAGGCAAACAATTGGGGCGACAATTGGGTTATGCCACCGCCAATTTAGCATTAACCGAAACGGATAAAATGATTCCAAAGTCGGGTGTATATTTTGTTGGTGTTGATGTGCATGAAAAACAATATTTCGGCATGATGAATATTGGTTTAAATCCAACCACAGATTCAGATAAAAAACTAAAATTGGAAGTGCATATTTTTGATTTTGATGAAGACATTTACAATGCCGAAATCAGCGTTCGATTTATCGATTTTTTAAGAGATGAAAAAAAATTCGCAAATTTAGATGCGTTAAAAGCTGCACTAAGCGAAGATAAAACGAACAGCTTACAAAGAATGCTTCAAATCACATGAGAAAGATAATTCATATTGTTTTCTTTTTTATGCTCTGTAACTTTGTGCAGTCGCAAACAACTTTACTCGATTCGGTAACATTGGCGACTTATCAAGAGTACACTGATTTAAATGCTGCCCTCGAAAATCCAAGCAATGTGGTTAAACTTACTTTGCGCAAAAAGAAATATAGAGAATTTCCAAAAGAAATATTTCAATTTAAAAATTTACAATACCTCGACCTCAGTAAAAACATTATAAAAGAATTGCCCGATTCTTTAATACTATTACAAAATTTACAAGTACTGATTGTAAGCAATACCAAACTTGAGCACCTTCCTAAAAATATCGGACAGTTAAAAAATTTGCGACATATTAATGTGAATCAAAACAATTTAACCACAGTGCCATATAGCTTTGGTGATTTAGAAAATCTGGAAATTGCCGATTTATGGAGCAACAATCTTGATTATTTTCCTGAAACTTTGGCGAAACTAAAAAAATTAAAGGTGATGGATTTACGTAATATCATTATCTCTCAAAAAGAACAAGATAAAATTCAAAACTGGTTGCCCCAAACCAAGCTCTATTTCAACGCCCCTTGCAATTGCCAATAAGTGCGGCATCCGTTTTAATAGAACCATTCATTATAAAGTAATTACTCCTTTTGTGAACTTACACCCATGTGTTTAAGCAGAATAATTTTATTTTGTTTGATTTTTTTTTAATTTTAGAGCTAATATGATAATGCAAAGCGCTTTAATTGAATAAATTATATGAATCACTTAATGAACAATATGTTATTAATAAGTTTAGGTTACGGCTCTGCTTTACTTAAACAATTATCACAATTTTTATGATTGTTAAAATCTAATACTTTAGTATGATCAAAAGTGGCCGTATTTTTTTAGTCCTAGCGCTTCTCTTCATTGGGTTTGGGACGGTTCACTCGCAATCTAAAAACGAACTTGAAGACATTGCATATGATCATTTAAACAACTACGAATTCGCTAAAGCATACGACGCATTTGATAAATTAGCCTCCAGATATCCTAAAGAAATCGATTACCGCTTTAAGTTGGGTATTTGCGCATTGGGCTGTCCTGATAAAAAAGCCAGGTCAATCGACATTTTTAAACAAATCAACAAAGAAGCCAGTACAAGAGAATCGCAATACTACTTAGCAAAGGCTTATCACATTAATTACAAGTTTGATGAAGCCATTGCCGTATTAAAACCAATGATTGAAGCATTATCTAACAGTAAGCGAAAAGATGATGTAGCCTTTGTACACGACGCCAACATGGTGTTAAGCAATTGTTATAATGGTAAGGTAATGTTAAACAATGCCTTTAGTACTGCAACCGTAAAAAACTTAGGTTTTCCAATTAACTCAAAAGAACTAGAAGGTGTGCCGATTATCACAGCCGATGAATCGATGATGATTTTCACCTACCAGGGAAGAAGAAGTATGGGTGGTAAACAAAATGCTTCATTGGAATCCGATCCAAACGGTACATATTTATCTGATATCTATATGAGTCAGCGCAATCCTGACTCAACTTGGAAGACACCGGTTCCTGTTAAATCTCTAAATACCAGAGCCAATGACGCCGCCATTGCCATGTCGCCTGATGGTATGACGCTTTATACCTTCTTTAGCAGTAATGAGAATGATGGTGATATTATGGTGAGTCGTTTTAACGGCACCGATTTTAGTAAACCTGAGCCTTTAAACAGTAACATTAATCACCCTGATTTTTGGGATGGATCTTGTACCATTTCAGCAGATGGTAAAACATTGTTTTTCGCCAGTGAAAGACCCAACGGTTTAGGCGGCAAAGATATTTGGATGAGCAAGTTAGATGATGGCGAATGGGGGCCTGCGGTGAACATGGGTCCAAACATCAATACCATATACGATGATGATGCACCTTTTATTCATCCAGATGGTGTAACGCTTTATTTTAGTTCAAAAGGTCATACGAGTATTGGTGGATACGACATTATGTTTTCGGTGTTTGAGAACGGTGAATGGGGCGAACCAAGAAACGTTGGTGTACCATTAAATACAACTGAAGATGACCGTTATTATGTTTTAAATTCAAAAGGCGATAGAGGTTATTTTAGCAGCGACAGGGCATCAACTGATAGTAAAGGCGGACAAGATATTTATTTGGTGTTACCCGGCGATATGGGTGAGAAACTGATAGTAGCCATGTTTAAAGGTGTGGTTTACGGCGATAACAAACCCATTGAAGCCAAAATTGAAGTGATTAGGGTAGATGACAATGAAATGACCGGTCCTTTTTCTTCAAACGGATTAACCGGTAAATATTTATTGACTTTAAAACCGGGATACATTTACCATGTAAAGGTGAGTGCTTTTGGATTTGAGCCTTTGGAAGAAGACCTCGATTTAGAAACATTAAATGGATACATTGAACGAAGTAAAGATTACAATTTATACTCTAAGCCATTTGTGGCCAATAATCCTTGGGATGTAAAACCACAGACAGAGAAAAAATACAAACCATCGGACGAAGAAATTGCATTTTTTAATCCAAAACCTGTAAAAACAAGCACGGCCGCACCTATACCGGTGAACACGGCAACGGCTTATGTAGCATTAAACACACCAACTTATACACCGGAAGTTAAGATTGAACCAAAGAAAGAACCAAAGAAAGAAGAACCTAAAAAAATTGAGCCGGTATTAGCCAAGGTTGAGCCGAAAAAGGCAGAACCGAAAAAAGTTGAACCTGTTGTTGTAAAAGAAGAACCGAAGAAGGTTGAACCTGTTGTTGTAAAAGAAGAACCGAAAAAGGTTGAACCTGTTGTTGTAAAAGAAGAACCGAAAAAAGTTGAACCCGTTGTTGTAAAAGAAGAACCGAAGAAAGCGGAACCGGTGATTGTAAAGGAAGAACCTGTAATTGCTGAACCAGTGGTGGTAAAAGAAGAACCTAAAGAAGAACCGGTTGCTGTTGAGGCACCAAAGCAAGTAGAAGTTACTGAACCAGTGGTGATAAAGGAAGAGCCTAAAGCAGAGCCAATTGTTAAAGAAGAGCCTAAAGCCACTGAACCGGTTGTGGTGAAAGAAGAACCTAAAAAAGCTGAGCCTGTTGTGGTGAAGGAACAACCTAAAAAACCAAGGGTAAAAGAGGAAGCGATTATGGCCATGGAACCGCAAAACGAACCTGTGGTGCGCAACGAGAAACCAATTGAAGAAGTAAAACCTGAAGCACCTGCTAAACCTGAAATTAAAAAGATGGCAGAGCCTTGCAGTGCGCCAATTGCTGAGCTTTCGGTAATTAAAGGAAAATCATTAAACGATCCTGCAGTTTACAAGCAGATGCTTAAATTATGCGGTGATTATTGTGCGCAAAACGTGGTGTTTAAAGTACAAATTGGCGCTTATAGAAAACCACAAAATTACAAGTACAGTAAATTAAAAAACTTGGGTGCTGTAAAACAAGAAGCTTATCCCGATGGCATTACAAGATTTACACAAAGTGAATTCTCAACCATTCGTCAAGCAGAAGCACTTCGTCAAAAAGCCATTGCAAGCGGTCAAAAGGATGCATGGATTGTAGTGTTTGCAAACGGTACACGTTATACCTTGGAAGACTTTATCATGGCTGATTTCTTAGGCAAGGCAATTAATTGATTTGCTTTCTGAATTTTGAGTTAATTGGCTAGAACCCGGCAATAAATAAGGCATTTAATTTTTATTGAATTAGCAATCCATTCGATTTCTTAGTGCACTAAGTACTTCAGTAGTAAAAAAAAATCAAGCAAACTTCAAAACATCTTCTTTGGTAATTTCCTTTGCGCCTAAAATGATTAAGCGTTCAATTACATTTCTAAATTCACGGATATTGCCGGGCCAATCGCGTTTCACCAAACAGTCGAGCGCTTCGGGATGAAGGGCTTTTTTGGCAAGGCCCATTTCTTCACAAATAAGATTCAAAAAATAATCAGCCAAAACAGGAATATCATCTCGTCGATCGTTTAAAGAAGGCACGTGTATTGGAATAACGTTTAAGCGGTGGTACAAATCTCTTCTAAAATTTTCTTTTTCAATTTCTTTTTCCAGGTCTTTATTGGTTGCTGCAATTACACGTACGTTCACTTTAATTTCTTTGTCTCCGCCCACCCTTGTGATTTTACTTTCTTGCAGTGCCCTCAGCACTTTGGCTTGAGCGCTTAAACTCATATCACCAATTTCATCCAAAAACAAAGTACCACCTTCGGCCAATTCGAATTTACCTTTTCGTTGTGCCACAGCCGAGGTGAATGAGCCTTTTTCGTGACCGAACAATTCACTTTCAATTAATTCGGAAGGAATGGCGGCGCAATTCACTTCTACCAAGGGTCCCGCTGCCCTATTGCTTTTTTCGTGAATCCATTTCGCCACCAACTCTTTACCGCTGCCATTTGAGCCTGTAATTAAAACTTTGGCGTCGGTTGGGGCAACTTTTTCAATCATTTCTTTGATGTCGTTCATGCCCTTTGATTCGCCGATCATTTCAACACCTTTGGCCATTTTTCGTTTTAATACTTTGGTTTCGGTGACCAAATTATTTTTTTCAAGGGCATTTCGAATCGATACCAGCAAACGGTTGAGGTCGATGGGTTTGGCCAAATAATCGTAGGCTCCATTTTTAACGGCATCTACTGCAGTTTCAATATTACCGTGACCGCTCATCATGATGATGGCAGTTTCAACTTCGCTTTCCATGAGTTTTTGTAGCAATTCCAAACCATCGAGTTTGGGCATTTTAATATCACAAAGCACCACATCATAATTGTTTTTAAGCAGCATGTTAAGGCCCATTTGGCCATCTTCAGCTTCATCGATGTTGTGCTTTTCGAATTCAAGAATTTCTTTGATAGAGCGGCGAATGGCCTTTTCATCGTCGATGATTAATATTTTTGCCATGTTAAGCTATTTTTTTGACTGATTGATAAAGTTAATAACGGCCCCTTCTTTAAGTGAATAAGTGGATACACGTAAATTTTTTAATTGGTGTTCTTCGAGTATAAAATTCACCATGATACAGCTGATCACGATCATGTCGACCCGCATGGGCACAAGGCCTTGCATGCCTTTTCTCTGTTCGATGCTGGATTTGATAATTTCATCGGCAAGCATTAAATAATCGCTGCATTTTAAGTCGTATTCAGTGGAATGATCGCTCAAGGGCGGTGATAGTTTTTTCACGGCCAACATTTCGATAAAAGAATCAAAAGCGCCTGATGACCCAACCAATTCGGTAGGCTTAAAACTTTGAACGGCTTCGTGTAAGCGTCGTAATTTTTCTTTCAAAAAGCCCTTTATGTCATTAATTTGCTGATCGGTAATTGGATCAGAGGGCTGGAATGTATCAAGAATGCGGGCGGCCCCTACATTAAAACTTTCTTTCCAAAGCATTTGCCCTTTTTTGGCCAAAATAAACTCAACGCTGCCGCCTCCAATATCCATGATTAAGGACACCTGTTCGGTTAATGTTACGGCCGCGTTCACCCCTAAAAAAATAAAATTTGCCTCATTTAGTCCGTTGATGATTTCAATGGATATGCCGAATTTTTCCTTCACCCTTGCAGTTAAGCGCCATCCGTTAGTGGCATCGCGAATAGCAGAGGTGGCATAAGCCAGTACATGATCAGTTTGTTGCGCTTGAATGTGTGTATGAAATACTTCAAAAGCATTTAGGGCACGCTGAAGCGCTTCTTCGCCAATATATCCATGGTTAATCGAACCTTCTCCTAATTTTACTGATTCACGGGTGCTAACCAATTTTCGGTGCATTTTTGAATCAATAATTTCGAGTATCAATAAATTGAAGGTGTTGGTTCCACAGTCTATAATGGCCAATTTCATAAGCTGAACTCTGGGCGTTAATTAAGTGTGA
>CANGGP010000063.1 GCA_947453445.1 Sphingobacteriaceae bacterium
AAGTTGGGAAATTTTTGCGGTAAACAATTTTAATAAATGTATTGCTGTCTTTTTCTGAGCGCTTAATCAAACACAATGCCTCATCTTCTTCAAAGGCAACAGTAGCCTCAGTAACTTTGATGCTGTCATAAATGGCCCGTAATTTTTCTTCAGAAATGTTGTCTGTTTTAGTTTCACAGCCGCTAAAGCCAAACAAAATCAAAACAAACAAGCATGCTTTGCTTGGGCGACAATAAATCTGTCTTGAGGCTTGAAGAAAACATTTCGAAGAATGCATCAGCGCAATTAGCTGAATTAAAGATAAGTCACGAAAGGCAGTAAAACAATTATGGCTATAACAAATCAAACCTTTACAGCCCAACGCAATTTGGCCGAGCGTGCCCTTGGATTGGCATGGCTTTCAGCCTCACTTGCACGAATAGGTTCAGCGGCAATGCTGGCGTAAATACCCGCACGAAACAAGGCCTGAAACGATTTTTTCACGCGTCGGTCCTCACCCGAATGAAAGGATAAAATTGCCACCCTTCCACCCGAAGCCAAGGCATCCGGTAACTTATCAAGGAATTTTTCCAATACACCAAATTCATCATTCACAGCAATGCGCAAGGCTTGAAAACAACGCTGACAAGCCTTTTTGGTTTGTTCAGCCCTTACATTCGATTGTAAAAACAGCAATGCTTCGCGAATGCAATTTTGCAATTCACTCGTGCTTTTTAAATATTTTCCACGTCGGTTTAAAATCGAAATACTTTCGGCAATTTGCGAAGCGTAAGGCTCATCACTGTTTTCAATCAAAAGTTGCTCTAAGCGTTCCTGCGAAATTTGTTTTAATAAATCTGCTGCCGATTTCCCACTCTTTGGATTAAGTCTCAAATCCAAAGGACCATCCACTTTGAATGAAAATCCACGCTCGGGATTGTCAATCTGCATCGACGATACACCCAAATCAGCCAACACAAAATTTAAAGGTCCTGATGTAAATACCAAATGATCAAGCGTTGAAAAATTCATTTTTTGAATCACAATTTTGTCTTCACCAAATCCTTGCAAAGCCAATCTGGCCTTGGTTTTTGGCAATTCAATCGGGTCCACATCTCCGGCATACAACAAACCACCCGGTTGAATTTTTTTCAGTAATGCTAAACTATGTCCGCCATAACCCAAGGTGGCATCAAAACCAATTTCGCCCGGTTGGGGATTTAAATAATGTAAAATTTCATCTACACAAATCGAACGGTGCATACCAGCAGGCGTTCGTCCTTGTTCCAAAACCTTGGCCACATCAGCAGCGTATTGTTCAGGCGATAATTCCTTGTACTTTTCTTGAAAGCTTTTAGGATGCGTGCCTTTGTATCGCTGGCGCCTTTCGTGTTTTGGTTTTTCATCGTCCATATTGTAAAGCTAAGCTTTAATTATTTGAATCAAAACTGAGAAACAAAATGCAAATTGATGATGACATTCATTATTTTTTTTAGGGCGCCATAACGCGCTTTACACTTCAAGTCTGCTTGTCCTTTGCAGTGCTTGTAAGGCTCTGGTAGCTTACTCGCATCCCACAAAGCTGGCTCAAAACCATTAAAGGTTTTGCCCCTCCCTCGCCCAACAAGCACCACGCAAAGTCCTGCACATCCTTTTCGTTTCTTCCGATAGCTATCGGAACGCTGGCGCTGCTCGGTGTTTAGTTTTTTTGAAAATGCCGAGGGTTTGAATATCTCAAAATGAGAAATCCGGAATTATTACAGCAGGGTATTTTTTTGTTTAATAATCAATCAAATATTTTCCAACAAATAAAGCCAATAGCGCTTACCAAAACGGGTATCAATTTCTTTTTTAATTTTAAATCCCATCGATTCATACAAATGCCTTGCGTTTGTCATCATTTCAGAAGTGTGTAAGGCAATGGTTTTTTCGTTGATTTGTTTGGCGTAATCAATACATTGTTGCGTTAGTTTTCGTGCAATGCCTTTACCGCTGTGTTCAGGGTGAACACTCACCATGCGTATCACAGCCCAATCTTTTTCAAACACATCAAAGGCAGTGCCGCTTGGCACCAGAAAGGCCATGCCAACAATGTCATGATTAAAACTACATACAAAACATTTGGCATTTTCAAATAAATGTAAATACTTCGATTCATCATTTAATGAAGTTTCAAGCATATTTTTACCTTCAGTACTTAATTGATCAAAGTACTTCGAAAAGGCAATAAAACCGAGGGTTTTCACTTGGTCTAAATCTGCCACTTTTCCATTTCGAAAGTCATATAGAATCGACATAGTTAGTATTTAATTAATATTGCGGGTTAATAAAATTACAATTTATTGTTTAAACGAGAACAAGAAGTTTGATTGGGTGTTGACACGAATAGAGTGTTTCGCAATATAAGTTAGATTTGACTAGAAGCAGAAAATATTTTCTGAATTTTCCGATTACAACATCTGATTTTTTTTTAATTCTTCATTGGTTGATTTTCTAAAGTAATTTGCAATTGGTTTTTCAATGTATTTAAATATAATTAAAGAAAAGTAAAAGAACATAACGATAATTAAAATTGGAAAAATAGGGGATAATTTGCCAAAAAAATGAGAATAATTATGAAGTAAAACAAGGCCAATATTTGAGTGAATAAGATAGAGTGTATAAGAACTCATGCCAAGTGATACGAAGAACCTATTTTCCAGTATGGAAAGAAATTTAGGATTAAAAACAAAAATTAAGAATATCGAAATCATGGCAATAATTATAAATAAGGCGTTAAGATTGTTAGCAGTATTTACAATAAAAAGTATTGAAACAACTAAAAATATAATACTTGCTTTTGGGTTTAATTTAAATTTGAGTTGATAGAAGCAAATACCTGCAAGGAACCATGGTATATAAGTGCTTAAATTAAAAACTATATCGAGTTTAGAAAGTGTTGCCATAATTCTGCTATTTCTCGAAATGTTCAAAAATGAAAAAATTATGTCTGATGAAATTAATAAGTGGATTATTGCAATCACAGTGGCAACAATCGCAAACTTCGAAAAAAACTTTTTTGAATCATAATAGTAAATTATAGAGGCCAATGCATAAAATTGTATTTCGGGCCACAATGACCAATAACTGCCATTCACGTAATTTAGTTTCAATCCGATATATCTAAAAAAATCGTTTTCTATAATCAAAGGGCTAACGAAACTAGTGCTAAAAAGAAAGTTTGAAAAACTATGACTTCTAGGGAATAGGTTATCCGAATCAAACGCCAAACAAAATACATATGTTAGAAATGAACATACAAACATTGATGGTATTAATCGAATGAGTCTCTTTTTTAAAAAAATTAAAAGCGTGTTCGTTTTATGAAGTGTTGACGCGATAACAAATCCGGAAATAATGAAAAAAAAGTGTACTCCAAAATAACCATAATCTAAAAAACTATAACCATCTTGATAGTTGTAAATTTGTGGATTAAGTGAATAGAGTATCTTGGGTGGATAGAAATGGTATAAAATCACAAAGCTAATTGCAATAAACCTGAATGAATCTAGAATTGCAATGCGTTGATTTGTTTCATTTTGATTCATCATTCAAAATTCAACATTCAAAATTCATCATTCCTAATGATGATGCCCGTGCGGACCATGCACATGGCCATGCTCCAGTTCTTCGGCGGTTGCTTCGCGTACATCTAAAATTTCACCAATAAAATGCAATTCATTACCCGCCAAAGGATGGTTAAAATCCATTTCAACGTGTTGGTCATTGATTGAAATAACTTTGCCCATTAATGGATTGCCATCGGCATCGCTCATTTCTAAATCGTTGCCAACTTTTACGCGGCTGTGATCAAATTCACCATCAACAATAAAAGCCTGACGATCGATTTGAATCAAATACTCTTTTTCATAATTGCCGTAGCCATTTTCGGCGCTGATTTTAAAGTCGAATTTGTCGCCTTTTTGTTTGCCGGCCAATGCACTTTCAAAATCGGGTAATACCCCGCCAAAACCAAATAAAAAAACAAAAGGATGATCAGTTGTTGTTTCTTCAATTAATTCTTCAGGGCCGTTGTTTTTGCTGGCAGTTAAATAATAATTAACTGAAACCACTTTGTCATCTGTAATTGTCATTTGATTTTTTTTTATGGCGACCAAAGTACAGAATTAATTTATTGTTTGGTGTTTTTTTCCAATAAAAAGATCAAATTTTCTTTACTAAGGTTCGATTTAATCTCAGCATTCACGGTAAAGGAAACCGCGCCTGTTTGTTCACTCACCGAAATGGCAATGGCATCGGTGTTTTCAGTAATACCAACCGCTGCACGGTGTCGCATGCCATAGTGGGCCGGAAAATTGTCGTTTTCACTCACCGGTAAAATACAGCGTGCCGCCACAATGCGGTTATCAACTACAATAACGGCACCGTCGTGCAAGGGTGAGTTTTTATAAAAAATGTTTTCGAGCATGCGGCAACTTAATGCTGAATCTAACAAATCGCCTGTATTGATAAAAAATTTAAGATCCGATTTTCTGGCAATAATGATCAATGCCCCTGTTTTACTGGCACTCATGTTCATACAGGCTTCGGCAATAATGCCGGCATCAACTTGCACACTCGATAAATCGTTTAAATTCATGTTCAATTTAAAGAGGTTCTTCCAGTTTTTATTGCGAATAAATTCATTCGAACCCAAATACAATAAAAACTTGCGAATTTCTTGCTGAAATACAATCATCACGGCAATCACACCCAAGTTCACAAACTTTCCGAGTATACTCGATAACAGTTTTAAATCAAAGGCCTTAATAACGATGTAGGCAAAATAAATAAAAGCCAAGCCAATAAAAATATTAATGGCCGAGGTACCTTTTACCAAATTATAAGCGAGGTATAAAATAATGGCCACCAATAAAATATCGATGGCGTCATTAATACCAAAGGTAATAAACAATTGAATGAAGGCAGGAGCAAACATCTTTATTTTTTTTGTTTTGCGATATACGATTCATACATATGGTGCACAATACCGTCGGATAAGCCCACTTGGGGCACAAAAACTTTTTCGATGTTGGCATTTTTCATCACCGTTAAAAATATTTTAGCAGCGGGAATAATTACATCGGCACGATCGGGTTTTAAATCCAAGCGTTCAATCCTTTCTTGATATGTGTACGAGCAAAGCATGTCATAAATATCTTTTAGCTTATCATAGCTTAAATGTTTGGTTTCTTTTTTACCACTCATTTTAAATATTTTATTGATGTTACCACCCGAGCCAATGCCAAACAATGGGTGAATGCCAACGGTGTTACGCTTTAACCATACACGCATTTCTTCCATTTCATCTTTCTCCACCTTATCTAACAACATCCGCACAGTACCTATGTTAAACGATTTGGCTGCAATCACCTTACTGTCGAAGTACAAAGTTAATTCGGTACTTCCACCACCTACATCAATATATAAATATGCATGTTTAGGATTGATCAATTGCTCAATGTGGTTTGAAAACACCAAAGCAGCCTCGTTTTTACCGTCAATAATTTCAACATTTAAACCGGCTTCGCTTTTAATGCGAGCAATTATTTCGATGCCATTACTGGCGTCGCGCATGGCACTGGTGGCTACAGCACGATAATCTTGCACCCCATAAGCTTTGATTAAATTCGAAAAACCTTTTAAGGCCAAAATCAATCGTTCGGCCTTAGCTGCTGAAATGGTTTTATTCACAAACACATCCTCGCCCAAACGCACAGGCATTCGTATAAGTTCTTCCTTGCTGTAATGTGCTTTTCCATCCACTATGTAAACTCTGCTAAAGAGCAAACGGATGGCGTTACTTCCTATGTCAATTGCGGCAAATACCATTTTATCGAATTTGTTTTAAATTACTTGTATTGGTTTTTTGATCGTGCTCTCTTTTTAAATAATTGTATATTTCATCTTGCACACGCACCCGTTTCTCTCCGGCTTTTGGCTTCTTATATAAGTTGTCCTGCTTACGATCAATGATGCGAACCTTGGTATTACCCGATAATTGGATGGCCACAATGTCTTTTATTTTTTTGCGAATATCCGAATCATAAATAGGTACCGCCACTTCACTGCGGTTATCTAAATTGCGACTCATCCAATCACCTGAAGAAATGTAAATTTTTTCGTCACCGTTGTTATGGAAAATAAAAATGCGGGCATGTTCCAAATATTTGTCAACGATGCTATAGGCTTTAATATTATCGCTCCAGCCTTCCATTTCAGTTACCAACGAACAAGCACCGCGAATGATTAATGTGATTTGAACACCAACTCGACTCGCTTCATACAATTTGGCAATCATTTCACGGTCAACCAAACTGTTCATCTTTAAAAAGATCTCAGCTTTTTTACCCGCTTTGGCATGGTTGATTTCTTTTTGTACCAAATTGGTTAATTCTTTACGCATGTAAAATGGTGCAACCAGCAGGTGGTTAAATGACTGCACTTTAAAATTGTTCTCGTAAAATTCGAACACCTTGTTTAACTCCGAGGCAATTTCTTTGTGTGCCGTTAACAACGAAAAATCGGTGTAAATGCGTGATGTTTTTTCGTTAAAATTGCCGGTTCCAATATGCGCATAATGCACTTCTTTCCCTTTTTCACGGGCAGTAATCACAAATAATTTTGAATGCACTTTTAAGCCGGGTACGCCGTAAACAACCCGCGCACCTTCTTCATGTAATTTATTGGCCCAGTAAATATTGTTCTCCTCATCAAAGCGGGCCTGCAATTCAACCAATACCAAAACTTTTTTGCCGTTCTTTACTGCATTAATTAAGGCATTGGCAATTTTTGACGAGTCAGCCACACGGTACAAGGTAATTTTAATGCTCACAACACTTGGATCAATCGATGCTTCGCGCAACAAATTGATGATGTGGTTGTATGTGTGATATGGGTAGTGCAATAAAATATCCTGCTGCTTAATGGCGTATAATGTGGTATTAGGATTGGATGCCAGATATTTGTTTTGCAATTGTTTCGGGTGATTGTAAATCAAATCTTTTTCACCAAGCGATGGAAAATCAATGAAGTTTTTAAAATTGTGATAGCGCCCGCCGGGTATGGCATTGTCTTTTTTAGCCATGCCTAATTTTTTCATGATGTATTTCAGCATGTCGTCGGGCATGGCTGCATCATACACAAAACGCACAGGCTGCCCTTGCTTGCGAGCCTTTACACTTTTCGAAATTTTTTCAATCATGCTTTTGCTCACATCATTGTCAATGTCTAATTCCGCATCACGCGTTAATTTTACATTGTATGCTTCAGCAGTTTTAAAACCAAAAACATTAAAAATTAAATCTGTATTAAAACGTATCACATCATCCACCATCATGATATAATGTTTTTTGCCCACCTTGGGTAAAATCACAAATCGAGATATAGATCCTGATGGAATTTCAATCAAGGCATATTTGTCTTTTTGTTCGGCACCTGTTGAAATGAGTTTTAAAAACAAATAACTGGCTTTGTCCTTCATGTAAGGAAATTCCTTGTGTTCATCAATCATCACAGGGAATAAATTCGACATTAAATCATTTTGAAAATACGATTGTATGTATACTTTTTGTAAAGGACTTAATTGTTTTTCGTTGATGATAAACACATTTTTTTTGGCCAATTCCACCAATAATTCCTGGTAAATGGATTCAAATTTATTTTGTTGTTCAATCACCTTTCTTTGTAAACGGGTCAATAGGTCTTGCGGGTCTTCATCATAGATGGAGATGGCTTTTTTACCAAGTTTTACCAAACGTTTTACTGTGGCAACACGAACTCTGTAAAACTCATCGCGGTTGTTGCTGAATATGCCCAAAAATTTTAACCTTTCTATCAAAGGTGTTGTTTTGTCGGCGGCTTCCTGCAAAACCCTCTCATTAAAAGATAACCAGCTAATCTCACGGTTCAAATAGGGCATTAATTTGCTTTTCATAGTCTCTGCTAATTATATTTTTTTGTTCATTTTGGGGTATTGATAATATTTTATTTCGGCACTTTCAAATTGTATGGCCTTCCAAGTTTTACAATCAAAACTTAAGCTGAATAATCCGCAAGTAGGTACTTCGTCTATGCGGTCTGATTTTAAAAATGCATTGCAAACATCTGTGGTTGCCGGATTATGGCCCACCAACATCAAGTGCTGATCATGCTCGTTTTGTGATTGTATAAAACGTAATAAAAAGTCTACATCGGTTTCATACAAACGAACATCAAGTTGAAATTGCTGCATGGGGTAATGCATGGTTCTGGCAAAAATCAAAGCTGTGCTAAGGGCTCTGGTGGCCGGACTTACATAAATCTTATCCGGCAGCATCTTTTGTTCAAAAAACAATAAACTGCCTTCATATGCATCGGTGTAACCGCGCTCATTCAAAGGTCTGTCAATGTCATTTAAGTCTTTATAAGCCCAGTCACTTTTGGCATGTCTTAAAAAAGTAATCTGCTTCATCACCAACGGTTAAAAAATCATTCCAAAATAAATTACTTTAAATGATAAATTTACGCAAAAGCGATTTTGTTATGAGTAATAATTCAACAATCAAATGCCCCAATTGTCAACATGAGTTTGAAGCCACCGATTCAATTAAGCTCGAAATTCAAGAGAAGTTTAGAAAGGAAGCGCAAGACTGGAAAACTAAAAAGGAAGAGGAGTACAAGAAAAAGGACGAAGAGTACCAAAAACAGTTGAATTCAGCCCTTAGTCAACAAAAGTTAACACTCGAACAACAATTAAAAAAATCATTAAGTGATGATTTTGAAAACCAAATTAAGCTTTTATCTGAAACCAATAAAAATAATGAGGATAAATTAAAACAAGCCCGTGAGAAGGAATTGGCCTTTTTAAAAAAGGAGCAAGAATTAAAAAACAAAGAAGCAGAACTCGAAATTACCCTTCAAAAAAAACTAAGCGACGAGCGTTTAGCCTTAACCGATGTGATCAAAAAACAGGAAGCGGAGCGCAATGCTTTGGCTT
The DNA here is from genome assembly GCA_947453445.1 of Sphingobacteriaceae bacterium. Classification (GTDB taxonomy): domain Bacteria; phylum Bacteroidota; class Bacteroidia; order B-17B0; family Aurantibacillaceae; genus Aurantibacillus. The sequence continues at coordinate 8,996 of CANGGP010000063.1, forward strand.
TTAAGGAGTATGAAAAGAAATTGGAGGATCAGAAAAAATTAATCGACGAAATGCAACGCAAGGCAGAGCAGGGCAGCATGCAGTTGCAAGGCGAAGTGCAAGAATTGGCCTTGGAAGAACTATTGCGTTCAGCCTTCCCTTTCGATACCATTGAAGAAGTGGCCAAAGGGGTGCGCGGTGCCGACTGTTTACAGGTGGTTCGGAATAATTTCGCGCAGCAATGCGGTAAAATTATTTATGAAAGCAAACGCACCAAAGCCTTCACCAATGAATGGATTGAAAAGTTAAAGTCCGACATGCGCAACCAACAAGCCGATATTGCAGTGATTGTAACCGAAGTATTGCCAAAAGACATGGATGCTTTTGGATTTAAAGACGGGGTGTGGATTTGCAAATTTAGTGATGTAAAAGCCTTGTCGTTTTTATTGAGGGATTCATTGCTTAAAATTCACACAGCTTTGTTAAGCCAAGAAAACAAGGGTGATAAAATGCAAATGCTTTACAATTTCTTAACCGGCAACGAGTTTAAACAAAACATTGAAGCGGTGATGGAAGGTTTTTTGTCATTAAAAGATGGACTTACCAAAGAACGCATGCAAATGGAAAAAATTTGGAAAGAACGCGAAAAACAACTGGATAAAGTGCTTTTAAACACCACACAGTTTTATGGATCGATCAAAGGCATTGCCGGAAATGCCATTGGGGATTTGAAGATGTTGGAGTAATAAGTGTATACTCAATGGTGTATTTAGGTTCGAGAAAGCTTTAATTTCTGTAACTTTAGGGTACAAATTTTATTTTTTATAGTTATTTGCTAAGATAATTGGATATTTCGCATTTAAACTTACATCAAACCTTAAATGAAATTAATACGAAAAAAATAGCAATCATATTAATACAATTATTCTTCTTTTCAGCTGTAATCCGTTCTCAGTCAAATCTTGATTGGGTATCATTACCAAAGGAAGTAAACAGTGATGTATATGATCTTCGTGTTTATAATGGAGATTTGGTGGCTACAGGTTATTTTAACAAAGCTGGAAATATTAAGGTGAATAGAATTGCTGCATGGGATGGCACTAACTGGAATCCTTTAGGAGAAGGCATTAAAGGTTTTGCAAGTTTTGGATTGCGGATGATTGTTTACCAAAATAATCTTTATGTGTCCGGGTTTATTGATACTGCTGGAACAACTAACGTTAATGGCATTGCTAAATGGGATGGCACTAATTGGAGCGATGTAGGTGGGGGAGCTAATGAGCAAATTTATTCAATGGCAGTGTACAACAATGAACTTTATGCTGCGGGCGCATTTGATTCTATTGGCGGCATTGCTGCAAGTCATATTGCTAAATGGAACGGTGCCAATTGGCAGGCCTTAGGTACTGGAATTCAAGGTTATAATGTTAATGATTTGCTTGTGTATAAAAATGAACTTTATGCGTTAGGAAATTTTTATTCAGCCGGTGGTATTGCAACAAATTATATCGCTAGATGGAATGGCTTGAATTGGAATAATGTTGGAGTAGGTGTTAATTATGGAAATACTGCACTAATCGAATGGAATGGTAAGTTACTTGTTGGTACTTATGCAAGTGCAATTTCTCATATTGATCCAACCATTATGCAATGGGATGGATTGAATTGGACCATTTTTAGTCGACAAATAATGTCATGGATTGGAAAGTTTGCGGTCTTTCAAAATACTTTGTACGGTGCAGGCGGCGGCAGTGCTGGACCGCCCGGGTCTAGCTTTGTCATGGCTTGGAATAGTTCTAGTGCACAATGGCAGACTCTTGGTACCGGAGTTAATAGTTATGTAAATGCCATGTGCGAATTTAATGGTGAATTATATTGCGCGGGTGACTTTAATGTCAGTAAAGGGGCTTACCATAATCACATTGCAAGATTAACGGATGTTACAGGTTCACATGAAGTTATTTCTCAAGATTTGCAATTAAAAATTTATCCAAATCCTTTTACAGATCATTTAAAAATTGAAATTCAAAGTGGTAATGTTGAAATTCAAAAATTAGTAATAAGTGATATTTTCAACCATGAATTTTATAGAATAGAAAATCCCATTTTAAACATAAATACAAGTTTCTTGAAGCCAGGAATTTATCTCCTTAGAATTGAAACAAATTTCGGTTCAAGGGTCTTTAAGTTAATACGGGTATAGAGAAAACAAGCAAATTAGAGCAGATTTAAAACAGAGTAAAGGTTGCACATAAATTGCCTAAAACCACCCAAAAAAGCCTTCGCCTTATAACCTGAACATACAATTTTTCGAATGGCGGTAGATGAATTAAGCCACAAAGTTTTGGTGAGCATTTCCAATAATAGATGATTCGCCCTTATTTACCTTTTTTATGATTATTACCTACAATAATTTGGAACAAATTCCGTATTTTTATTACCTGCTTTAAAACTTGGTGACTAAAAAATTCATTCTATATCTTGTCATTTTCAGTGCAACGTTTATCAAAGCCCAATTCAACTATGGGCATCAAATGGATTTTGGTAAAAATCGCGTGCAATACAAAAACTTTGAATGGCAATACCTCGATTACGATCGTTACCGTATTTATTTTTACCAAGGTGGGGTTGAAATTGCAAGGTATGCGAGCATTAGCATGACCAGGCAATTGTCGAGTATTGAAAAAAGACTCGACTATCAACTCAATGATAAAATCAACATTCTTATTTACAATACCCAAGAAGATTTTAAACAAAGTAATTTAGGTCTTGGCAGCGATGATCAAAGTAATATTGGTGGCATGACCCGAATTGTGGGTGACAAGGTGTCGATTTTCTTTAATGGATCGCACGCCGAACTCGATCAGCAATTGCGCGCTGCCATTGCCGAATTAACCCTCAATAAAATATTATACGGCGGCAATGCCCGCGACATGATCCGCAATTCTACTTTGTTATATCTGCCTTCCTGGTTTGCCAATGGTTTGGTAAAATATCTTTCCGAAGGCTGGTCAACGCAAAACGACAATGCCATGTACGACGCCCTCCGTAACAACACTTTTGGCACTTTTAATAACCGAAGTGGCGCCGATGCCGATGCTTCGGGTCACGCCATGTGGTATTACATCATTTCTACCTATGGCGAAAGCGTTATTCCCAATGTGTTATACATGACCAAGCTAACACGCAGTCTCGACCATGCATTTATCACTTCATTGGGCGTTACCCTCGACAATTTAATTTACGACTTTACCGAATCCTTCCAACGCAAAGTGTTCATGTACCGCGATACGGCCCGTAAATCGCCCAATATTTCCGAATCGGCTTTAAGAAGATACCGTGGCACAAAACATTATTATCAAGCAAAGGTGAGTCCGAGCGGTAACAGCATTTTATACGCCACCAACGAACTCAATCAAATAAAGGTTTTTATAAAAAACTTTGAAGATAAAAAGACTGAACGCATTTTAAAGTTAAATCCCAAAGTTGAGCAAATCTCGGATTACAATTATCCTTTATTGGCTTGGCACCCCAATGGTGAAAATGTGGCGATCATTTTTCCTTACAAAAATGAAATTGTTTTTCAAGTCAACAGTTTAAATGAAGGTAAGGCCGTTCGCAAAAATTTACAGGGCTTCGAAAAAATAAACAGTTTTGCATACAGTAACGACGGTAAAAAAATTGTGATGAGCGCTGTAAAACGTGGCAAGGGGCAAAGCGATATTTTTGTCATGACCATTAACACCGGCGGATTAGAGCAGCTCACGAACGATATTTGGGATGACCTTAATCCTGTGTTCGCTAAAAAATCTTCCCAAGTTGTATTTGAAAGTAACCGCATTCACGATACCATTAAGGCCAATGAAGATGCACAATATGGCATTCGCATGCGCCGTAACATGGATATTTTTATGGCGCATTATCCTTTTAACAACAAGGCCTTGGTGCGTTTAACGGCAACACCCGATGTAAACGAACGCAACCCGCAAGCCTATCGTGAAGGCTACATCACCTATTTATCTGATAAAAACGGCATTTACAACCGTTACTTGGCGCAGTTCGACAGTAGTATTGCTTTTGTTGATACCAGCGAACATTACAATTACTTTTTTAAATCCTTACCAATTAGCAATTACGATCGCAATGTTTTAGAACAAGACATTAATTCTTCGGGATCACATATGGCACAGCGCTTTTTGTTCAAAGGCAAAGACATGTTAACGGTAAGTGAAGTGCCAAAACTCAATGAAATACAAATGAGGGAGCCTGCCAATACCTGGTACCGCGGATACGTAAGTCCGGCAATTATTGATCCTTCCGATTTTAAAGAACCAAAAATAAACGAAGCCATTGTTACCCCAAAATCAACTGATGGCAGCAAAGGCATTGATTTCGACAATTATCAATTTAACGGTGAAAATGGCAAAGCCGCCGAAGCAAATAAAAAAGCCTTGTCACGCCGCGACAGCGTCAAATTATCGAGCGGCAACCAATTTAAATTTCCTTTGCAAAAAAATTATTACCCTTCCTTTTATACCGATTATGTGGTAACACAATTGGATAATTCATACCTGGCCAACAATTACCAAGTGTTCTCCGCCCCCGGCAATCCTATTTATTTAAATCCGGGTTTTAACTTTTTAAGTAAAATTGCCATTAGCGATTTGTTTGAAGACCAACGTATTTTTGGCGGTTACCGCTACCGTTTAAATTTTTCATCCGACAATGAATTAATGTTGGGATGGGAACAACGCAAAGGTATTTTAGATTATCAAATGATTTACGATCGCCAATTGTATTCCGATGTAAACACCATTACCGACAATGGCTTTGCCTACAATGCAAAAGTAATTACAAGTAGTTTTAAATATTCAGTGAAGTATCCTTTTAGTCCTGTGTCATCTATAAGAGGGTCAATTTTATACCGCAACGATAAAAAAATTGCTTTGTCGTATGGCGATTTAACTTTACCAAAGAAAAACGACTATAACAACCAGGCCGGTTTACGTGTTGAATATGTTTATGATAATACACGCAAGGTGATGTTGAACATCTTAAACGGCACACGAATCAAAGTGTGGTCTGAGTATTGGCAATCGTCAGATAAAGGTGCTTTTAATTTGTTTACTTCGGGTTTTGATGTTCGCCATTATACCAAAGTGCACCGCCAAATTACCTGGTGTAACCGTTTTGCCGGTGGCAATTCAATGGGCAGTAAAAAATTAATTTTTTATTTGGGTGGTGTCGATAATTGGGTCAACCCATCCTTTAACAGCAATGTATCGGTGTCGAATCCATCACAATATGGTTTCCAAACTTTGGCAACCAATATGCGCGGTTACATTCAAAATACCAGAAACGGTAATAACTTTTTAGTTTACAATTCCGAATTGCGCATACCTGTGGTACGTTATATTTTAAATTATCCATTGAAATCTGATTTCATGAATAATTTGCAAGTAATTGGCTTTACTGATATTGGTATGGCATGGCACGGGGCAAATCCTTTGAGTGTTGAAAATACACAAAATTCTAAAGAGTTTATTCAGGTAGATCCGGCCACCGGCGTAGGTAGCACCAGTATTAAAGTGAGTGTTATCGATTATAAAAATCCACTTATCGGTGGTATAGGTTTTGGTTTTAGATCCCGTTTGTTGGGTTATTTTGTTCGCTTGGATTTTGGTTGGGGGGTCGACAATTGGGTGGTATCCAAAAAACCAATTACAAATATTTCATTCGCTACCGATTTTTAATATGGAAATAAATACAATTTTAATTTTATTGGCAGTAGGTTTATTTGCCGGATTTTTAAGTGGTTTAATTGGCATTGGTGGCGGCATTGTAATCGTGCCGGTATTGGTGTACTTTTTAAGCTACAATCAAAAAATGGCCCAAGGCACCACGCTCTTTATGTTTTTATTGCCCATCGGTATTTTGGGGGTGTTTAATTATTATAAACAAGGTCAAGTAGATATTAAAAGTGCCTTAATCATGTGCGCTACCTTTGTTGTTGGCAGTTATTTCGGTAGCAAAACCGCCCTCTCGATTGATACAAAATTGGTTAAACAAATTTTTGGGGGAATGATTGTTTTGATTGGCATTAAAATGTTGCTGAATAAGTAATGCTCGATAACAATGAAATAAAAAAATTAGCCAAAAAATATTTGGATGAATTAATTCAAATTCGTCGGCATTTACACCAATACCCCGAACTATCATTTGAAGAATTCGAAACATCTAAATTCATTCAAAGTAAACTCAAAGCCGCCGGAATTTCTTTTACAACAGGGCATGTTCAAACAGGCATCATTGCTACCATTCATGGCCATTCGCCCGCAGGAAAAACCCTTTTGTTGCGTGCCGACATGGATGCCTTACCCATTCAAGAAACCAATGCCGTGCCTTATCAATCAAAGCAGCAAGGACGCATGCATGCCTGCGGTCATGATGTGCACACAGCTTGTGTTTTAGGCGCAGCCATGATTTTAAATGATTGCAAACACATATGGAACGGCACCGTGAAAGTGATGTTTCAGCCTGGTGAAGAAGTATTGCCCGGAGGCGCATCCTTGATGATTGCTGAAGGTTTATTAGAGAATCCAAAAGTTGACAAAGCCCTGGCCTTGCATGTTTACCCAAGCATGGAAACAGGTAAAGTGGGCTTCAAAAGCGGGATGTACATGGCCAGTACCGATGAATTATACATCACCGTAAACGGTAAAGGTGGTCACGCCGCCATGCCGCACAAATACACTAACCCTTTGCTCATTGCCGCAAATATTTTGCTTGATATCAACCGGCATTTTATGACCGAAGCTGCATTAAAAGGAACCATGGGAGAAAACATCCCCACGGTAGTGGCTTTTGGTAAAATTGAAGGCAAAGGCGCCACCAATGTGATTCCTGATAAAGTTGAAATAGCAGGCACCATGCGTACCATGGATGAAAATTGGCGGGGCATAATCCATAAGCAATTACACGACATCTTAAAAAAACACAGTGATATTTACGGCATCGAATCCACCATTCGCATCGAAAAGGGTTATCCTTTTTTGGTGAATGATGTAGATTTTACCGAAACCTCTAAAGCAAAAGCAAAAGAATACTTGGGTGCAGCGAATGTAGAGGAATTGCCTTTACGCATGACCGCCGAAGATTTCGCTTTTATCAGCCAAAAAGTGCCTTCTTGTTTTTTTAGATTAGGCACCGGTAACCTCGAAAAAAATATCAAATCCGAAGTACACACCTCCAATTTTGATGTTGATGAACAATCGATCGAAATTGGTGCGGGAATGCTGGCTTGGCTCGTTATCAATGAATTAAAATAAGCTCTCTTTTCTTGGAATAAAGCATGGTACTTACTGGCTTCCTAGTTTCCTTTCATGAAACCAAAAATATAATTGATAATCACAAAAAATAAAATGCCGCCAAGCAGAAAGAGTATCTGATACAACATCCCTTTCCATTTGGCTTGTACTTCTGTTACTTCATTTTCTGCCATCATTTCTCCATTGCCCAAGGTGTCAATTGCTCCGCCATTCGGGTTCTCATTGTTCAATTTATTTTCTTCAGTTTCCATGATCATAATAAAGGTAATGATTTTAGTTAAAACATTAGCAAGACCCCTTTCGTATCAATGTATCCCCAACAAGCACAATTTTGTATCTTTAAAATCGTTTCAATATGGTGCGTCTGCGGCAATATGTTCTGCTATATATGTTTTTGTGTTTTTTCATGAGCCCCTATGCCCAAATTTTTAAAACGGCAAGCACAAAAATGTACAAACCCACATCCGACACCTTACTGATAGATTCACTGTCATTGGTGCCGGGCTCCTTAACATTCACTAGCTTTCCCGCACTAGATGCATTAAATCAACCAAAAATAATCATTCAAAAACATGCCATCGTTTTTGGGAAAATTAAACCCGATAGCATCTTGATTGAATATAAACGCTACCCAATCAATTTTGAAAAGCGCTATTTTCATAAAAGTCCTGAGATTTTGTATAGCGACATGACCAGGCGCGGAAATCCCTACAACATTCAGTTTAATCAAAAAACCGGGCAAGAAAATTTATTCTTGAACGATGGCTTAAGCAAAAACGGGAATATTTCACGTGGTATTTCTTTTGGCAACACCCAAGATGTAGTGGTGAATTCAAATCTTAATTTGCAAGTGAACGGTAAACTTACGCCCGACATCGACATGGTGATGGCCGCCACCGATAATAACATTCCATTTCAAGCCGATGGCACTACAGCGCAATTGCAAGAATTCGATAAGGTATTCATTCAACTCAACAGCGCCAGCACAAAAATGATTGTGGGTGATTACCAATTGTCGCGACCGCAAAATTCATATTTCATGAATTATTACAAAAGAGCACAAGGTATTTACCTCGAAAACAATTATGTCGACAGCGCTTCCAAAAATGCTTTGCACTTTAAAACACAAGCATCTGCAGCCGTTTCACGCGGCAAGTTTTCGCGCCAGGTTTTTTTTGGTATCGAAAGCAACCAAGGTCCTTACCGTTTAAAAGGGGCCAACAACGAAACATTCATCATCATTTTAAGTGGCACCGAAAAAATCTACATCGACGGTAAATTGATGCTGCGTGGGCAAGAAAACGATTATATTATAGATTACAACACCGGCGAAATTACCTTCACGGCCAAACAAATCATCACCAAAGATAAACGCATTGTGGCTGAGTTTCAATACGCCGAAAGAAATTACGCGCGCTCATTGTTTTTTGTGGGCGAAGAAATTTCAGGTAAAAAAACCAAAGTGTATTTTAATTTTTTCGATGAGCAAGACAATAAAAACAAATCATTGCAACAAACATTAACGCAGTCGCAAAAAAATGCCATGTTCGCGGTTGGCGATACCATTACCAAAGCCTATTCGAGCGGCGTTGAAAGCAATGTGGCTTACAACAACAGCGATGTGTTTTACCAAAGAAAGGATTCGATAGTGAATGGCATTAAATACACTTATTATGCCTACACCAATATTCCAGATGCAGCCAAATACCGCATTCGTTTTAGCAATGTAGGGCAGGGCAACGGCAATTACGCACAGGTGTCTTCTGCCGCCAATGGCAAAGTTTATCAGTGGTTGGCGCCGGTAAATGGTATTCCCCAAGGCATTTACGATACCGTCATTCCTTTGGTAACACCTAAACTCAACCAAATGCTCACGGTGGGCATTACCGAAACACTCACGCCAAACAATATCATCAATGTTGAAGGGGTTTATACCAAAAATGACATCAACCAATTTAGCACCTATAACAAACGAAACGATGAAGGCACTGGCATAAAGGTGATGAGTAAAAACCAAAATGTATTAAAAATTGATTCCAATAAAGTAGAAACAAAATTGAATTACAATTTTAATTATGAATTTGTGCAACAACGCTTCAACCAAATCGAACGCTTTAGAAGCATTGAGTTTGATCGCGACTGGAACCGCCCATTAACAGGCGTTTTGGCCAATGATCAACACATTGCCAATGCTGAAATAGGTCTTGTAAAAACCAACAAATATGGCCTCACTTATTCTGCCAACTTATTTAATGAAGGCAACAATTACCAAGGTATTCGCCATGTGGTGCAAAGTATGATCAACGATCAATACTTTAAATTAAACTATAACGGTTCGTACCTGAATACAAACGACAAATTAAATTTTCAAAGCAGCCGTTTTTACCGCCACAATTCAAATGTTAGTACCCAAATTACCAATGTAAAATTGGCTTACAGCGATGTATTTGAAAACAATTTATTTTTAAACACCAAAAGCGATTCCTTGTCCGCAAGGGCATACCAGTTTTGGGAATGGGAAACCTCTGCATCAAATATAGACAGCAGCAAAAACAGCATCAAAGTGTTTTACCGCGAACGCCGCGACAAATTAAATTACAACAACGAGTTAAAAGACAGCACCAGGGCACAAAACATCGGCATCAAAGCGGGCATTTATAAAATCAAAAACAATCCCATCTCTTTTGTGATCACACACCGAAAATTAGATTTAACCCAAAACATTATCGGTAAAATATTAAAACCCGATAATACCTTATTAGGCCGTTTAGAGTACAATCCCCGTTATTTTAAGGGCTTAATCACCGCCGGTTTATTTTACGAAACAGGTTATGGTTTAGAAAACAAACGTGAATATTATTATCTCGAAGTGGTTCCCGGGCAAGGACAATTTACTTGGCGCGATTATAACAACAATGGCATTAAGGAGTTGAATGAATTTGAAGTAGCACTTTTTAGTGATCAGGCGCGATACATCCGCATCTACACCCCAACCAACCAATACATCAAGGTGTTGCAAAACCAATTTAGCTTTTCGGCCAACATCCGTCCCACCGCAAAAATGCGGCAATCCAAAAACCGTTTGATGCGCTTCGTCACGCGATGGGCCTTACAAACCGCCGTAAAGTTGGATAACAAAATTGCAGAAGACAAAGGCAAGTACAATTACAATCCTTTTAAAGATGTGCAAGATTCACTCATTATTGCCAACAATAACAACATTCGCCAGAGCGTTTTCTTTAACCAGTCATCAGCCTTTTTCAGTGCCGATTACACTTACATTAACAACCAATCAAAACAATTACTCACCAATGGCTTAGAGGCCAGATGGCTTGAATCGCATGAAATAAAAACAAGACTAAACATACTCAAACAATGGGCCCTCAATGTCAATACAAGCATGGGTCAAAAACAAAACAGCTCAAAATTTTTCAGCTCCCGCAATTATCGCATTAAAACAGTGGAGTCGGAACAAAAAATTATTTTTCAACCCAACACCGTGTTTCGATTAAGTGGCATTTATAAGTACAGCGAAAAAAACAATAAAACCGAATCGGGTTTGCAATACGCTTATATCAATACCATCGGGCTTGAACTCAAATACAACAAAAGCGAAAAAGGCTCTCTAACCGCGCGTTTCGATATGATTAAAATAAATTTTAACGCCGAGCAAAATTCTACCGCCGCTTACGAAATGCTAAACGGTTTAAACAAAGGCGACAACTACACTTGGGAAATCAATTACCAACGTAACCTCAATAGTAATTTGCAAATAAGCATCAATTACAATGCACGCAAAACCCCCGGTGTATCTATTGTACACTTGGGTGGCGCACAGGTTAGAGCTTTTTTCTAGTGCTTATTTTTAATTTTTAATTTTCAATTCTTAATTCTAAGGGCGCATGCCCAAGCAGCTTATCCGCATAAGCTTGTAATCCTCGCACAAGCCCCTTCAGACCAAATGTTTATCGTTTAGCTGCTTTGGCACCGGGCTGTCGCTACTCGCTATTTTTCGCAGCAAAGAGACAGTCTGCGAAAAATGAGCTCAAACAAGCGCTCCATCCCTTGCGCAAAATTTCGGAGCTGCGTTTTTCGAACAACTTAAATTTAAATAAAATGAATGTCATACCTTATTGACATCCCATCCTCAAAGCCAACCGGATGAATAGATAATAAATAATAAGCAATAAATAATAATTAAATCTATTCAAGTACCGTATATTGAGTAATGGTGGTAAGGACCGGCCTTCAAGAAATTTCTCGTCAGCTTTACTTTCTTTTCTTTCTTGTTAAAGAAAAGAAACAATCCCGAGGTAGACTCGGGACAAGGCACGGCGAACCCTTCCCGCTCTTGTTTTTTGTTGAAAGATTAGCAAAGTAACCAAAGCTGCATTCAATCACACTGTCTCTCGCACACAGCAGCTTTGAAACCGCAGCTTGCGCAAAGCCTGCGCATTGCGGACTTTGCAGTCTTTCTACCAAAAAACAATTCACCCGCTTCGGCATCGCGCCGTGCCAAGCCCAACGCACGGGGTATTGAGATGATTGAAACTATTTGCATTTGAGAACTGTGTGTAGGAGGAGTGAAAAAAATAGGTTTAAATAAAATGACAATTTTAAAATTTCGGAAAGTACGCGCGCGTTAGCCTTGGCAAGGCGCGGAGCAGAGTTGCGTGAATTGAATTTTCATAAGAAATACAATGAAGGCGCCAAAGGCAGGCTGTGCGCAGGCGGCGTTTCATTTCTGCGAAGCCTAGCATGTGCGGGGGGCAGAAATGTTTACTTCATTCGTATTTCTATGAAAATTCAAGAGCGGGCAGGCAATCGCCTTGCCTTGTCTTTTTGCTTACTTTTTTGACAAGAAAAAAGTAAGAAAAATATTTGTCTATAAAAATTCAAGAGCGGGCAGGCAATCGCCTTGCCTTGTCTTTTCGCTCCGCGCAAAGCCTCGCTTTCATGCTGAACTTCCTGAAACGATTTCTGGACAAGTTGTTTCAACTCCTCCTTGATTCTTCAATTATAAAATTCTCAGAGACCCTGAAACCAGTTCAGGGTGACTTCGTAATTTATGTTTCCGCATCTCAGCCCCACCGTCTTGCTGAACTTGTTTCAGCATCTCTCTTTTTTTTCAATT
>CANGGP010000064.1 GCA_947453445.1 Sphingobacteriaceae bacterium
AAGCATTTGCGATCATTTAAACACAGTTTGGCATGGCAACGACAAGGGTGTTTACTTCGAATTTAAGTGCTTAAAAGCGGGTGATTGTACACTCAAATTTTTGTCCAGAAAATACACCGATACGCTTGATATTAAGGTATTTAGCTTAAAAGTAAAAGGCTCATAACTTTTCTTGTATTTTATGAGTATATTTACGCCCGACCAAATGGTCAAGCAATATTAATAAATACATAACAATGAGTAATCCTACACCTGTTGTATTACGTTTCAACAATTCGAACAAACAATTTTACACCGAATTAAAAAAAAGAGTTGATGCTTATTTTAAAGAAAACAACATCAGCAAAACGGGCAATTTAAACATGTACATCAAAACGGTGTTCATGCTTGCGGCCTATTTAATCCCCTACTTCCTAATCCTATTTAATGTGGTTGAGAACAAGCTGATATGGCTATTCTTCTCTGTTTTCATGGGATTGGCCATGGCCGGCATGGGCTTGTGCATTATGCATGATGCCAACCACGGCAGCTTTAGTAAAAACACCAAATTAAACCGTTTTATTGGTTATGTATCATTGGGTTTATTGGGCGGTTATTCTTTAAACTGGCGCATTCAACACAATGTTTTACACCACACATTTACCAATGTGCACAATCATGATGAAGACATTGACCCACCTGCATTTATGCGTTTTGAGCCGCATGCTGAAAGAAGAGCTTTACACAAATTACAATTTATTTATGCTTGGATATTGTATGGTTTAATGACCTTAATGTGGAGCACTACCAAAGATTTCCAGCAATTAAAAAGATACAACAGAAAAGGTTTATTAAAAGGCGCCAACACAACCTATGAGCGCGAATTGCCAATTTTAATTTTATCAAAAGTTGCTTACTTCGCTTATATGTTGTTGCCGTATATTTTTGTAAAACAAATGAGCTTTTTAGAGTGGGTTGCTGGTTATTTAATCATGCATTATTTTGCAGGATTGGTATTGGCCATGATTTTTCAACCTGCACACGTGGTGCAAGAAACTGAGTTTCCTGTTCCTAACGAAGCCGGTGCATTGGAAAACCATTGGGCTGAACACCAATTGAGAACAACCATGAATTTTGCTACTAATGATCCTGTATTCACATGGTTGGTAGGTGGCTTAAATCACCAAGTTGAGCACCATTTGTTTCCAACCATTTGTCATGTACATTATCCGCAATTATCGAAAATTGTTGAGAAAACGGCGCATGAATTTAACATCCCATATTTAAAACAAAAAACCTTTTTAGGTGCTTTGCGTTCGCATGAAACCATGCTTTGGCGTTTGGGTAGAGCTTAATATTTACCAAAGTTTTGAAGCCCTGTTAATGATTCGTTAACAGGGTTTTTTATTTTGAAAAGTTTCATTGTTTAAGTTAGACGCTACTTTTGTTTCTCTGCTAGGAAAGCTCAAACCGCATGCCTGAAAGTTAGAGAAAAGATAGTAAATTGTTTTAGGATTTTCTAAAGCCTAAATACCATCGCGTATTTTGCGTGAGGGGCACGAAGGGCCTGCCTGCCACAATTGGGCCTGCACATCGGCAGGCAGGTTTAGTTCTTTTAAGGCGATGCCTCTTTTATCGCCTTAAAAAACCGCGACAAAAGTGCGGTGCACTTTTGGGCGAGTATGTGCTAAGATAGTCGAGCCCGCAGTGACCCGACCCCGCCCTCCAGATAAAAACGATAGGCGGGGGCACGCCCAAAAAATAATTCTATACTCAGGATTAAAATGGAGGCAAATACAGGCTTTTGCACAACAAATGTTAGGTAAGGAGGCTGTAAGACCCCGCAGCCTTACATTTGGTGCAAAAGACAATTTTGCCGAAATGAAAAGCCCGCCCTGAAGCAGAAAAATTGGTTGATTTTATGAAGCAAGGGTGATGAAAATGAATTCAGAGAAATGGTTTTCTGCTTCAGGGAGGCGCCCAAACAAACACAAAGTTAAAGCTGCTGTTTTGGCATCAGGCATTGAAGAGTTTTAGCAAAAAGCATTCGTTAGTTCAGCATCTTGGTTTGCTTGACCTCGCTAAAGCCCGGCCAATTGCGCCAGTGCCAGTTGGCAATAACGGTTCCGTCTTTTACGAGCATTAATCCCGGATTAGAACGGATCATTGTTTTAAGTACAGTTTGATCGACCGACACAAAATCGTACAAGGCATTGTGTTTGTGTTTAAAGGCGTCGATATCGCTTGGTCCGCTTGCTGTGAAAGCGATGAACTGGTATTTTTCCATGCTCGCCAATTTGTAGAAATCGTTGATTTCGGCCATGAGGGTTTTATTGGTTTCGGCTTCATTTAAATCGTAAACGATTAACCAAAAACTGTAATTTTTGTTGTTGAGTATTGAATCGGTGATTGTTGATCCTTCGAGGTTATTGATGTTAAAGTCTGTAATTTTTGGTGCATCCACAGCATCTTTTACAATCACGTTGTCGGTTGCGAACCATTTCCAGTTAAGGGTATCTTGCCAAGGATAATTTTTCAGATTAAAATGTTTCTTTTCACCTGTTTTAATGTTTTCGTAAATAAATCCGGTTTCAATTTCGGCCGGTTTGTATGTAGGCAAGTACTTCATGTTTTCTTTAATGTTCATGCCGGGTGCATAAGGACGGAAATCGAAGATTGGCAAGTTGCGGTAGGTATATACCGGAAATCCAATTGAAAATAACAATCCAAGGGTAAACAAGGCATTGAGCAACATTGGCGCGAACAACTCTTTGATATTTTCTTTGCCTGAAAAGAGAAGTGTAATCAGAATCATGAGAGCAATGTCTTTCCAAAAACTTTCCCATGGTTTTAGTTTTAAGAAGTCGCCAAAACAACCGCAGTGTGTTACTTTATTAAAACAAGCCGAATAAAACGTGAGGAAGGTAAAGAATGCGATTTGCGCGAAAAGCAACCAGAGTGTGAGGTCGCGGCGATAACCGATTAAGAGCATCACACCAAGAATTATTTCGCTGGCGCAGATTATCACTGCCAAAGGCAAGGCGATGTGTGCAAACCATTCGAAGAAAGCCATGCCGGTATCGTTTTGAAAAACTTCGAAGTACTCTTTTAGTTTATAAGAAAAGCCGAGCGGGTCGTTGGCTTTAATAAAACCTGAAAAAATAAATAAGCCACCAACTAAAAAGCGAGCAATGTGTGTAACCATTGCAAAACGGCCAATGATATGGGCTGCATTGATGAGAATGAGCAGAATACCTAAGATGATGCCCAAGCTGGTTTTGCTGAAGCAAGGCGGACAGATAAAGTAAATAAGGGCGGCAAGACCGAATGACCAAATAAAACGAAAGAGTTTAGAGGATAGAAATTTTTTCATAATCTTTTATTTAAAACGAAATTAAGGTGTAAACAGTCACAAAGGTGAACTGCTTTGTTATCTTAGAAAATTTTAACTTTTTAATTTAATCATGGCAAAAACAGCATAATTGATCATGTCCATATAATTGGCGTCGACCCCTTCGCTGATGATGGTTTGGCCTTGGTTGTCTTCAATTTGTTTGACCCTGAAAATTTTCATCAAAATTAAATCGGTTAAAGAACTCAATCGCATATCGCGCCATGCTTCGCCGTAATCGTGGTTTTTGTCTTCCATCAATTTTTGGGTATTGGCAATGTACTTCAGGTATAAATGCTCCACTTCTTGATAGGGTAAATCGATGCGTGAATCGTTGGCCAATTCGAGTTGTATAAGGGCAATTAGACAATAATTGATAATGCCGATGTATTCGCCGGTAATATCGTCATGTACCTTTTGCGTGCCTTTTTCTTCGATGCTTTTAATGCGTTGGGCTTTGATAAAGATTTGATCGGTTAAGGACTTTGGCCGTAAATTGCGCCATGCGGTGCCATAATCTTTCATTTTCTTTAAAAAGATATCTTTGCACTGATTGATAACCTCTTCGTATTGTTTAGATGTTTTTTGCATGATTAAAACGAGTGATAAAAGTAACGAAATTAAACCAATACACTATTTGTGCAATGGTAAAACATTAACATTTAGTTCTCCGCGCATCATGGCCATTGTAAACATTACACCCGACAGTTTTTACGACGGCGGTAAATTTGGTAACAGCCATGATGTTTTAAAAGATGTGGAAGATAAAGTTTCGCAAGGTGCGCACATCATTGATATTGGTGCTGCTTCATCGCGACCGGGTGCAGAGATATTAGACATTGAAACCGAATGGCAGAGGTTGGTTGTGGTTTTGCCTGAGATCCGAAAAAATTTTCCGGATATATTTATCAGCATCGACACATACCGTGCGGAGATTGCAAAAAGAAGTGTTGCGCTTGGTATTGACATTGTGAACGATGTTAGCGGCGGCACCATGGATGAGGGGATGTTGGCGGCGGTTTGTGAGTTGGATGTGCCTTATGTGTTAATGCACATGGATGGTAATCCTCAAAACATGCAAAACAATGCGCCTTATGTTGATGTTGTAAAATCGGTGCAAGAAAAATTTAAAGAACAAATACAACAATTTACTGTGAGGGGCTTTCATAAAATTATTTTGGATCCGGGATTTGGATTTGGCAAGAGCTTACAAAACAATTATGAATTATTAAAAGCATTGGGGCAATTTAAAACCTTGGGCTACCCTGTTTTGGCGGGTGTTTCGCGTAAAAGCATGATCAACAAAGTGATTCACAGTAATCCGGTAACGGCGCTCAACGGTACAACTGTTTTAAACACCATTGCTTTATTAAACGGCGCATCAATTTTGCGTGTGCATGATGTGACCGAAGCCAAGCAAGCCGTTGAATTAGTATCCTATTATCAAAATGCATAAATTTAAATATGAAACGTGTCCTCATTTTTTCCGCTATATTATTTTTGATTTTAGCCTTTAAACCGGCGCAGCCTGTGCCATCGGCCTATCAAATAGCCTTGTTAAAATACAATGGTGGTGGCGATTGGTATGCAAATTTGGAAACATCTTTGGCCAACCTCATTAAATTTTGTAACGAGCAATTAAAAACAAATATCAATCCTGAGCAAGCCATTGTGGAGGCAGGCAGCAGCGATATATTTAATTATCCTCTGGTTCATGTAACAGGGCATGGCAACATTATTTTCAGCAACCAAGAAGCAGAAAATTTAAGGGCTTATTTATTGGCCGGCGGCTTTTTGCACATTAGTGACAATTATGGTTTGGATAAATTTATTCGTCCACAATTAAAAAAAATATTTCCTGAATTAGATTTGGTTGAATTGCCATTTAATCATCCGATTTATCATCAGAAATTTGAATTTAAAAACGGCTTACCAAAAATACACGAACACGATAATGCTTCACCTAAAGGATTTGGTTTAATTTATAAAGGACGATTAATTTGTTTTTATGATTTTGAATGCGATTTGGGTGATGGTTGGGAAAGTGCGGAGGTGCACAACGACAGTGAAGAAGCCAGAACCAAAGCACTACAAATGGGTGCCAACATTATTGCCTATGTGTTTACGGAGAATAAAACCAATTAGCGCGCTTTAATTCTTGACGTGAAGGCCAATGCCAAAACAAAAATTATTTTTTCTTTTTTTCATCTGCATCATTGGGCAAGGCTTTGCGCAAAATTATCAATTGCAAGGCCTGATTAAAAGCAAAAATGAAGCTTTGCCATTTGCGAGTGTTTTGGTAAAAGGTCATGGCACAGGCTGCACAAGCAACGCCGAAGGTTATTACTTGTTAACTTTACCGGCAGGCACTTATGAAATTGAATTTCATTATTTGGGTTGCCAAAAAAAAACTGAAAAAATTGTATTAAATAAAAACATTCACTTGAATGTTGAACTTGAAAGTGAAGGCATTCGTTTAAAAGAAATTGAAATTGAAGCCGGTGAAGACCCCTCCTATCCGATCATTCGCAAGGCCATGCAAAAGCGTGAATATTATTTGCGGCAAGTAGAGGCTTACCATTGCAATACCTATATCAAAGGCTTGCAAAAAATTATTGATTTGCCAAAAAATTTCGACAAGGTGATAAAGTTTTTTGGCGGAAAAGGCTCAGATACCAATCAATTAAAAGGCATAGTTTATTTATCGGAAAGTGAAAGTCGTTTTTACTTTAAACAACCGCGACAAATTCATGAAGAAATGTATAGCAGCAAAGTAAGCGGCAATAGCCAGTCGTTTAGCTTTAATAAACTCAGCGACATGCTCATTAATTTTAATCAAAATTTGGTCGACATGCCCGGATTAAGCGACAGGCCTTTGATTTCGCCCATACATCAAAATGCTTTTTTGTGGTACCGTTATTATTTGTTAGACATTGATTCAAGTGAGCATCCAAATATTTTCAAAATAAAAATCGTTCCAAAACGTGCCAATGAGCCCTGTTTTAAAGGTGTGGTTTATGTGCAAGACAGCAGCTTTAGAATTAGTGGTGTAGATGTTAGGTTAGATAAATCGAATAAAATTAATTTTGTTGACACTTTGTACATAAAACAGGTACACACCTCGGTGCTATCGGATAGCATTTGGATGCCGGTGAATTTAAATTTATCCTTCGATTTCAAATTATTTGGTGTGAAGGGTTATGGTTATTTTAATGCCTTTATAAAGGATTATACATTAAATGATGATGCGCCAATGCAAAAAAATAAAAATGAAGTGCTGCGCATTGGCAAAGAAGCCAATGATAAGGACAGCAGTTATTGGCAACAACACAGACCGATGCCATTAACCCATGAAGAAGCTGAAGATTACAGGTTAAAAGACAGTTTAAAAAAACTAACGGAGGGCAAGGCTTATCAAGACTCGATCGACAGGTTAAGAAATAAATTCGAGTGGATGAATTTGGTGTCGGGTTATACGTATACGAACACGGCGCGAAAATTAAAAATAACTGTTCCCGGCATTTTAAACAGTGCGGTGCAGTATAATACAGTTGAAGGACTAAACTTAAGTTACCAGTTTGATTTGGAAAAAAACTACAAGGACAAACGCAAAAAGGAATTGAGCGGTAAGCTCAGGTACGGCACTGCGAATCAATTGTGGGGAGGCGAATTGGGGGCCCAGTATTTTTTTGATCCCAAAAAAAATGCAAGGCTTGGGTTTTTGGTGAAATCAATTGTTGAACAATACAACAATCAAGATCCGATTGCCCCTATCGTAAACAGTTTTTACACCCTGTTGCTCAACGACAATTATTTAAAACTATACAAGGAAACAGCTGTTGAAGCAAATTATTTTTCGGAACTGATAAATGGTTTTTATTGCCGTGGCATTTTAAAATATGCGCACCGTGATCCTTTGCAGAACCATACAGATTTGTTGTTGAGAGATGATATCAACAAATTGTTCAGCATTAACAATGTGGCGCTTGGCAATTTGAATGATTCACTGAATCCTTCAAACAATGCCTTTACAGCTGAAGTAAATTTTTTGATTCGTTTTCGTCAGAAGTATTATACATGGCCTGATCAAAAAATAAGCATTGGCAGTAAATATCCGAAGCTCAACATCGGGTATAAAAAGGCCATTGCTTTAAGCGCCTTGGATGCCGATTACGACTTGATAAGTATGAGTTTATATGACGATATTAAACTCGGGCTTTTGGGAAAATTTTCTTATCGCTTAAAAGCAGGCGAATTTATCAACCACAAAAAAATGTATTTCAACGACTTCAAACATTTTATGGGCAATCAAACGCTCATTAACAGCAACGATGTGTTGGGCTCCTTTAGATTATTGCCTTATTACCGCTACAGTGCAGATATTTGGTATTTGGAAGCGCACTTTGAACAACATTTTAGAGGATCATTGATCACCAAAATTCCGCTCTTAAAAAAATTACCTGTTCAAGAAGTGGTGGGTTTACACTTTTTAAGAAACAACCGTTTGGCTTCGAATTATGTTGAACTGAATTTTGGCTTGGAGCGTATTTTTAAGGTGCTGCGTTTTGATTATGTTTTGGCCTATTCGGGCGAGAAGTCTTTAAAATCAGGTTACACATTTGGTTTAAACCTATCGTTTTAGTTTATTGTTTCCCATTGTTTTTTGCTTTAATTTTAAAATATGAAGTTAAGGGCCCTTATATTTTTTTGCATTTTAATATTATCCGGTTCGCATCATGCCCAAATTTTGCCTACGGATCCGGAGTTTGAAGCCATTCCAATTGGCATTAAAGAGCAATTGGAAAATACACTCGAAACCCAATTAAACATGCCGAAGATACTGTTGAACAACAATTACACTGAAAAGGTGATTGTGTTTTTAAACATCGATTCGAGTGGGCACGCGTATAATATAAAATTCGACAAAGGTTTGAATAATTTAATGCGCTTGGAATTGGTTAAAATATTAAAGTTGATGCAATTTAAACGCACCTTACATGTGAATGAGGAAGCACCTTATTTTATTGCCTTTCCATTGGCGGCACATCATTATTTAAAATACAAAAAACAGAAACAGAAAGATATTGTAAAGAGTAAATTAGAGCGTGACAGTTCGATGGTAGTATATAACAAAGCGGATGTTTCACCGGTATATTATAAGAATGGTGATGAGGGGTTACAAGATTATTTTTTGACTGAATTGGATTACCCGAAAATAGCTTTGGAGCAATCGATTGAAGGCACTGTGATTTTAAACTTTGTGGTTGAAACGAACGGCTATGTTGGCAACATTGAAGTGAAAAAAGGCATCAATGGCGGCTGTACTGAAGAGGCCATTGCCTTGATCAGAAATACCCGTTGGCAACCTGCCGAAAAGAATGGTAAATTGGTGCGATACAGTGTAACATACCCAATAACTTTTAGTTTGATTAACCGAAATAAAGGGAACCAAGCCCAAAACATTGGTCAATAACTTAGTCTGATATTTTTTTCAATAAGTTTAAGGCCAATGCTTCTTGCTTGCGCATTTCAACTACGTCCTTTTTTGCCTTGTCCTTATAACCCAGTAAATGCAAAAGTCCATGTGCCATCACGCGCTGTAATTCATTGTCGAAAGTAACGCCGAATTTTTGGGCATTTTCTTTTACACGTTCGATGCTGATGATGATGTCGCCTGCAATGAGCGGCCACTCGGAGTTATCGAAGGTAATGATGTCGGTGAGTGTATTGTGGTTTAAATAATTTTGATTGTATTTTAAAAGCTCGGCATCGGAGGTAAAAACATAATTAATTTCGCCGGCTTTTTTTTGTTGTTTCAAAATGATTTGGTTTAACCATTGTTTGATTTTATTTTTTTCCTTTAGTGAAAACGTCACCAAACTATTTTGAAAAGTAAAAGCCATTTTTAGTTGTTTTGGGTTTCAACAATAAAAGGTAATTGCTGTTGATTGTGTTGTTTGATAATTTCTTTGATCAGATGCATTGAAGCCGAGAGTTTTTGAAGATTGGTAAAATACAATTTCTCTTGGTCTAAAATCATTGGCAGCACTTGATGGGCTTCACGCATTTCATTTTGAAAATACTGTTCGGCTTGTTCTTCGCTGATGGCGTGATTATGAATGTCGCTGCTTAATTTGCTCAATTGGTTGTTGAGTACATTTAACCGTTGCAACAATTTGTTTTTGTTTGATTCAAAGGTCAGCAATGATTCTCCACTTTCAAAAAAGCCTTTTACTTCGAGGGCGTCAGACTTCGACAATGTATCGTTGAGTTTGGTATTGATAAACTGCGCATAAATTTGATAGCTATGCAGCAAATTGCTTAAGTTGCTTGTATCGGTTTTTTGTAATGTTTGAATGGCGGTATTTACGGCGCCTCCAAGGCTGTCGATTGTTTTGATTTGTTGTTTGGCAAAATCATTTAAACCACAAGCCTGTGATAAAAAAATGAGCAGCAGCGCCGATAAAATTTTAGCCGCTTGTTTCATTAATTGATGATATCAAAACCACAATAAGGCACCAGGGCTTTCGGTATTTTGATGCCTTGTTCGGTTTGGTTATTTTCGAGCAATGATGCCACAATGCGCGGAAGGGCTAAGGCGCTGCCATTTAAGCTGTGCGCCAATTGTGTTTTGCCTTTCTCATCGCGGTAACGGCATTTTAATCGGTTGGTTTGAAAAGTTTCGAAATTACTGACGCTGCTAACTTCGAGCCAGCGTTTTTGTGCGGCACTCCATACTTCTAAGTCGTAGGTTAATGCGCTGGCAAAACTCATATCGCCTCCGCACAAACGCAATACGCGATATGGTAATTCTAACTCTTCCAATAATCCTGCCACGTAGTTGCGCATTTCTTCGAGAATTTCGTAACTTTTTGTTGGGTGTGCAATTTGCACCAACTCCACTTTATCAAATTGGTGTAAGCGGTTTAAGCCACGTACATCTTTGCCATAACTGCCTGCTTCTCTTCTAAAACAAGGTGTGTAACCACAATTTTGAATCGGGAAATCACTTTCTTTTAAAATTACATCGCGGTAAATATTGGTAATGGGCACTTCGGCCGTTGGAATCAAGTACAAATTATCGACACCAACATGGTACATTTGTCCTTCTTTATCCGGCAATTGGCCGGTGCCGTAACCACTGTCTTCGTTCACCACAATGGGTGGTTGTACCTCGTGGTAACCTTTTGCGGTGGCTCGGTCGAGAAAAAAATTAATGAGGGCTCTTTGCAATCGGGCGCCTTTACCTCTGTATACAGGGAAACCGGCGCCTGTTAATTTAACACCCAATTCAAAATCAATGATGTTGTATTGGCTTGTAAGTTCCCAATGCGGTTTGGCGTTTTCGTGTAATGTTGGAATTTCACCTTTTTGAAGCACCACTTCATTGTCTTCAGGACTTTTTCCTTTTGGCACAGAAGCATGCGGCAAATTAGGAACCGTTACCAAAACCTGATAAATTTCTTGTTCAATGCTTTTTAGTTTATCATCCAAAGATTTTTCCATCCCTTTTAATTCGGCGGTGCGTGCTTTCATCACTTCTGCTTCTTCGCGTTTGCCGCTTTTCATCAAGTCGCCAATTTGTTTGGCCAAGTTATTTGCTTCGGCTTTACAATCGTCGGCTTGTTTTTGGCTTGCTTTGCGGTTATTATCGAGGCTAATAACCCCTTCAATAACTGTTTGGGCATCTTTAAAATTTTTGACGTTTAAGCGGTTAATCACTTCGTCTTTATTATCGCGGATGTAATTTAATTGCAACATAGGTGGTTCTTTTATAAAAACAAATTTAAGGCTTCTCTTGCATTAAAGAGAATTTTATGTGTGTATTAGCGGTTTGTAAAAACTGAAAAAGCCCTCCGTTTTTTTCGGAGGGCTTTTTGTGTGATATAAAAACCAATTAAGCTTCCGTAGGAACTACAGAAACGTATGAACGATCGTCTTTTTTCTTTTTGAAAACAACTTTACCGTCTACAAGAGCATAAAGAGTGTGGTCTTTACCAATACCCACGTTTTCACCCGGGTTGTGTTTGGTACCACGTTGACGAACGATAATATTACCGGCAATGCAAGCTTGACCGCCAAATATTTTCACGCCTAAGCGCTTACTGTGTGATTCGCGGCCGTTGTCAGATGAACCCGCGCCTTTTTTGTGTGCCATTTATTTAAATTTTAAATGTTGAATGTTGAATGTTGAATTTGCTAATGCCATTTAAAATTTAGCATTTTGCATTCATCATTTTAATTAATCTTCTTTTTTCTTTGTTGTGGCTTTTTTAGCGGCTGCTTTTTTAGGCGCTGCTTTTTTTGCCGGTGCTTTTTTTACTTCAGCTACCACTTCTGCTTTAGGTGCTTCTACCACAGCGGCTTTAGGTTTAAAGCCTTGGGTGCGCACTTTTTTCTCGGCGGTTAAAGTTTCTTGTAATTTATCACCTTTGGCCAACACACCTTGAATTAAGATTTGTGTAAAGCTTTGACGGTGATTGTTCCATTTTTGATAACCTTTACGGCGTTTCTTTTTGAATACAATTACTTTATCACCTTTTAAGTGACTGATTACGGTGGCTGCTACTTTAGCGCCATCCACGGTAGGATTACCAACAGTAACTTTGCCATCTTTGTCTAATAACAAAACTTGGTCAAACTCAATGTTAGCACCCTCGTTAGCCTCAAGGCGGTGAACGTAAACTTTGTTTCCACGTTCCACTTTAAATTGTTGCCCGGCTATTTCTACGATTGCGTACATGCTGGTTAGTTTTTAAATTGTTTATAAATCCCTAAAAAGGGACGCAAATATACTCAATTAACTGAAACCAGCAAAATTTAATCGCGGTTGATCAAATAAACACTCCAAATAATGGCCACGATGCTTAAAATTTGAATCAAATTAACACTTTCGCCGTCGATTAAACCCCATAAAATGGCCACTACGGGTATTAGATAGGTACAGCTGCTGGCGAAGATAACACCCGAAGATTTAATCAAAACATTGTACAGAATTACCGATAAAGCAGTGCCCACAATGGCCAATACACTTATATAAGCCAATGAACTATAGGCTTGGGGATTGGTTTGGAGGTGTTCAACAAAATTGGTGGAACTAAATAAATACACAAGGGCCATGGGCCCGGTGATGCTAAAAGCCAACACGGTGGCTTGCACCGAGCCGAGTCCGCCCAGAAATTTTTTAATGCTATTCACGCTGATGGCATAACAAACGGTGGCAATGACCACCAAAAAACCGTAGCTCACATTTTTGAAGACATCGGCGGCGCTGTCGAATAAAAGCAAACAAGCGGCGGCAATAAAACCAAAAATAATGCCTGTAATTTGTTTGAGACTCGGTTTGTTTTTGAGCCAAATGGCCCCTACAATGATGGCGAATAGGGGGGTTAAGGCGTTGAGCATACCGGCTAGGCTGCTACTGATTTCGGTTTCGGACTTGGTGAATAAAAAGGCCGGGATGAGGTTGCCAAAAACACCCATTAAAAAAAGACCTAAAAAATATTTTTTCCATTCGATTTTATAATGCTTGATGAGCAAAGGAGATAAAACCAAAAACGCAATGCTGATGCGCAAGGCGGCCACTTCTTGGCTGCTAAAGGCCAGCATGCCGCGTTTCATTAATATAAATGAACTGCCCCAAACCAAAGAGAGGAAAATTAAAATTAGCCAGGATTTGAGTGGTTTTTTCATGGAAGCGACAAAAGTAGTCTATCCGAATGATTTAAGACTTAAAATTTTATTGAAAAAGCTGTTGTGGATGTTAAAATATCGGTTTTGCGCAAGGGATGGAACGGGCCGATAGGCATGTTTGAGCTCTTTTTTTGCGGTCTCTTTTTCGCAAAAAAAAGCGAGTAGTGACAGCCCGACCCATGAAGTATAAAAACTTCCAGAGATTTTTAGGTTTTTTTACTTCATGGGATGCGCCCAAAAAATTAAGCAATTTGACTTGAATTAAAGTACCTTTACAGCTTTAAAATTAGGCCATGATAGAAATTGGAAAAACACAAACATTAAAGATTATACGTGAAAATGATGCAGGATTGTTTTTGAGTGATGCAGAAGGAAATGAAGTGTTGTTGCCAAAATCGCGGTTGGAGGGGCAATACAAGTTGCATACAAAACTTGAGGTTTTTGTTTATACCGATGGTGAAAGCCGATTGATTGCAAGTACCAGAACACCCATTGCCAAATTAAATGATTTTGCTTTTTTACGTGTACGTGATGTAACCGATGCCGGGGCCTTTTTAGATTGGGGCTTGGAAAAAGATTTGTTTGTGCCTTTTGGTGAGCAGAAAAAAGAGTTTGAACGCGAGCGCTATTATGTGGTTTATGTTTATGTTGATCGTGTGAGTCAGCGTATTGTTGCATCGAGCAAGATTGACAAGTTTATTTCGAATGATGATTTAAAATTGGAAGGCGGCGCAGAGGTGGAAGTGTTGATTTATGAAGAATCGCCATTGGGCTTTAGTTGCATTATTAACGGACAACACAAGGGATTGATATACCACAATGATGTGTTTCAAGATATTTTTATTGGTGATGAATTAACGGCTTATATTAAAACCATTCGTGAAGATGGTTTGATTGATGTGAGTCTGCAAAAAACAGGTTTTAAAAATGTATTGAGTGCCACAGAAATTGTACAGGAATATTTAGAAAAACATGACGGGTTTTTGGATTTACACGATAAGAGTAGTCCGGATGAAATTACAAAACGCTTAAACATGAGTAAGGCCACTTTTAAAAAAGCCATTGGTATTTTGTATCGACATAGAAAGGTGCTGATAAAACCCGATGGGGTTTATATGGTTGAAGGTGGCGGGATTAGTGAAGAGGAAAGATAAATTTATTGCGCCAAAAAAATTCAAGATTGGTTCGCAACGAATTTTTACAACACTATAATTTAATTGGATAAGCGAAGAATAGAAAGTTTCGCGCAAAGAAGCAAAGCACGCAAAGATAAATTCTTCACTTTTTTTGACAAGCATTAAATTCGAATTCAATAAAAATCATTCGTGTTAATTCGTGGAATTCGTGGCTAAAACTCAAATTTTAAATTAATTTTGCAGCAAAAATAAATAAATGAAAATTGCAGTTGTAGGCGCCACGGGACTTGTGGGGACAAAAATGTTAGAAGTATTGGCGGAAAGAAATTTTCCTGTCACAGAATTATTACCTGTTGCTTCGGAGAAATCGGTTGGTAAGACCATTACATTTAAAGGAAATAATTATGCGGTGGTATCGATGCAGACCGCCATTGATGCGAAGCCGCAAATCGCTTTGTTTTCGGCAGGTGGCAGTACGTCGTTGGAATGGGCACCAAAATTTGCCGCGGCAGGCATTACGGTGATTGATAACTCATCGGCTTGGCGCATGGATGTCACAAAAAAATTGGTGGTGCCTGAAGTGAATGCAAGTGTATTGGGCAAAGAAGATAAAATTATTGCCAATCCAAATTGTTCAACCATACAAATGGTGGTGGCTTTGAATCCTTTACACTTAAAATACAAGATTAAACGCATTGTGGTTTCTACTTATCAAAGTGTAACCGGTACAGGTGTAAAGGCCGTGAATCAATTGATGAACGAGCGTTTGCATGGCACCAGTGATGAAATGGCCTACAAATACAAAATTGATTTAAATGCGATTCCGCAAATAGATGTATTTACCGACAATGGTTATACCAAGGAAGAGATGAAGATGGTGAATGAAACGCGTAAAATTATGGGTGACGAAAGTATACGCGTAACAGCCACAACCGTTAGAATTCCGGTAATGGGCGGGCATAGTGAAAGTGTGAATGTTGAATTTGAAAATGATTTTAATATTGCAGACGTTTTGTCGTTGTTAAAAAATAGTGCCGGGGTTGTGGTGGAGGATGATTTGGCCAATCAAATTTATCCGATGCCGATGCATGCGCACAATAAAGATGCGGTGTTTGTGGGTAGGATACGCAGGGATGAATCGCAGGACAAAACTTTGAATTGTTGGATTGTATCGGATAATTTGCGTAAGGGTGCGGCCACCAATGCCGTGCAGATTGCCGAACATTTGATGGCAAAAAAACTACTTGCTTGAGTTTTTGCAACTTGTTCGGATTGAGATTGTAAATTTGAATTTTGACATATTTCAGTTAATTTTAACCTTATGATTACACCTCCTTTTAATTTTAAAAAGTGGATTGACGAAAACCGTCATTTACTAAAACCACCTGTGAACAACAAAGTGGTTTATAAAGACACCGATTTTATTGTGATGGTTGTTGGCGGACCAAATGCGCGCAAAGACTTTCATTACAATGAAGGCGAAGAATTTTTTTACCAATTGGAGGGTGACATTGTTGTGACCATTCAAGACAATGGCAAAGCTGTTGAGGTGCCCATTAAAGAGGGTGATATCTTTTTATTACCGGCCAAGGTGCCGCATAATCCAAGGCGTTTTGCCAATACGGTGGGTTTGGTGGTTGAGCATAAAAAGAAAAACCATGAAAAGGATGGATTATTGTGGTTTTGTGAATCTTGCAATCACAAATTACATGAGGTTTATTTTGAGTTAAGTGATATAACCACCCAATTTCAGGGGGAATTTAAGCGCTTTTACGAAAGTGTGGAGCTCAGAACTTGCAAAAAATGCGCTTCGGTAATGGAGCCTCCTAAATAATGCCATCAGGGACTTTAGCTTGGATAAATGGCTCGTTTTTTAATGAGTAAATGGCCTATTCCATTGATTGAAAAAAAGTGTTTTCGCGGTGAATTTTAGTATTTTTGTTTGATTGATGAAACAACTCGTCCTTATATTGATTTGCTGTTTAAGTTTTGGTTTTGCCACTTCGCAAAACAATGGCTTGAATGTGGATTTAATGAAGCCGAATCCTGAAAAGGAAAAAAAGTTTCTACCCTATCTTGCTGTGCGCTATGGCGGCATTGAAAATATTGAAACCTGGAAAAAAAACAATCGCTTGTTATACTTTAAAGAATTGTGGTACTACTGCGAATCGTTTTATGTTTTGAGAAATTATTCAACTGAAGGCATCACATTGGATGAGGGGGCCATTGACATTACCCGTTTTGAGTCGAACAGAAAAGAAAACGAAGAAGCCATTGTGCTTTTGCCGGGCTTTAAGGATGTATTGGTATTATTACCGAATAACAAATTAATTTACAAACCCTAATCAAGTATTGTGAAACAAATTGTTCGCATATTTATTTTATTGATTAGCATTTTTGGCTTATCGGCTGCTGTTTCGGCGCAGACGAATAACTCTGCACCATACTGTTTGGGTTTATACAGCAATCAGCCTTGTGCGCAAACTGGCACTTCGAATGCGCCGGGAAATTTTATTAATGATTTTATTCAAGATTTTAGCACTTCTGGGGCCAACACAAATATCAACAACATTGGTTCGGGCTGTAATGCAGGGACTTTGGGGACGAGCACAGTAAACTACGTTAATTTTTGTCAGCACTATTTAGCTGCGACACCGGGTCAAACCATTGTTTGCACCATGCGTTCGGGAAACACTTATCAGCAAGGCTTTGCCATTTGGGTGGATTGGAATCAGGATAATGTTTTTAATGTGCCCTCTGAATATATGGGCGGAACGGCCGGTGTTCCTGCAGCTGCAACCAACACCACCATTACCTTTGTTGTTCCCAATGTTGCCAATGGCACTTATCGCATGCGGGTTCGATGTGCTTACGCAACACCCGGTGCAGGTATTTCTCCATGCGGATCATTTGGTTTTGGCGAAACCGAGGATTATAATATCATTATTGGCGGGGTGCCTTCCAATACAGGGCCTGTGGTCATTACTTCTTACTTAACCCCTTCGCTTATTTGTGCCGGGCAATCAGCCACCATGAGTGCTGTATCGAATTATTCCAGCGGGGTTACCTTTACGTGGACGGGTCCCGGCGGTTATAGCAATGCCAACTCAACAGGTGTTTTGGCCAATGCACAGCCCACCATGTCGGGAACCTACACTGTGTATGCCACCAACGGCATTTGTCCTGATACAAAAACCATGGCGCTTGTTGTGGTTGGTTATCCGGCATTTACCATCAGTCCTGCCAGTGCTACCATTTGTCAAGGTGGTTCCGTGACTCTTAGCGCTAATCTAGCGTTCGGGAGCAATCCTAGCAATTTTAGTTTTAATTGGTTGCCATTATCCGGTGGAGGGGTGTTTTCGCCCTTTTCTCAAAACACAGCCATTTACCCGCCTCTATTGCCGTCGAACGTTAACTTGGCAACAATACCATATAGTGTTACTATTTCATCAACACTTTTAAGTTGTCCGGTTACCAAAACCATTGGCATCACCATCAATAATCCTTTAACGCCATCGCTTACCATGCCGGCGCCGCTTTGCGATATTTTTTCTCCGGTTACCTTAACGGCTAGTCCGCCTAGCGGCACCTGGACCGGGGTTGGCAACAATGCCGTTACACCGGGTGGTTTATTTAACCCTGCCCTTGCCAACATTACGACTAATACGGTGATGTATTCTATCAGCATTGGTACTTGTATTGTCAATAACACCGGCACCATTTCGGTGTCGCAATTTAATACGGCCGCTTTAACCGGCTCGCTTTCGCTGCAATGTGTGCAAGATCCTTCGGTAAACCTTATGACCTTGGTGCAGAGCACTGTGAATGGAAATTGGTCAGGGCCTAATGTTACCCTAAATACTTTTAATACTTTTACACCTACCACTCTTGCTACAGGTAACTATAGCTTGGTTTATAATACTTTCTCTACCAATGAAGCTACAGTTTGTCCTACTTCCACAGTTTTAGTGGTTTCGGTGTTTAATCCGCCAACACCACTTATCAGGCCCATTAAACCCTTTTGTAATACCGATCCACAAAGCGTGCTAACTGCTACCCCTTCGGGTGGTGTTTGGTCGGTGGTGTCAGGGGTTACATCAACGGGTATTCTTACACCTTCTTCTTGTGCCATACCCAATAACATGGTAGCCTACACCGCCGGTATCGGTACTTGTGTGGCCACTTCTACCGCCAACTTTAATGTGTCGCGCTTTAATACCGCGGCCCTTACCGGCACCATGCCCAATTTGTGTGTGAGCAGCAGGCCTGTTAACCTCATGAGCATTGTACAAAGTTCGGTGCAGGGTACCTGGACGGGCCCCAATGTGGTGAGTACTTATTCTTTTAATCCTTTGGGTTTACCCACGGGCACTTATGTTTTAACTTACAACACCTTGTCTTCGCCCGACCCTACGCTTTGTCCGGATGTGAGTACCATTGCTGTTTCGGTGCTTAATCCTGTGGTGCCTTCTATTACCATGGTAGGACCATACTGTAACAAAGCTGCGCCTGTGCAAATGAGCGTGAGTCCGAATACCGGCTCATGGACGGCCATGCCTTATTTGAGTCCTAGCGGGCTTTTCTCGCCTTCCTTGGCCAGTATTGGCAGCAACCCTGTGCAATATGTTACCGGTACCAGTACTTGTAATGCCCAACAAACCAAATTCATCAACATCGAGGCCTTTGTGTCGTCGGCCATTATTAATAAAATTCCTGATCAATGTAACAGCAACTCGGGCTTTAACCTGCTACCCATTACTTTAAACGGTTCGGGTACTTGGGGTGGCATTGGGGTAACGGGCAGTAATTTTTACCCTGCCATGAGTGGGGCAGGAAACTTTGTGCTCAGCTACAGCACTTCCTCAATACCGAGTGGTTTATGTCCTGATCACTCAACTGTAGCGGTGAATGTATTTTCTTTGAGTACCCCTGTTATTAATCCGGCCGGGCCGTATTGTAACAACACCCCGATGCAACAATTATTGGTGAGTCCGGTGGGTGGTATTTTTGCCGGAGCCAATACCAATGCGGTTTCCACGAAAGGTTTATTTAATCCTGCTTTTGCGGTAATTGGTAATAACATTGTTAGTTACAGTATTTCTTCGGGGCCTTGTATTGCTTTTACCCAAGCCACCATTAATGTCGAAAAATTTATCTCTGCTAATTTTGCCACTTCACAAAAGCTTAATTTTTGCCAGGGTGATGCCCCGGTAAACATGTTCACTTATGTTGAAAATACCGGTGGTAATTGGAATGCCTTTCCGGCCATTGACCCGGGCAGCAGCATGTTTAATCCTGCCAAAGCCAATTTGGGCGACAATGTTGTTACCTACCAAACTTTTTCAAGTCCCGATGCCAGCCTTTGTCCTGATACCAAAACCATTAATGTAAGCGTTAATGAAACCCCTACCATTACTTTGATTCGCGGCAATAACACCAACTCTTGTGCCCCTGTGCCTTTAAGTTTTGAAATGAAAACAATCAATTTGCAAAGCCTTAACGGTTATGGCTATTGGAACATTGGTGATGGTTCTCAGGCCATCAATGGTTTAAAAATCAACCACACTTTTACCACCGCAGGGGTGTATACATTGTCAGCCAATTATGTAAGCGACAAGGGTTGTTCTACACAAGCTTTGTTATACCCGCCGGTGACTGTGTTTGAGAATCCCAAGGCCAATTTTATTTATGAGCCTGATGTAATTACCACCGCTAATCCTGAGGTGTATCTCAACAATTTAAGTTCGGGGCTTAACACCAATTTGTATCAATGGACTGTAACAGGCTATAGCAAGTTATATGAAATTAATCCAAAGCTCACATTGCCACAAGTGGGCTTGTACAGGGTAACACTTTCGGCCACATCCATCAATGGTTGTAAGGATGAAATGAGTAAAATTATTGAAGTGAAAAACGATTTTAATGTCTTTATTCCAAATTCATTCACGCCAAATGGCGATGGTATCAACGATTACTTCCGACCTGTGTTTTCGCCCTACGGCCTTGATGCAAGCAGCTATGAGCTCGAAATATTCGACCGTTGGGGCGCCAAAATGTTCACCAGCAACGACCCTAATAAGGCTTGGGATGGAACACAATACAACTTGGGTATTACAGCACTTAAACAAGAAACTTACGTGTACAAACTCAAGTTTAAAGACCTTAACGG
>CANGGP010000065.1 GCA_947453445.1 Sphingobacteriaceae bacterium
CCATGTATAGCCGTTACGATGGTCTTCGGGTAATATCACTGTAAATCGGTCTTTCACGTTTAAGGTGTTAATACTTGGCAAGGCTTTTAATTCTTTCGAACGCTCGCATCCGCAAAATAGCAGCAAACAAATAAATGAGAATATGATTTTTTTCATGTTGTATTAAATCAGCAGGTATCTTTTTCTTAAAAACCATTCTAAACTGAAAAATAGCAAAATCACCAAAAACAGCCATTTGTTGTCAAGCAAATAACTTTCTTCAATTTCCGAATAGGTAATGGGTTTAATGTTTTCGTTTTTCAAAATGGTTTCCTTTAAATTTTTTACCTGATTGAGATAATAAAATTGACCGGTCGATTTTAATGCCAGTTCTCTCAGCAATGCATGGTTCGCCACCAAATTCATTTTCTCTAAAACAACCGCCTTCACCATTATTTTGCCTTGTTTGGTGTATAAATTGTTGTTGTCTTTTACATCGGCTTGGTAACGGTATTCACCCGGCTTTAAGATGCCAATATTTAAACCATAGGCCATTTTGTTTTTACTCAAGGTGTAATTGAATTCGTGATTTTCTTCATCCAATAATTTAAAATGCACTTCTGCCTCATTCACCAATTCATAAGTCTGATTATAAAGTTCGGCTTCTATTTCTACACTTTCATTTTCATTTACTTGATTAGGTAAGCGCAACCTAAAAAAACTTTTGTCCTTCTTAACACTCAAATATTGCACCGTTTTACCAATTAACTCATTAAACAAGTCATGGTTGCCCTTGTCGGCAAAGTTGCGCATTTTCCATTTCCACAAGCCATCGCCCATAAAACAGGCACATTTACAATCGTTGTATTCGCTGAAAATTAAAACCGGATTTTCGGTTTCTATTTGTCCGATTTTTTGTTTGATAAAAACAGAAGCTGCATTAAAAGTGGTGTATCTGCCAAAATAAGTTTTAAGTGCAGGTGCCTCTTTGATAAAGTTTTTTAATTCTTTACTAATGCCGAATAAATTAAAATTCTCATCTACATAACATTCGTTTTCATTCATCCTGGTTGGCGAAACATTGAGTTTCATGCCGGGCAAATTGTCGCTCGACTCAGGATTAATAATCCAAAAAGGTGTGCCGCTATTTTTGCATTCATTGATTAAAGCCACTTGGTTATTTTGATATCCTTCTATAATCACCAAGGCAAATGATTTGGCGGGAGTATTCAAACGCCCATCGTTAAAACACACCAAACTGTAATTGCTTTTGCTCTCTATGCTTTCTTTAAGTGCAGCAATATCAGGGTGGGGGGCATGACTCACCAAGGCAATTTTTTCCTTATTGTCAATTACATCAATCACAAAATTTTGAGAATTATTGCTGATGTTTTTTTCGCCATCAATTACACTCAATTGTGCATTGTATTGTTGCAGGCCCTTTTCCTCGGCGCTAAGGGTAAATGAAAAGGTGCTTAAATAATTATCGATACCAATGCTGAAGGACTTTGTTTGGATGATTTTATTTTGATGTTTGAGGCTTAAAACAGCATTCGCCGTATTTATTTTTTTAGCCGACACCAGCACTTCAACCAAAAAATTATCACCCAAATAAGCCACTTCATTGTGTTCAATTTTTTGAATCATTAAATCTTTATACTGCGTTGTGTCACCAACACCAATGGTGTAAATGGGGAATTTTATTTTTGAAATTGAATTATTGGGATTGGCGCCTTTGTTGTAAATGCCGTCGCTCAACAACACCATGGCCCCAATGTTTTGATTGGCATAATTGTTTTCTATTTCATTAAAAAGATTGTCGAAATCACTTTCTTTTTCTGTAAAATTTAAATTGTCATCGCTTGTTTTAGCTGCTTTGCCAAATTGTATAAAACGCAATTGAAATTGATTACCAATGTCATTTTCCAAAGATTGAATGGCAAGCGGAATATTTTGTCGCCATTGGTTGCTGTCGGATCCCGAAACAATGGAAGTCGAATTATCCAAGGCCATTAAAATGATGGGTTTTTCAGTTTCATTTTTATAGCGTCGCAATAAAATGCTCAGTAACAAAATTGAAATTAAAAAAATGCTGATGAAACGACAGACGGCCAAAACCAGGATGATGCTTTTGGGTGTTTCGTTTGTTTTTTTATTGCGGTAATACAATAAAACACTTGCTGCTGCTGCAATAAGAATGCATGCAAGCACAAACAACCAAGAACTCTGAAATATTAGTTTTGAAGGCAAATTGATAGAATGAAATTAAAGATACGCTAATTTAGGTTAGCATGCCGCCGCATACATTAATGCATTGTCCGGTTATGTAAGCGCTCATGTCGCTGGCTAAAAACAAAGCCAAGTTGGCCACATCATCAGTGCTGCCGCCCCTTTTAAGCGGAATGCTGTCGCGCCATTGTTGAATTACTTTCTCGTCTAGGGCTGCGGTCATTTCGGTTTCAATAAAACCCGGGGCTATGGCATTGCAACGAATATTTCTTGAACCCAATTCGAGTGCTACCGATTTGGTAAAGCCAATAATGCCTGCTTTTGAGGCGGCATAGTTACTTTGACCGGCGTTGCCTTTTACGCCCACCACGGAGCTCATGTTAATAATTGAGCCTTTTTTGGCCTTTAACATGGGTCTTTGTGCCGCTTTGGTTAAATTAAAAACCGACTTTAAATTTGCATTCATCACTTCGTCCCATTGCTGCTCGCTCATGCGCATCAGCAAGGTATCGCGGGTAATACCGGCATTGTTAATCAACACATCAATGGTACCGAAATCGGCCACAATCGCATTTACCAAATCTTCGGCGGCTTTGTAATTACCGGCATCACTTTTGTAGGCTTTGGCTTTGATGCCGAAAGCTTCGAGTTCAGCCACCAAAGCCAAGGCTTTATCGTCGGAACTAACATATGTAAAAGCAATGTGGCTGCCTTGTTTGGCAAAACTAATGGCAATGCCTCTGCCAATACCACGGGTGGCACCCGTTATTAAGCTAACTTTTTGGTCGAGTAATTTCATAAAAAAATGTATAAGGCCAAAGGTAAATGAATTAATTTAATGCAGAAATTCTGATGTTTTTTAACAAATTTTATTTTTTTGGCACAGTAATTGTATAGTTTGATAAAAGCATTTAAAACATTATTTTTGAACGCATAACAATATAGTACCATGAAAAAAAGGAATACGCTTATCGCAGCATTGGTTTTGTTTATTTTAGGATTCACTTCCCTAAGCAAGGCCCAAAATTATCAAGAAGCCAGAAGGTTTACAGTGCCTTCTTATGTTTATCAAAGTATTGATCCCGATTCTTTAAAGGGTTTTGACGATGATGCAGCAAGGGCTTCAGCCATTTCTGAAGGATTTCTTGGTCAAGAATTTCCGGTTAGAATGTATCGTCTTAAAAGGGAGTACATTAACAATAAATACAATTTGGTAAGACCTTCAGCGGTTGATTTCAATGCGGTAAATGTACCGTCTGCCGCCAACAAAGGTGCTGTATTAGCAGCTTGTGTGAACGAAGATTTTGAAGCAACCACCACCACTACCTCTTTAACCACCAGCAATGCCATCATGGGTTGGACGGTTGACATGGGTTCAAATTCAGGTAACACCAGTGGTACCGGTTGGAACTCTTGTAACTTGTTGGGCTGTTGTGCAAATAACCCTACTGCTGCAGTGGTTTTTAATGTGCCTACAGGTTATGTTGATCCTGTTATTGGTTCATGTTATCCAATTTACTCTGTATTCGGTTCTACAGCCGGTGGTGCCGCTGCTGATGCAGCAAATCCTCAAATTCCCAATGGCATGTATGGTAGTAGCTTTATTCGTATTAATGATGCCAATAACGATTACAGTATTCACAAATTATCTAAAACATTTGCCATCACACCGGCCACTGCTTTATTTCAATTCGCTTTTATTTCGGTATTTTATCCGGGTCACGGTTGTTGTGATGCCGGTGCTTTTAGCATTAAATTATACAACAATGGTAACCAAATTCCTTGTCCTACTTTCTCTGCTTCAGCTTTAAGTTCGGCTTGTACCAACACCAATACCAATGTTACATTTTTAAATCAAAACACTTGTTCACCTGCCAGCGTTAGCGGTAGCTCACCAATTTTTAATAAATGGCAAATTGCTTCAATGGATTTAACCCCATACATTGGTCAAAGCATCACCATTCAAATTGTTGCTTCTGATTGTACTGGTGGCGGTCACTACGGTTACGTATATTTTGATGCGCAATGTGGTCCTTTAACCATTTATGGTAACGGCTTACCTTATGCAGCCGGTTCAGGTACAGTTACGGTGCCTACTTGCGGTGTAGCCGGTGCTACCATTTGTGCGCCTGCAGGTATGGGCTTGTATTCATGGGCAGGACCAAACGTACCTTTAAATTATGCAACACCTTCTTTTACCAACCAATGTTATACCACCAGCATCTCTGCACTTTATACTGTTAGTATGGCTGCTCCGGGTGCTTCTTGCGGTATTTCACGCGTAGTACAAAGTACCATTACCCCTGCACCTGCATTAAATATTACTTCAGTGCAAGCACAATGCGGTGGCACACAAGCCACCATCAATGTGGTTCCTGCCGGTTCATTGCCGAGCGCACCTAGCTTAACATGGTACCCTGTGCCAAACAGCAGTAATAGTCAAAGCACAACGGTTACCTATACTTTACCATCCGGGCTCACGCCTGTGGTTACTACGGTTTCCACGCAGGATAATGTAGGTTGTAAGGTAACGGTTACCGCCAATGTGTATCCGGCACCACCAACGCCTACCTTCACTTTCACTAATTTTGGATCGCAAAGTGTTACTTGTGCATCACCCATTGTGAATGTAAATGCGGTGAGTAGTTATTCATATCAAAACGGCAGTTTAAGTTATACATGGCAAAGTAGCAATAGTTCATTTACAGGAGCTATTGCAGCCATTACCGCCAC
This sequence comes from Sphingobacteriaceae bacterium, assembly GCA_947453445.1. Taxonomy (GTDB): domain Bacteria; phylum Bacteroidota; class Bacteroidia; order B-17B0; family Aurantibacillaceae; genus Aurantibacillus. The sequence continues at coordinate 4,942 of CANGGP010000065.1, forward strand.
TATGGCCGGTAATTATACTGTAACCGCTTTAGACCCTGTTACCAATTGCGGTACCACACGCACCATTTCGGTTTATGTGAATACCACAACGCCTGTGGCCGCGGTAACGCCTTCTAATATATTAATCACTTGTGCATCGGGTTCTACCTCTAGTCAGCCGGTGGTGATATCGGTAAGCAATCCTACCGTAAACTCCTCGATTTTAATTACCAATCCATTCAACGGTACCTTGTCTGCCTCGGGCACAAGTTATACTTATATGCCTGGAACAACTGGTACTTTCTCGGTTTGGGTAACCAATACCGACAATGGATGTTTAACACAACGAATTTTCTCAGTTACATCCAACCAAACTTTCCCAACCTTTAACATTTTGAGTCCGCAAAACTTTACTTTGGGTTGTTCTACCAAGAGCACGGCCATTCTTAACTTTGCCAACCAACAAAGTGGTAGCGGTGCCCCGGTGAGTTTTACCATGTTAAGCGGTACTACGCCTGTTCCTACCACTTATACATTAAACGCAAATTCTAGCTTCTCGGTTAATTCTGCAGGTGTTTACACCATGGTGGCCAGCGATAACGGTAGCGGTTGTAAATCAATCTTACCAATCACCGTGCTTGATAACAAGGTTGGCCCGCATGTTGATACCGTAATTGTACCTAGAAATATATTGGATTGTACTACACCTTCAATAACCCTTGAAGGGATTAGTTCTACTCCTTCAGTTAGTTATGTGTGGACTTACAACGGTACCGTTAACTTGGCAACGGGCACTGTGGTGGTGGTTACCAAAACCGCTACACCAAACAATGCCTCTTTGGGCACTTACACCCTTGTAATGACGGATAACAATAACCTTTGTACTTCTACCAGAACGGTAAACATGTACCAATGTTTGTATGCACCAACAGCGAGTATTTCTCCTCAAACCAGTAAGGCTGAAATTTCTTGTATTGATAGAAGTATTGTGTTGAACAACACCAGTAAATCAACCATTCCTACAGGCTCTATCTTCCCTAACGGGGTGGCCATTGGTAACAAGTGGTCAGGTCCTAGTCCGCAAATTGATTTAAAATTAAGTTCTTCATACACTGCGGCAGTACCGGGTCTTTATACCTTAGAAGTAAAAGATTTGGGTAACGGTTGTATTTCAACAACAACATTCAATGTGATAGATAATACTACACCGCCTGACGCTAGAATTCCTAATCCAAATTATGTTGCGAATGATAAAACCAAAGCCGATACCACAAGATATTTAGAGTGCGGCGCCACATCAGTATCTTTAACAGCAAACACCAAGGTTACTTCTGCAGGTTATTCATGGGCAAGACCTGAAGGTGCACCTGCTGCCAGCAGCAATACTTTGCAAACCTTTATTGCACAAGCAATCGGTAAATATTTTGTAACCATAACTGATCGTAACAACGGTTGTGCCACCACTACTTTTGTGAATGTGTACAACGGCACTTTAACGGCCCAAATTGATGCCGATCAAGTGACCGGTTTTGCCCCACTCACTGTGAATTTTACAAATAACTCCAAAACCTCGAATGATAATCTAGGTATTGTTAGTGTTTGGAATTTTGCAAACGGCACCGATTTAACCACCAAATCGGCAAGTATTTCGGCCAGCGCCTTGTTTACTTTACCGGGTACTTATAACGTAAAAATTTATGTAAATAAAGGTTCATGTCTTGATTCAGTGATTAAGAAAATCAATGTTGAAGTAGCATCTGTATTCAATATTCCTAATGTGTTTACGCCAAATGGTGATGGTGTTAACGATTTCTTCTTCTTAAAAACAGCCAGCTTAGAAACCATCGATGCTTACATTTACGATCGTTGGGGCCGTTTGGTGTTTAAAACTGAAGGTTCTACCACCGGAAATATTTCATGGGACGGTAAAAACGCTTCAGGCAAAGATTCACCTGATGGAACTTATTTCTACATCATCAAAGCCAAGGGTAAAGATGGTAAGGATTATGACCAAAAAGGTAATTTAAGTTTGTTTAGATAAGATCTAAATTTGTCAAATCAAAAAAAATCCGACAAACATTGTCGGATTTTTTTTTCGATGTTGATTTTTAGTGGACTATTTGTATATTTGAATCTTGATATAATCTATTATGAAAAAATTTCTTTCACTCTTTTTGTTATTTGTAAGCGTTAAGATCTATTCTCAGTCTCAAGCAATTTGTTCTGGATCCTCAGCAACTTTGCATGCTACGCCTGTTGCTGTTGCCAACTCAACACTGGTAGCGCCTGGTACGCCAACTGTAGCATTTACAGCTACTAGCGGAAATTTTGTGATTTCACCTACTGTGACTACAACATACACTTTGTATACGCCGTCAACCAATTCATTTGTTATGACCATTACAGTGAATCCAATGCCGATTGTTGCGCCAACCTATACACAAGCAAGTTGTACCAGCACTTCAGCAGGTTTTAATTTTCACTTAACTTTTAGTCCGGCCAACCCTGTTCCTAGTTACACCGTTACTTGGGCACCACCGCCACCGCCATTAACCACCACCATTCCTGTGGTTCCAAATTGTGTTACTGCGGCAACCGATTACAGTTGTTTTGGCTCTATTAGTCCTGGTAGTTATCAAGCCAGTGTTACTGCTGCCGGCGGTTGTCAGGTAGTTGTTTCTTTTACAATCAGTTCAGCACCTACGCCTGCCTTGTATACTTTAACCCCTGCGGCTTCAATCCAATCAATTACTTGTGCAGTACCGGTTTTAACCATTTCAGCTAACAATGGTGGTTTGGCTTATACTTGGACCTCAACTACTTTGCCACCTAGTACATTGCAGGTTGTTAACCTTAACAGCAATAATGCGGGAACGCTAACAGTGGTAGGAACCAACACCAATTCAGGTTGTACCACCACCAAAACCATTGCCATTGTTGTGAATACAACTGTTCCGGTAGGTGCTTTAACCCCTTCAAATATTTCATTGAATTGTACAACAGCGGTAGTGCCCGATGTTACGCTTACGGCTACGAGCCCTACGGTGAACTTCTCGCACCATATTAATACCCCAAATGGTACAAGCTGGGTGTCGAATTTGCCGCTCGCTTTTTATCAAATAGGGCCTCAAGGTACCTACAGTTACTGTTTAACCAATGATGCCAACGGTTGTAGTTCATGCAGAAACTTTTCGGTAACCATCTCCGGTTCGTACCCTACGTATACATTGTCTAGTCCTGATAACTTTACAGTTGGTTGCGGCACCAAAAGTGTTGCTACAGTAGCCTTCGCCAATCAACAAGCCGGTACGCCGGGTGCAGGTTTAACCTTTACTTTTATTCCTCCGGGCGGTAATCCAAATGTGGTAGGACCATATTCAGGTATTTCTTCAACCACTCTAACAACAGCAGGTCAGTGGACAGTAATTGCTTTTGAAGCGGGTAGCAACTGTCAAATTAAAACACCAATGACCATATTGCAAAATACAGTAGCTCCAAAATTGGATACTGTGTTGTTTCCAAGAGGTGGTTTAATTTACAATGGAAGCAAGTTATGCGGCTTGTTAACCTGTGATAGCACCAAGGTTATTTTACAAGCTGTTTCTGAAACGCCAAACATTTCCTATAATTGGGCTTATGGTAATAGTCCTGTACAAAATTTAACAACACCTACCGTGGCTGTTACATCAAGCATTACAGCGCCTTCGATGACAATTGCCAATAATGCTTCGTTTACCTTAACCCTTCGCGACAATGGCAACTTCTGTAGTACGTCATCCACCTATACGGTTTACCATAACGTTGAGCCGCCTATAGCGCGAATGGCGCCGCAGAACGGCGGGACAAACTTCTTAACTTGTCTAAAAAACTCATTGGTGTTAAACAATATCAGTGTTTCAGGTATCAAGAATCCATTTTTCGACAAGAGCCAACCTGCTGTAGGGTTTTTATGGAATGGTCCATCGCCACAAGTTACATTGGGTTTGAGTTCAAGTTATACTGCAGGCGTTGTGGGTGAATATACCATGACTGCGAAGGATTTAAACAATGGTTGTGTGTCAACGACTGTGCTTTCAATTTTTGATGACCGTTTAAAACCATTGGTGACTTCACTTCCAGGATTTACAATTGATTGTGGACCGATTGAATCGTTAACTTCTTTAATGTGTATGACCATCCCTACACAATCAGATTTAAGTACATTTACATACAGTTGGACACCGCCAATCGTATTGCCGGGATCAGTAAATACCAACTCGTGTTATATTCCTAAGTCAATTGGTGTTTATACTTTGGTAACCACTAATGGTAGAAACGGTTGTGTAACCAATGCAACTGTGCAAGTAAAACCTGCTACCATTATTGGGGCATTGGATTTATCGCTTAATTCTGGTTATGCGCCTTTAAAAGTAGATTTCTTTAACAATACAACATCTGCTTCAGGAACAGGTTCGGGTGTTACTTCATTCTGGAATTTTGGTAACGGTACCAGTTCTGTTACGGCTTCTCCGGGTACTACTTCAACCACAGCTGTTGTCAGCAACTCTGCCTCGGCGCTTTACAATTTACCGGGAACTTACACGGTAAAAGTAATCATGAGCAAAGCACCTTGTCGCGATAGCGTTACCAAAGTAATTACTGTTGATATTCCTTCAAACTTAGAGGTACCAAATGTTTTCACACCTAACGGTGACGGCATTAACGATATCTATTTTTTAAAGGCAAACAGCTTAACCAAAATTTCAATGTCGATTTTTGACCGTTGGGGTCGTTTAATTTTTGAAGTGATTGAAGGTACTACCGGCAATATTTCTTGGGATGGTAAAAATCCAAGCGGTAAAGATTGTCCTGATGGCACCTATTTCTACTTCATTAATGCCACCGGAAAAGATGGCACTGACTTTACGAAAAAAGGTACCATTACCTTATCAAGATAGATTTTAATGATTATGAATAAACCCGGTTTTAGGCCGGGTTTTTTTTTGATTCATTTTTCAATTGCAAATAAAAGCTTACATTTGAACCACTAATTTTTTGTATGAATATTCACGAATACCAAGGTAAAAGCATCTTAAAAAGTTTCGGCGTAGCAATTCAAGAAGGTATTCTTGCACATAGTCCCGAAGAAGCTGTAGAAGCAGCAAAAGAATTAAAAACCAAATACAACAGCGATTGGGTTGTTGTGAAGGCACAAATACACGCAGGTGGCAGAGGCAAAGGCGGCGGTGTTAAATTGGCTAAAAATTTGGATGAGGTGAAAGAAAAATCAAGTCAAATTTTAGGCATGCATTTAATTACCCCTCAAACCAGTGCTAAAGGTAAATTGGTGAGCAAGGTTTTGATTGCACAAGATGTATATTATCCGGGTGCTTCGGCAACACGTGAGTTTTACATGAGTGTATTATTGGATAGAGCAAAAGGGCATAACACCATTGTATACAGTACAGAAGGTGGTATGGACATTGAGCATGTAGCAGAGCATACGCCTGATAAAATTTGGAAAGAAGAGATTGATCCACGTGTTGGTTTACAAGCTTTTCAAGCCAGAAAAATTGCCTTTAATTTAGGTTTAAGTGGCAACGCATTTAAGGAGATGGTGAAGTTTGTGAGTTCGTTGTATAAAGCATACGAATCAATTGATGCGTCATTGTTTGAAATTAATCCGGTTTTAAAAACCAGCGACGATAAAATTATTGCTGTTGACAGCAAGGTGTCGTTTGATGATAACGGTTTGTTCCGTCATCCGCAATACGAAGCCATGCGCGACATTACAGAAGAAGATCCAACAGACGTAGAAGCAAGATTGGCAGAATTAAATTATGTGAAGTTAGATGGCAACGTTGGCTGTATGGTAAACGGTGCCGGTTTGGCAATGGCCACCATGGACATCATTAAATTAAGCGGTGGCGAACCGGCTAACTTTTTGGATGTGGGTGGTACGGCAAATGCTGAGCGAGTAGAAAAAGCTTTCAGAATTATTTTGAAGGATAAAAATGTAAAGGCCATTTTGGTGAATATTTTTGGTGGTATTGTTCGCTGCGACAGAGTAGCGCAAGGCATCGTAGACGCTTATAAAAACATGGGCAATATTGAAGTGCCAATTATTGTTCGCTTACAAGGTACCAATGCTGAATTAGCCAAGAAATTAATCGACGAATCGGGCTTAAAAGTGTATTCGGCCATTCAGTTTCACGAAGCTGCCGAATTGGTAAATAAATTAATTAAAAGCTAAAAAAACTTTATATTTAAGAATAATTTCAAAAGAACAAAAACAGAAGAAACTAGCATCTGTTTTAAGTAAAATAAAAAATGATTAAAATGAAAAAATCAACATTATTATTTTTATCAGTAGTATCTGCGTTTTATTTGAGCAGTTGTGGTAGTCCTGCAAAAACGGATGACACAGAAGGAGCTGAAGCACCAAAAACAGAAGAACCAAAATCTGATGCTGTTTCAGAAACATTTTTCCAAGTGCCTTCACCGGGCGAAATGCTCACCTTTATTAAGATGGTAGGTGGTCAAAACAACAAGAACACAAGTTTCTTAAACCCGCCATCAAATCAAAAAACGTATGCTGATGCTAAATCGAAAGGTTTAAATTTTGGTATTTACAGTTGTGATTTAAGTTACTGCAGTATTTTTGAAATTGGTTCAGAAGCTTTAAAATATTTTAAAGTGGTAAAAATCATGGGCGATCAAATTGGGGTTTCAACCGCCATTAAGCCTGAAACTTTAAAGCGTATTGAAGCAAATATTTCGATGCCTGATTCTTTGGCTGTGATTACTGATGATGTTTACTTTTCATCATTCGAAGCTTTAGAAGACAGCAAACAAGGTCCTACCTTGGCATTGGTTGTTGCCGGTGGTTGGTTAGAAAGTATTTTCATTGCCGTTAACTTGGCCAAATACGAACCAAACAGTCCGATTGTTGAGCGCTTGGCCGATCAAAAATACACCTTGGAAAATTTGATTGAATATTTGAAAAAGCATGAAGCTGACCCGGGTGTTGGTGGTGTTAAAGCCGATTTCGAATCTTTGTTGGCACAATACAATACAATTAAAGAACAAGAAGCCAAAGGTGCTGTTAAAACTAAAAATGCCAATGAAAAAACATTGGAAGGTGGTACTGAGTTGGTGATGACAAAAGAGGTATACAACTCAATTGTTGAGAAAATTAAAACCATCCGTAATTCTTATACATTAACTAAATAACATTATTTGATATGAAATATTTTTTGATTTTAGTGGTTTCCTTTTTATCGGCCACTTCGGTTTTTTCTCAAACAAGTGTATGCGGTAATTATCATCGCAAGTATTGTAAAATGGACGATGAAGAAAAAGGAGCATGGCAATACAATGCGCAAAGCAAGAGTGGCTTGTTTAATCAAGGCATGGTGTCGAAATTACGTTGTGTAATATATAAAAACATGGATTACAGAATTTCGGTTTGCTGCGAAACCATTATTGGCGAAAAAGTGAACTACAAAATTTTTGATTCAAGAACCAACGAATTGTTATTCGACAACAAAACTGCCGATGATTCGCAAGTTTTCGAGTTTCAAAGTGTAAGTACCCGTCAGTTAATTATTGAGGTAATGGTGCCGCAAGGTGCTACTGAAAAAGACAAACACAAAGCCACCAATGCGGCCTGTGTAGGTTTGTTGATTGAGCATAAAATTACCGACAAACAAGGGTTTTCAAACTATTAATAAATTGAATGATAAAAGCCCAACCACAAGGTTGGGTTTTTTGTTTATACCAATCTAAACATGTCGGTTCATAAAGAAATTAAAAAGGTAACCACGCACACCCTTCTTGAAATGAAGAAGAGTGGCGAGAAAATTGCAATGCTTACGGCCTATGATTTTTCGATGGCCAAAATTATTGACAGCGCAGGCATTGATGTGATATTGGTGGGTGATAGCGCAAGTAATGTGATGGCGGGTCACGAAACCACATTGCCGATTACACTCGATCAAATGATTTACCATGCGGGCAGTGTTGTGCGGGCGGTAAATAGGGCCTTGGTGGTAATTGATTTACCTTTTGGCTCGTATCAAGCCAATTCGAAAGAGGCCTTGTATTCAGCCATTCGCATCATGAAAGAAAGTGGTGCGCATGCGGTGAAGATGGAAGGCGGACGTGAAATTAAAGAAAGCATTGAACGCATATTAACTGCAGGTATTCCGGTGATGGGGCATTTGGGTTTAACGCCACAAAGTATTTATAAATTTGGCACTTATACGGTAAGGGCCAAAGAAGAAGATGAGGCCGACCGTTTAATTGAGGATGCAAAACTATTAGAGCAATATGGTTGCTTTGCTTTGGTGCTTGAAAAAATTCCGGCTGCTTTGGCACAAAAAGTTTCTGAAAGTATCTCCATTCCTGTGATAGGCATTGGCGCCGGCGGTGGTGTTGATGGACAGGTGCTTGTAACACACGATATGTTGGGAATGACGCATGAGTTTAATCCGCGTTTTTTAAGACGTTATTTAAATTTGTATGAAAGCATGGGCAATGCTTTTAAGCAATACATTTCGGATGTAAAGTCAAAAGATTTTCCGAATAGTAAAGAACAGTATTAGCGTTTTGTTGTCTTTCGTTTTTCGCAACGACAAAATGCCTTCATACATTCATATAATGGATGGTTTTGCCCCGGCGGGGCAATATTGTTTTCATCAAAATTCTTTAAAACTGTTTGGTCCCTCCGGAACCGCAAAAACACATAGGAGCTACTTCATCATTCAAAAATTAAAAACATCTTGAATAAAATCATGGCTCCGGAGTAGCCGAACAGATTTAAAACAAAACCAAGCGCCACCTAGTTATACTGTTTTGCCCCGCTGGGGCAAGAAGTTGATCTTGTATCTTCCTTTAAAGCTGTTTGGTCCCTCCGGGACCGCAAAAACACATAGCAGTTAATTAATGGTTTAAAAATTAAAAACATCTTGAATAAAATCATGGCTCCGGAGGAGCCAAACAGATTTAAAAACAAAACCAAAGACCACCTAGTTCCATTGTTTTGCCCCGCCGGGGCAAGAAGTTAATCTTGTGTTGTTTTTTAAAACTGTTTGGTCCCTCCGGGACCGCAAGAACATAGGAGCTAATTTATCATTCAAAAATTAAAACAAATTGAATTATATCATGGCTCCGGAGGAGCCAAACAGATTTAAAAAGAACAATCTAATAAAACACGGCTCTGGAAGAGCCGAACAGTTCGAAGTACTTTCAGAACTACAAACGAACTTACATTTCAAAGTGTTCGCGATTTCAAAGTACCGATTGCGCAAGGGATTAAGTGGAGCTGGGCGCCGTCTTTGCCCAGTGTGTGTTAAACGAGGAGGCTGCTGATGAACAGAAGCAGACCCCGCAAATTTACACACACAGGGCAAAGACAAGCACGGCGGAAGGAAAGCCCGGGCCTGAAGCAAGCATGATGGTGAATGCATAAAATTTGCGGAAGGCTGCGCCCAAAAAAATCTAGAATGTTTTAAAATTTAAACGATTAATCCGTCTTTCATCACCAGTGTTCTATCGGCCAATTTAGCCAAGTCCTGGTTGTGGGTAACAATCACAAAGGTTTGGTGAAAATTATCGCGGAGTGTAAAAAACAATTGGTGCAGTTCTTGCGCATTTACGCTATCGAGATTACCACTTGGTTCATCGGCAAATATTACTTTGGCCTTGTTCATTAATGCGCGTGCCACTGCTACACGTTGTTGTTCACCGCCACTCAATTCAGAAGGTTTGTGATGAATGCGATCTTTTAATTTTAAAAGATCCAACAATTCTTCGGCTCTTTTTTCGGCTTCCTTTTTCGAAGTATTGGCTATAAAGGCCGGTATACAAACATTTTCAAGAGCTGTAAACTCAGGTAACAATTGGTGAAATTGAAAAACAAAACCGATGTTTTGATTGCGAAAAGCTGCCAGTTTTTTATCATTGAATGCCGAAACATTTTCACCATTGATGAATACTTCGCCACTACTTGGGCGATCGAGTGTGCCCAAAATGCTGAGCAGCGTTGTTTTGCCGGCCCCTGATGAACCAACAATGGAAACAATTTCACCTTGTTTGATTTCGAGGTTGAGTCCTTTTAAAATTTCGAGTGATTGAAACTGTTTGTGAATGTCTTTTCCAAGGATCATATTAATGCAAATATACGTAACACAACACTGTGATAATAATTATACCCATGGCATCGAGAATAATGCCCACCTTAAACATGTCTTTGATATCGATTTGTTTGGTGCCAAACACAATGGTATTGGCGGCTGTAGCCACAGGCAGCATAAAACCAAGTGATGCAGCAAAGGTGGCGGGCATCATCAATAAAAGTGGCGCTAAGTTTAAATCTTTGTGCAGGGCCACTAAAATAGGAATGATGAGCTGTATGCTGGCAATGTTGGAGGCAAATTCGCTTATAACGGTTACCACAATACAGATGCCAAGGATGATTAAAATAGGCGATACATCTTTTAGTACCTTTAAGCTTTCGGCCAACCAATTGCTAAGCCCTGATACCTCAAAACCAAAGGCCAGTGCGAATCCTGAGCCAAACATCAAAATGATGTCATAACGTAATTTTTTAGCGTCTTCCCAAATTAAAAGCGACTCGCCACGGTTCTTTTTCGATGGAATTAAAAACAACAAAATGGCTGCGAGCATGGCCACAAATGAATCGTCGATAAATTTGGGCTGTTTAAACAAATGGTTCCAGCCCTTGTATTGAAAGCTGCCAAAATCAATGTCGGCCCTTGTAAACCAAAGTAGGATGCAACTGATGAATAAAGTAAACACCCATTTTTCTTCGTATGACATGGGACCTAATTGTTTGTAATTGTTATGAAAAAATTGTGGTTCAATTTTTAATTCGACTTTGTGACGAATAAAATAGGTATTCAATGTGAAAAAAGTGAGCACCAAAAAAATAAATGAAATGGGATAACCGATGGCGCTCCATTTGATGAAATTTAATTGACCATCGTCGGGAAAGGCTTGTTTAAAGGCTTTAAAAAAATACATGTTGGGCGGTGTACCAACGGGTGTGGCCATGCCGCCAATGGTGGCAGAAAAGGCTAAGCCCAACAACAAGGCGGCCGCAAATTTGTGTTTGTTTCGGCTGATGTGTAATTGTGTTTCTTGAATGAGAGCAAATACAGCACTAAAGAGCATCATGGTGGTGGCTGTATTGCTAATCCAGTTGCTAATGAGGTAAGTGGCCAACATTACGCCCATTAATATGGTGGAAGGGTTTTTGCCAAGTACTGATAAAATTTTTAAAGCAATGCGTTTGTGAAACTGCCATTTTTCGATGGCAAAGGCCAACATAAAACCACCAATGAATAAAAAGATGATGCTGTCGGAATATTGCTGCGCCACTATTTTGGCATCGGCCATGCCCAAGGCGGGCAATACCAATACAGGCACCAAGGCCGTAATGGCCAAGTTAACGGCTTCGCTAAACCACCATACACACATCCACGCAGCCACACCGGCCATTAAACTCACATTGTGATTGGCGGGGTCTAATTCAAACACAAACCAAAATAAAGCAGCCAGGGCCGGACCAAGGGCTTGAAAAAAATACTGTTTATTATTTTTTGTTAATTCTTCTGTCACAGGTCATGAAGATAATTTAAAAAATGCTCCCAATAAATAAATTCTTAATTTTGTTTGATATGGGCAAATTGCTTCAAGGCATTAAATTAGTGGTGGAATTTATCACCACAAGAATTTGGAAAATACGCTTAAGTAAAATCAGTAAACGCCAGGGCCTTCTAATTAAACAATTGCGGGTGATTACCTTGGCTGTTAAACGTTTCAACAAAAACAATTGTTTTGTGTCGGCCACTGCTTTAACCTTTTACACGGTGTTTTCAATTGTGCCAATTTTGGCTTTGGTTTTTGCCATCGCACAAGGTTTTGGTTATGAAAAAACTTTGCAGGAACAAATTTTGAAAAGTTACAGTCAGTATGAAGCGGTATTAAACAATGCCTTTGTTTATGCCAACTCCATGTTATCGACTACCAAAGGTGGCGTGATTGCGGGTTTTGGCGTGGTGTTGTTATTGTGGAGTGTGATGAAATTACTCATCAGCATCGAAAATATTTTTAATGTGGTTTGGGAAGTAAAACGAGGTAGAACATGGATTCGTAAAATCACCGATTATTTAACCATCATGATGGTTGGTCCTATTTTACTCATCGTGTCGGGGAGTATTACCGTTTACATTCAAACACGGGTCGACAATATTGAAGCCCTTGGTTTTATGAGTACTTTTTTGGCGCATGTAATTGCTTATACCTTGGTAGCAGGCGCCTTCAGCTTTTTGTATGTGGTGATGCCCAATACCAAGGTGACTTTTAAACCGGCTTTTAATGCGGCCATTGTGGCCACAGTACTGTTTGAATTATTGGGATGGGCTTATATTAAATTTCAAATAGGGGCCAATCAAATGAACGCCATTTACGGTGGTTTTGCCGCCTTGCCTCTGTTTTTAATTTGGTTGCAGTACAGTTGGTACATTGTGTTATTTGGGGCAGAGTTGGCCTATTCGAATCAGTATGTCGACCACTATGAATTGGAAGAAGACATTAATAATTTGAGCATCCGTTATAAAAAAGTTATTGCCTTAATGATTGCCAATTTGGTGGCCAAACGTTTTTACAATGGTGAATCGGCGCTTACCGTTTTGCAGATTTCCGAAAAATTAGATTTACCCTCGCGCTTAACAAAAAGTTTGGTGCAGGAATTTGAAGATACCGGGGTGTTTGCCGAAGTGCGCATCGATGACGATAAAGTGTCGGTGTATCAACCGGCAGTAACAGAAAGCAAATTTACTGTGCAATTTGTAATCGACAGTATTGAACGTAAAGGGGTGAATGAATTGCCCATCAATAACAGCATAGAGCTGATTCATATTCATGAGTTTTTGGCACAAATGGATAAATTGTTAGACACTGAAGCCGGCCACATGTTGGTAAAAGACATCGTTAAATAAATGAAGGGCTTTGGGATATTGATCATCTTTATATTGTGTATTGGCACATTGCAGGCGCAAAACACCAAGCGCGATTCATTGCAACAAGACAGTACAAAAGCATCACGTGCTAAGCATCAAAAAATTTATTCCGGTCCGCGTAAAGCCAGTATTTTTAGTGCTGTTTTGCCGGGATTGGGCCAGGTGTATAACCGTAAGTACTGGAAGGTGCCGATTGTTTATGCCGCCTTGGGAAGCATGGTGTACATTTTTAAAACCAACAACGACCAGTATAATTTTTACCGCAACAATTTATTGCGCTTGGTAAAAGACACCAGCCTTACGAGTATTGGCGGCTTAAACCAAAGCCAATTACAAACTGAAAAATTAGCATACAAAAAAAACCGTGATTTTGCAGTGCTTGGCATTGTTGGGATTTACATCTTAAATATCATTGATGCCAATGTAGATGCCCATTTAAAAACTTTTGATGTAAGTGATGATTTGAGTCTCACCTGGGATCCATGTTTGATAAGGCCGGTATATGGTTATAAAAATTGTTCGGTAGCACTTCGCTTGACATTCAACTTTAAAAAGTAAAAAAATGAAAATTGCATTAATGGGTTATGGTAAAATGGGCAAAGAAATTGAGCGCATTGCCATGGCCAAAAACCATGAGATTGTTTTAAAAATTAATGGTAGCAATGCGGCAAGCATAAGCCTTGAACAAATTCAAATGGCAGATGTGGTGATTGAATTCAGTACTCCGCATACCGTTATGGCCAATATATCAAAATGTTTTGATGCCGGGGTGCCTGTAGTTGTGGGAACCACTGGCTGGTACGATTACTTGGCCGCCGTTGAAACAGCGTGCAAAGAAAAAAATGCGGCTTTGTTTTACGCCAGCAATTTTTCGGTTGGGGTGAATTTGTTTTTTAAGTTAAATAAATACCTCGCCGACTTGATGAACAAATATGGGGATTACGATGTGTGTATGGAAGAAATTCACCACATTCACAAATTGGATAAACCAAGCGGAACCGCCATTACTTTGGCGAATCAAATCATCGAAAAATTAGAACGTAAAACAAACTGGAGTATCAGTGATCACAAAGCGGATACACTTTTTATTCAAGATGTGCGCGAAGGTGAAGTGCCCGGTACCCACATCATTAAATATCAATCAAACATCGACGATATTGAGATTATGCACAAAGCTCATAACCGTAAGGGCTTTGCAGGTGGTGCCGTTTTAGCTGCCGAATTTTTGGCCGGCAAAAAGGGTATCTATAGCATGTCGGATATTATTTAGCAATCAACATTACTCATTTAGCATTTAACATTCAAAATTTAACATTTCCTGTCCTACCATTGGTTTAAAATATTTGAAAACGAAACTGAATTCAAAAATTATATTCAGCCTAATACTTTTGTGGTTTTTGAATTTAAAAATGAAAAAATTTGTGTGACCCAAAATGCATTTGGTTATTTTGCGGTGCAAGATAAATGTCCACACAACGGCGCGTCATTAAGCAAAGGTTTTTGCAGCAAGAACAACGAAATTATTTGTCCTTTACACCGATATGCCTTTGATTTAAAAAGCGGAAAAGCCACATCAGGTGGGGCTTTTGCTTTAAAAACATATCCCATTGAAATAAAAAACACCGGGGTGTTTATTGGCATAAAAGCCAAGTGGTGGGAGGCTTAATAGCAATTGGGTATGAAAGAAAAGGTGTGATGAATGTGTATTAATGTACCAAATCGCTTTTGGTAAAAACCCTAACGGGATAAAGTGCTGCAAAAAA
>CANGGP010000066.1 GCA_947453445.1 Sphingobacteriaceae bacterium
AAATTGATTGACAATGCTACTTGCGAGTTGTATATCAATGACCAGTATACAGAAACGCTGGTGAATTTTAAAAACGGAAACTACCAAAGCACATTGAAAGGTAAAGCAAACACCAAATACACCTTAAAAGTGATTGCCGGTGGCTATAAAACCGCTGAGGGGAGCAATACGATGACAGATAGCGCAGGTGTTTTAAGAATCGAAAGGTTTGACACAATCAATTATACGATTAGAAGAACCACCAATGTAACATACACCTTTTTAGGCGGAGGCTTACGTTATCGTTTGTTTTTAAAAGACAAAGCATTAGAGGATAATTATTTTACATTACAGCCTATGCTCTTGTTATATGATTCTTTGGGTCATACCATCGACCATGAATTATACTTCTATGTTTCAAATATCGATAATTCACAATATGGTAGCAGCATCAAGACTTTTGGAAGCAACGTTTTTTTTGATGACAAGTATTTGGTGAATGGCAATGAAATTCCATTGAGTTTAGAATTAGGATTTAATGATAGTTCACCATTGACAAGCCATGTTTATGCAATTGAGTTTGTTTTGTATGTTTCAAACGTGAGTGAAGATTACTTTAAATACATTGTTACACTCAATAACCAAATTCAAACAAATAACCAAGGTACATTTTTTGCAGAGCCCGTGATTGTACACAACAATATTATTAATGGGATGGGTATCGTTGGCTGCGTGAATACCAGAACGATTTCACTGGGGCGAAAATTGGTATATAAATGATAAATTTTACCATTCGATTAATCCATCTGAATCATTTGCCTTTAGGCTTTAAAATTTAAAACATTCAGCCAAATCATAAAAACTTATTCAAGCAAAAAGCCTAACATGGGTGTAAAAAAAAGTCCCTTCAACATTCATTGAAGGGACTTTTTAAGTTTGCTTAATGCTTATTTCACTTCTTCAAAGTCAACATCAGTTACGTTTTCGGTGTTAGCTGAGCCGGCATTTTGGTTGCCACCGGCATTGTTAGCGCCTTGGTCGGCACCGGGCTGTGCACCTTGTTGTTGTTGTTGTGCTTTGTACATGTCTTCACTGGCTGCACTCCAGGCCGCGTTGATGGCGGTTAAGGCTGCAGTTATTTTTTCAAGATCTTTAGAGGCGTGCGCAGCTTTTAAATCGGTTAAAGCCGATTCAATAGGTGCTTTTTTCTCAGCCGGAATTTTATCGCCAAACTCTTTCAACTGTTTTTCAGTTTGAAATACCATGGCATCGGCTTCGTTTAATTTCTCTACTTCTTCTTTTGCTTTTTTATCGGCATCAGCGTTGGCTTCTGCTTCGCGTTTCATGCGATCGATTTCCTCTTGACTTAAGCCGCTTTTTGCTTCAATGCGAATGTTGTGCGATTTGCCTGTTGCTTTATCTTTTGCGCTTACGTTTAAAATACCGTTGGCGTCAATATCAAAAGCCACTTCAATTTGCGGCACACCGCGTGGTGCAGGAGGCAAACCATCCAAGTTAAATTCACCCAATTTACGGTTGTCTTTTGCCATCGGACGTTCACCTTGGTAAACCACAATTTGCACCGAAGGTTGGTTATCGGCTGCTGTACTAAAATCTTGCGATTTTTTGGTTGGAATGGTTGTGTTTGATTCAATTAATTTGGTAAACACTCCGCCCATTGTTTCGATACCCAATGAAAGTGGCGTTACATCTAATAACAATACATCTTTTACTTCACCGGTTAATACACCACCTTGAATGGCTGCGCCCAAGGCTACAACTTCATCAGGGTTCACACTTTTGTTTGGTGCTTTGCCAAAGAATTTTTCAACGGCTGCTTGAATAGCAGGGATACGTGTTGAACCACCTACTAAAATAATTTCGTTGATATCAGAAGTAGATAAACCTGCATTTTTTAAAGCTGAGCGACAAGGCGCAATGGTACGTTGAATAAGGCTATCGGCCAATTGCTCGAACTTAGCACGGGTTAATGTTTTCACCAAGTGTTTTGGAATACCATTCACCGGCATGATATAAGGCAAGTTAATTTCGGTGCTGGTTGAATTTGATAATTCAATTTTTGCTTTTTCGGCACCTTCTTTCAAACGTTGTAAAGCCATTGGATCGTGACGTAAGTCTAATCCTTCATCTTTTTTAAATTCGTCAGCCAACCAATCAATGATCACTTGATCAAAATCGTCGCCACCCAAATGTGTATCACCATCGGTACTTTTTACTTCAAACACACCATCGCCCAATTCTAAAACCGACACGTCATGTGTACCTCCACCGCAATCAAACACCACAATTTTCATGTCCTTGTGTTTTTTATCCATGCCATAAGCAAGCGCTGCAGCGGTGGGTTCGTTGATAATACGTTTTACCTTTAAGCCTGCAATTTCACCGGCTTCTTTGGTGGCCTGACGTTGCGCATCGTTAAAATAAGCAGGCACTGTGATAACAGCTTCCGTTACTTCAGTTCCCAAATAATCTTCGGCCGTTTTTTTCATTTTTTGTAAAATGATGGCTGAAATTTCTTGCGGGGTGTATTTTCTATCGTCGATTTCAACGCGTGGGGTATTGTTTTCACCTTTCACCACGGTGTATGGTACACGAGAGATTTCAGTTGACACTTCACTGAAAGTATGACCCATAAAACGTTTAATTGAATAGATGGTTTTTTTAGGATTGGTAATGGCCTGACGTTTTGCAGGATCCCCTACTTTTCTTTCACCGCCTTCTACAAAAGCCACCACTGAAGGTGTTGTGCGTTTTCCTTCGTTATTTGCAATAACAACTGATTCGTTACCTTCCATAACAGACACACAACTGTTGGTGGTTCCAAGGTCGATTCCTATAATTTTTCCCATTGTTTAAGTTTTTTATTTATACCCCTGTATTTCAATTAATATGCCAAAGCAATAATTTTACGCCTTTATGACAGGTTGACACAAAAGCACTGAATAATATTGAACATTTGGCTTAACGCACCCGAAAATAGGGCTTATTTTGTCATATTACGGACAACCGTGGCGCGACTCATCGGCATTAAAAAAGTTGAATTTGCAGGTATTGCTATTGCGTTGAAACTCAGAAATAAAGGCATTGTCAAGGGCCTTTGCCACCTTGCAGCGGGCCCTAAAAGTAAAAATACCGATGGCACTTTGGTTTTCAAAATTTGAATACAGCGGTTTGGTTTGTGATACGCCAAAAGATGGCTTAGAAAACTCGAGGTAATCGGCAAATTCTTGTGTGGAAGAATACACAAAATACTCCATTTTATAAACCTTTCTGGCCAAAATATTGTCACTAAGACTCATGCGACCAAGCGCTAATCCTAACTGACTCATAATGTCTTTGCCTTTAAAAGTTAAACGCATGATTGAATATGGCCCTAAAGTGGTTTTTTCTTGATCCGGATTTTGGTTTGCAAAGGGGAAATCCACAAACTGAAAAGGCCACCGTCCTGCTGCACCCAAATCGTCATAAAAGTGAAAACGCATGAGCACTTGATAAATTTTTCCCTCGTTAATTGGATAAGTTATGGTATAGATTTTTTCAGGCTCTTGGTATGAAATAAAATTATCGGCGTTGGCAGGCGCACCGGCGGCCGGCGGATAAAAATATCCCACAAAAGGTGCAAATAATTGATTGGGTTTAATGCTATCCACAATGGTTGATTTGGCCTTGAACACATTGCCTGTGCGGTTGTTTTTTACGGTTAAAACATAATCACCAAATACCTTCCAATTGGCATTTGAATTCACACCAAATGGGTTCACCACTTTATCGGGATTAATATAAGGCAAGGCTTGATGCAAATCGGCATTGGCCACATAAACCCTTTGAGTGGTGCTGAATGCGCCGGGGTTGGTTTGAATCAATGAATCATGAAATATAATTGTCTTGATGTTTTGAGTGGGGCAAGCAAAATCCTGCTTACCATTCACATAACGATCGAGTGTGATACTTAGTTCACCGGCAGGGTAGTTCACCGAATCGGCTACCTTGGCCATCACATTGGCATCACCTTCACCCAAAAAAACTTTGTTTACACGAATCATGTGCAAATTATCTTGGGGACAAAGCACCGCGTAAATACTCGGAATTTCGCGGTATGGCGCATTTAATTTTAAATCATTGTGACAACTGATAAAAAATAGAAGCGGTAATAAAACGAGGACAAACTTTTTCATTTTCAGTTTCTAAAGATACGCCAAATTAAACAGTTGGTGTTTTATTTTAAAGCCAAAATTATTTTTTTGTACAAATCGCCATAATCTTTGTACAAGTGGTCATAGAAACTCCTTTCGTGATAAACAAAGGTAAAATAACCGCCTACGTTTTTAATTTCCTGTGCCAATTCAAACATACTTTTATAAGCAGTTTCGGCAGGCATGGGCTGATAATGGGTATATGCCCCATCCATGGCACAAAAAGGCATCATGCTTAATTCACTTTGGGTTTCGGTGCTAAAATCATAAAAATAAAAGGGATGAGAGGTGCCTGCGCGAAAGCCGGGGGCAGAAGCAAAGCCCATCGTGAAATCAACTTTAATACCTTCCTGGATTAACTTATGTGGTGTGCTTTTAATGTCAAAACGTAAAAAATGTTGTCGCGACATTTCAATTTTTTGATAACTGCGTTTTTCAAGTAATTCTTTTTCGTGTTTTAATAAACCGAAATCGAAAGCACTGTTATATGAGGGATGTAGAGCAATATGGGCACCGTTTCTTTTAATTTCTTCAAAAACGGTTTGATATACTTTGGCATTTGGATCTAAACTACGGTCGTATTTAGTGCCGGTTTTAAAAAGAAAAAAATAAGTGAGCGGTACATTTTGCGCTTGGCAGAAATTGGAGATATGCTCGTAAATATCGAAAGGATCTTTCTTGTTAAAAAGCAAGGTTTGAATGCGGTGCCATGCAGATGTTGTATCCATTCGCAATACATCTTTTAACAAGCCGCCCACTACCCTTACCAATGGCTTGCCATTAAAAGCAAATACATTGTCGACATCAATGGTGCTAATTATTTTAAACCGAATTGGCGGCAATTGAATTTCAGAAAAATAATTTTGGATGCTTTTTTTAAAATCATTGATCCAAATGTCAACCAAAGGTTTAAGGTATAATTGATTTTGAAATAACACGGAGGCCTCAACTTCGAAACGATTGTGCTGATCTGACTTTTGGTTGCACCACTCTTCGTGACGCGAGATGAAATAAAAAACAGACGAAAACAAATCCAGTTCAATTTTTTGATATGAGTCGGCTGAACTTTGCATCAACACATAAGTAGCATTTTTTTCTTCGATGCTAAAAACGGCTTGGGAGAGTGTGTTTTCGAAGATTAAATTTTGGAGTGCAACTTGTAAGCTACGCTCAATTTTTGAAGCGCTTAAATTTATTTTAATCCCTTGGTGGTTTTGAAAATCTTGCAGATGATCGAAGCATTTGTAATGCAGTTGGAGCACCTGATTAAAAATAAAATCGCAGGTATAAATTAAACGGGGAGAAACCCTTTCACAATAAAGGCCAACCACCGGAGCATTTGTATCAGGTTTATGTAAAAGTGAAGAAACCAAAATTGTATAAAAATTGAAACACTAAAATACAATAAAAAAAGGCCACCAAACAATGGCAGCCTTTTAAAAAAAAGAAGGAGAATTTGATTATTCGATAATCACTCTAAAATTACTTGATTGACCATTGGCTTTAATACGCACATAATAAATGCCTTTTGCATAACCCGACAAGTCGAATGTTTCTTGTTTGTTTTCGGTTTTGATACCCAAAATAAATTCACCAATGGCGTTTACGATAGAAATTTCTTTTATTCCATCTACTTCAAATTCGGCTGTTACTTTACCCATTGATGGGTTTGGATATACAGAGATTTGACCAACGTTGATTGCGTTTTGAGTTAAACCCGTACATTTTGAAACATTCACCAAAAAGGTGGTATAATTTGAACAGGCATTCGCATCTAATCCAACAACTGTATAAAACGAAATACTTGCTGGAGAAGTTGTGAAAGTGCTACCATTATTATTACTTGGTATCCAAGTATATGAACTTGCGCCTGAAGCCGTGAAGCTGGCCACTTCATTCACACAAATAGTTTGGTTGGCAGGGCTTACCGCAACATTAGGTAAATTAAATAAACCTAAGGATACAGAAGCAGTTGAAGAACAACCTAAAGCGTCGGTTCCGACCACAACGTAAACACTGGCTGTGCTAGGTGCAACGGTTACCGATGGTACGGCAAAACCAATGGCCCATGAATAACTTTGTGCACCACTTGCAGTGAAGCTGGCTGAAGCACCCGGACAAACAGATGCAGCAGAAGTGGCGATGTTTACAATTGGTAAACTAAAGGTATTAACAGAAATGGTTTTTGAACCAACGCATCCGTTGTTTGGATCTACACCAAATACAGAATATGTTGTAGTGATGCTAGGTGTTACAGAAACTGTAGAACCGTTAGATCCTGTACTCCATGTATAAGTGGTGCCGCCGTTGGCTGTGAAACTTACGGCTGAAGTGGCGCAATTACTTGCACTGCTGGCGCTAATGCCAATTACCGGTAAGGTGTTGGTAATCACTACCGCATTAGCGATACCCACACAACCCAATGAATTGGTACCTGCTAAAGAAAATACGCTTGATGCAGAAGGCGTTACCACCACATTTGTGTTTGTTGAGGCGTTACTCCAAGTATAGGTAACTGCACCAGCAGCTGTTAATGAAACATTGCTTAGTGCACATACTGTGATTAATGAAGGTGTAATGCCAACTATAGGCAAGGAGTTTGTGCTTATTGCAACAGTATTTGATGTATTACAACCCGCAGGGCTAGTACCTGTAACCGTGTATACTGTATTTGAAGAAGGATACATGGTAACAGTGCTACCTGTTGCATTGGTGTTCCATGTATAAGTATTTGCGCCGCTTGCAGTATACGTTACCGGCGAGAACACGCAAGTGGTTGATGTAGGAGAATTGATACTCACAATCGGCAAGGTGTTGGTTACAACTGCCACGGTGGTAGTAGAAACACAATTATTTACATCGGCACCAACCAAAGTATAAGTACTATTTACAGTTGGATTGAATGCAGCAGTTGCAGTATTCACTGTGCCGTTCCAAGTATAAGTACTTGCGCCTGTTGCAGTAAATGTTAACTGCGACAATGAGCAAACCGTTGGTGAGGCAGGATTAATAATCAAAGTAGGCAAATTATAAACTCCAACCGCCAAGGTTTTAGATGCAATACAACCAGCAGGGTTTGTTCCACTTACTGTATAGATAGCACTCGCACTAGGTGTAATGATGGCTGAGTTTGAAACACTGCTCAAGGTATTACTTGATGTATTGGCCCAAGTATAAGAATTTGCTCCGCTTGGTGCATAGGTGCTAGTTGAGAATGCACATACGCTGGCTGAACTCGGTGCTACTGTAATTAATGGTAAGGTATTGGTAGTAACTGCCACAGTATTTGTAGTTACACATCCGGCAGGATTGGTTCCGGTCAATGAATAAACCGTACTGGCGCTTGGTGTAAAGGCAACCGTTGATGAAACCACATTACCTGTCCATGTATAAGTTGTTGCACCACCTGCGCTAAAGGTAGCAGGCGACAATGCGCAAACCGTTGCTGTGGCCGGTGTAATACTTAGGATTGGTAAAGTATTGGTTGTAACACCAACAGTAACAGTCGACACGCAACTTGAGGTATTGGTACCTGATAATGTATATACAGTGCTGCTAGTTGGCACAAACGAAGCTGTTTGGGTAAACACTGTATTATTCCACGTATATGTTGTTGCGCCGGCAGCGTTAAAGGTGGCTTGTGATAATGAACATACGGTGGCAGATGCCGGTGTGATGCTAAGTACAGGTAAACTGTATGTGGCAAGAGCAACGGTTCGTGAATTGACACAACCCACCGAACTTGTGGCAGCAACTGTGTAGATAGCCGTGATATTGGCTGTTGGTGTTAAAGCCACCGTTGAGGCATTCACTGTATTGTTCCACGTATATGTGTTTGCACCTGAGGCTGTAAAGCTAACCGGACTATTCACACAAATTGTATTGGCTGTTTGACTTACGCCAATAATCGGTAAAGGATTTGCTATAACATTAGCCGTTACAGAACTAGAACAACCTACCGAATTTGTTCCCATAAGTGTGTAGGTTGCGTTGGTACTTGGCGATAATGCCGCAGTACTTGAGCTTGCACCACTACTCCACGAATAAGTGCTCGCACCATTTCCGGTGAGTGTGGTTGTTTGACCTGCACAAATAGTTAAACTACCAGCTACAGTAACTGTTGGATTAGGATTAACACTTACTGTGGCAACACCTGAATTAGAACAAGTGCCTGACGCACCTACTATGCTATAGGTCGTAGTAATGGTTGGTGTTGGGGCGATTGTTTGAGTAGTTGAACCAGTATTCCAAGTATAAGTTACGCCGCCATTACCGGTTAAATTGGCTGCCTGACCAACACAAATTGTTGAAGGACCGGCAATAGTAATAGATAAAGAAGCAGCAACAGTAACAAGTTGAGTTGAGGTTGTTTTACAACCTAATAAATCTGTACCAGTCACTGTATAAGTAGTGTTTGTAATTGGTGTTGTTGAAATAGAATTTATTAGTGAACCTGTGTTCCAAGAATACGTATTGGCACCACTTACAGATAGATTCACCGTTTGACCGGTACAAATACCGGTTGATCCTGCGAAGGTTAAAGTAGGGTTTGGTGAAACCTGTATTGAACCGGTTGAAGTTGCAGTACAACCAACAACACTTGTACCTAATAAGGTAAATGAAGTTGATGTATTTAAGGTAGGACTGATAATAGCGGAAGTAGCGCCTGTGTTCCAACTGTAGGTATTGGCGCCGCTTGCGGTTATGGTTACTGCATTACCCGCACAAAGACTTGGTGAAGTAGCAGTAACAGTTAAGGCAGGCACAGCGGCCATTGTAACCGTAGCGGTGGCAAAATTTACGCAGCCATTCGCATCAGTTCCATTAACCGTATAAGTTGTATTTACCGAAGGTGTATAAACTGTAACGGTATTTGTTGAACCTGTATTCCAAGTATAAGTAACGGCTCCACTTGCCGTTAAGTTTAAACTTTGACCAGGACAAACGCTAGCTGATGCTGATGCTGAAATGGTTGAGTTTGTTAAAACTGCAACAGAACTGTTAGCCGTGGCGGTACAACCAACTGCACTGCTACCAAGCACACTGTAAGATGTATTTGAGGTAATGGAAGGTGTAATGGTTGCACCTGATAAACCGTTACTCCATGAATATGTACTAGCACCATTCGCCGTTAAAGAGGCATTGGTTCCAAAACAGGCAGTGCCACTATTAGCAATAGAAATAATTGGCACTGAATAAGTATTCACTTGTACAGTTCTTGTTACCGCACATAAACCATTAGATCCAGTTACAGAGTAGATGGTGTTGGCAGTCGGAGAAACCGTAGTTGTAACACCAGTTGCTGCATTAGACCAATAAAAGGCGTTGGCTCCTGAAGCAGATAAAATTGCCGGTGCGCCCGGACAAACTGTTGGTGATAATGCTACAGCGATTGGATTTGGGCAAGTTTTTACTTCTAAACTATCGATGCCAATATCGGTTACACCATAATCGCTAGTAGCTGAAAAACTGAGTATGCAACTTGATGAGTTGACAGATCCTAAACTAATTATTTTTTTTGTCCACGCACCTGAAGTACCATACGTTGCTAATGTTGAGTAGGTTGCTCCTCCATCAGTTGAAAAATTAACATTAAGTACATCGGTACCTGAAGTATTGATATGATAAAATGATAGTGAGAAGTTTGGTGAGGCAGTCATGTTCAAATATAACAACATGCTTCCTGAAGTACCGCTGGTAGCATCATAGCTATGGAATCTAGCGCAACCTGCACCAGTAAGTGGAGTGATCGCTCCGTTATTACTCGACCAAGCGGCACTCGTGTTATCATCTTGTCTTCTCCAAGAAGTATTCCCTGTAGTTGGTGTTCCGTCCCAGTAATTAAAAACTGGTACGTTGCGCAAATCACATCTATTTGCCCAAGTATTATCAAAATTCTCAATAAATGGTACTGGAGCATAGGTTACCGGTGTTACAGAAAACAATTGTGCAGGCGAACTCAATGCACTGAAACTTGGATTCGCTGTACAGGTTAATACATTTTGAAACCAAGTATTGGCGGTGATACCAGTACTCGTAGCTGTGGCTAATGTTGATCCTGTTAAATTTGCATAACCTGTATTTGATCCGGTAGTAGAAGCTCGCCATTGATAAGAATAACCTGAAGGAGACGAACTTAATGACAAACCAACGTTTTGAAGAATGCATGAATTTGTACTACTTAAAACTGTGGACAAATTATTCGGTACACCAACTGCCACTTGAGCAGCATTTAACGTGGTTGTTAAACCTGAATTGGAACAAGTGATTGCACACTGATACCAAGTTGTTGAACTTATTGTTCCTGTATTTAAAGTATTAACAGTTGCATTTGAAATTGGTGCGTAACCAGATGTTGAATTGGTAGTAGAAGCCAACCATTGGTAACTTAAACCAATATTTGTATAGGTACTTTGACTTGAAAGTGATAAAGTTGTAGCCACACTAGGGCAAACAGCTGTAAGTGCAGCTACTGCATTTCCTGCACTTGGTGCGCCAGTGCATGGAACGAGTGGTTGAATTAATAAATCATCATAGGTTAAATACCAAGGCGCACTTGTTCCAACACATTTAACTGCAAAATAAAAATAACCGCTTGCCGTTGGTGTGAAACTACTTCCCACCAAAGAATAAGTTGTATTTGTCAAAGCGCCAGTAGCAGATGCAATGTTTGTTAATCCACTTGATGATTGACTTTGTCCATACAATAAACTAAATTCAGACCATCCCGCTAAACCATCCGTTATGTACCAAGCCGATACTGAATAGGCTTGTCCCGCTGTTAAATAATAAGGACTAGTATAATAGTAGTCACCGGCAGAATTGGTACCATATCTAAATGAAGCATAGTTATTGCCTGTTCTTGCAAACCTATTATATGTTCCAGCAGGACCAAGAAATGTTTGGCAAATAGTAGGGCCATTCGACCAATTCCAAGAACAATTTGGTAAAGTATTTGCCGTTGTAATTCCTTCAAAACTTTCAGAATAAGTGGATGCAGTTGAATTACTATTCACACTTACTTGAACCGGTATTGATGCCACACTGGCACTTGGCGCCAAAGGACAAGTAACATTACATTTATACCAAACTGACTGCGTTAAAGTACTGGCAGCATAAGTGTTATTAGTTGCGTTTGAAACTGCAGTAAACGGTCCACTGCTTGAGGCAGTTGACGAGAACCATTGGTAAGCCGGATTTAAAGGCCCATAAGCATTTGATAACGACATTGTACTAGCACCCGGCCAACATACCAAAGTTGAACTGGCTAATGTATTTGGAGAAACAGTTGGGCCTCCCGCAGAAACGAAAACAGGATTTAATGTTATACTGCTGGAAGAACTGGTACAAGTAATAACACATTGTATCCATCTGTCGGCAGGCACACTTGAATAAGTTCCTGAAGACATTGTGCCACCGGGGATTGAAGTAAAACCGGAGGTACTGCTTGTTGCAGAGGCCTGCCATAAATAGCTATAACTCACCGAATAGGATTGACTCAAACCATAGGTTAAATTTCCATTAGGACACATCACCGTTGTTGTTAAACCAATGGTATTGCTAGTTGGCGCACCTGTACAAGGGTACTGTGTATAGTTTCCTTCCCATGCACCAATGTCAGGGGTTAAAAAGTTTCGTGGATTTCCTGCATAATCAGTTGTAATACCTGGGATATTTGCTGCCGCTGACTCAATAAGTGTAGGCGCAGTTGTATTGATATTTAAAAAGTTGGATGAAGTTCCTACAGTTGTAACAAAAGTTGGATTTTCAGTTACTGATAAAGATTCTTGTCCAGTACTGCTTAAATATGATTTGTAAGCAGCTAGTGTTGAATAAGTTGTTGTGCCATCATAATAAATTGGCGTAGAAGTTGATGGTGTACCTGCATAAAGCAAATTATTATTAGAGTTAGCCAGATAAGTGCCAATTGTGGTTGAACTACGTCTATAAGCTGCGCA
Organism: Sphingobacteriaceae bacterium; assembly: GCA_947453445.1. Classification (GTDB taxonomy): domain Bacteria; phylum Bacteroidota; class Bacteroidia; order B-17B0; family Aurantibacillaceae; genus Aurantibacillus. Next base: position 12,152 of record CANGGP010000066.1, read on the forward strand.
AATTCCTGTACCGGTAGGGATTTGATTATTCACAATAATATTGTTTCTTAAGCTATGGCTATATGTGGTTGAACTATAAATACCCGAACTACCATAACCAGTTCCGGAGCTAGTACCTGATAAATTGATCGTATTAAAACTAACATTTAAATTAGTCTGAGCCGCTTGCGAAATATAAATTCCACTCACAGCATTGGCATTGGTGGATAAGCTTGCGGTTAAATTACCTATCAAATTATTGTAAATATTGTGAGTTTGATTGGCATAGGCACCATAAACATAGATACCATAAATAATACCGGTTGCAGAAGCGGTATTCAAATCAGTAATTTTATTTCTAAAAAAATTATGTGCACCACCGGAAGTCAATCCACCCGGATAATAATAATAAACACCATAAATTGTGGCGCCACCATTAATGTTTGACCAGGTATTGTTATAAACATTCGCATTGGTATGATAATATCCATAATAGTACCAACCAAAAATAGTACCACTTGCACCCCAAAATAAATTTGAAATAGTATTGTTGTAATAAGTTGGTGTAATGGCGTAATACGGCCCGTAAATTCCATAAAATGTACCGGTTGAAGATGTACATGTAATATTTGTTAGCATATTACCATAAAAATTTGTGGTCTGTCCTCCATAATACCAATAAAACCCATATAATGAACCTGTGTTATTGGTATTATTGTAGGTGTCGAAAATGTTATTGTAAACATTGTGTAAAGGAGCTGAAGTATTGGCACCAGCATTGTAAACCAAATAAGTAGTTCCTGTGCCGGCATTGTAATTTCTTGTAATATTTGTACCGGAATTGCCACTAAAAGTTTTTAATGGTGTAGTGTTTGAACAATAATAAACATAAATTGTTGTACTAGATTTTATATTAATTCCTGAGATAGAATTATTCTGAATTATCTCTTGTGTTCCAATTGCTGAAGTATATATTCCACCCCATATGCCTGTTAAGCCTGTTGCACCCCAATTAAAATTAGAAATAGAATTTCCAGAAATATTGATGGTGGCTGTAGCTCCAGCGCTTGTATTATATATATTATAATTTGTGTTAGCTGTTGATGTCGCTGAAAAAGTAATGCCTCCAATAATATTATTAGCTATGGTAAGTGAGCCTGTTATTGCTGCGTTATTATAAATATTCCAGTATGAGCCGGATGTGGCATTGGTTGAATTATTCGTGAATGTGTTACCGGTAATCAACAAATGAGTAGCAGGATTACTGTTCCAAATTCCATAATACGTCCCTGATGTTGCTGCAGTGCGCGTACCATTTGCAATTAAATTATTTGCAATGGTTATGGTGTTATTATTAGCAGTACCACCTGAAACCGCTTCAATACCCGACACCTGAGTTGTAGTACCTAAATCTTTAATGGTTACGGTATTGCTATTGACAGTCATATTCGCACCACCTGCAGTATTTAAGTAAATACCCCTTATGGTTGTGGCATGACTGACACCTGTGCCAGTATTGTTATTAATGAGGTTGTAACTTAAATTGATATTGTATTGCGCTAAGGTTCGAACACCAGCGGCCGCGCTTGTGGTTCCACCGCCACCAAAATTAATAATGTTATTTCCTGTAGTGATTGAATTTCCTCCGATGTCATTGCCATTATCTGCAAAACTATATGGAGACACATCTCCAAATCCAATTAAAGACAAACCATAATTACAATTTTGAATGGTATTCGAATAAAATTTATTGTTTGAATTTGCCCCGGAAGCAGAAGTAATGGTTAAAGCAGTGCTATGGGCAGCCATAGTTGCATCAACAACTTCGATACCCCTTGATCCATCTGCTGCAGGCCCTGAACCAGCTGCATTGTTAACTCTGTTTAATGTGATGGTGCAATTTATAATTGTATTATATTGACAACCATCTGTGGCAGATGCTCTGAAAAATCCATAACCAAACTCCATGGTTGCCGGGTTCGCAACATTTAGATCTGTTAAATCAATGCCGTTTACAGTGATATAATCACTTCCATTGAATCGCCAAATACCATCCTGCACAGCTGTAGCAGGCGTGTTTGTGCCTGTTGAATAGGCATAAATGATTGGATTAGCTCCTACACCACTCTTCTGGAAAGTGATTGAATTGGTAGTCGAAGCACCAACAATGGCGTTTAAGGTATAGCCTCCTGAAATAGCAGTTTCAGTATAACCTGCACTTACGTTAATGGTTACCGCCCCACTTACACCTTGCAAGTTTAAATCGGCAATGGCCGCGCCAATACTGGTATAACTTGCTGGAACGTTGTAAACACCTGAAAGCTGGGCATTCATAGTCAATTGTATGACAAAAAGAAGAACAAAACTTATTATTTGTTTTAAAATGTTGTATTTCATTTTAGTTAATTTTTGGTTAATTTATTATTTTCGAGAACAATGTAATTAATAAAAACAATTGTCAAACAAATTTTAACATTGATAAGTTAATAATTTTCATAATTCAGTGTAAAATGTTACTTAGTACAATTCTTTCACTAGTTTGGTTTTAAGACTAGTTATTTACTTCAATTTACTGTTTTGTTGATTATTATCAATAAAAAAGGGTTGCCGAAGTGCGACAACCCTGTACAATGATTTTCATTACTATCTAGCTTCCTTTAAAAAATCAATTTACATTAATTTGTATATTGTTGACTATCAAATTGTAAATAAAATAATTAACAAATTATTTCCCTTTAAAGGCAGCTTTTACTTTGCTTACGTAATCTAGTTTTTCCCAAGTAAACAATTCCACTTTCATGGTTTTTGTTTTGCCATCGGGTGAAGTAAAGGTTTTTGTTACCACTTCATTTTTGCGCCCCATGTGGCCATAAGCCGCAGTTTCGCTGTACATTGGGGTGCGTAATTTAAAACGTTGTTCGATAAAGTAAGGACGCATATCGAAAACACTTTGTACAACTTTGGCAATTTCACCATCTGTCATTTTTACTTTTGCTGTACCATAAGTATCAATAAAAATACCCATTGGTTGGGCAACACCAATTGCATAAGACACTTGCACCAATACTTCGTTGCAAATACCGGCCGCCACCAAGTTTTTAGCAATGTGACGTGTGGCATAAGCTGCTGAACGATCCACTTTACTAGGGTCTTTACCTGAGAATGCACCTCCACCATGTGCGCCTTTTCCACCATAAGTATCCACAATAATTTTACGGCCTGTTAAACCGGTATCACCATGCGGACCACCAATTACGAACTTACCGGTTGGATTGATGTGGTAATTAATTTTGTTATTGAATAAATGCGCGTATTTAGGATAATTCTTTTTTACGCGTGGAATTAAAATTTCAATGATGTCCTTTTTAATTTTGGCCAACATTTTTGGTTCTGAATCAAAATCATCGTGTTGTGTTGAAACAACAATGGCATCAATACGCACAGGCACATTGTTGTCATCATATTCCAATGTTACTTGTGATTTGGCATCGGGACGTAAATATTTAATTTGTTTGTTTTCGCGACGCAATGCGGCAAGCTCTAATAAAATAGCATGTGCTAAATCCAAAGCCAAAGGCATGTAGTTGTCGGTTTCATTTGTGGCGTAACCAAACATCATCCCTTGGTCACCCGCGCCTTGATCTTCTTTCTTAGTGCGTTCAACACCTTGATTGATATCTGAAGATTGTTCATGAATGGCCGATAAAATACCACATGAATTTGCTTCGAACATATATTCTGATTTGGTGTATCCAATTTTACGAATCACGCCACGGGCAATTTCTTGCACATCCAAATAAGCTTTTGATTTTACTTCTCCGGCCAATACTACCTGACCTGTTGTAACCAATGTTTCACAAGCCACTTTACTGCTTGGATCAAAAGCTAAAAAATTATCAATTAATGCATCCGAAATTTGATCGGCTACTTTATCCGGATGTCCTTCCGAAACAGATTCTGAGGTGAATAAATATCCCATTCCTTATAATTATTATTTATTGATTATTATTTATTACTGGTTGTTAAAGCTGTGTGAGTTTAAATTCGTAAAATTCCATAATTTGGTTGCAAAGTAATTTCTTACAAGCTTCATCCACTTTGGCTTTTGCAGCTGCTTCATTGTCTGCACTTACTTCTAAAGTGATGTGTTTACCAATGCGCACGTTTTGAATCTCCGACAAATTTAAGTTTGTCATCGATGCTGTTACTGCTTTTCCTTGTGGATCTAATAATGCTTTTAAAGGCATTACATCAATATCTGCAATATACTTTGCCATGTTAGTGTTTTTAAGAGCAGCAAAAATAGAATTAAACTTTCTTGTTTAAAAATATATTATTCACAATACTCATTAAAATATAAAGAATAATCACCAGTGGGATGGCCATGAACTTAAGGAACAAAATCATAAATAAAGCCAATATTAAGAACACATATTTTATCTGATTATCTGCCCACTTAAATGTTTTGAATTTTAAGGCAAATAATGGAATTTCAGCTACCAACAAAAAACTCAAAACAAAGCCCAAGCCAATGAGAAAAAATGGGTTCGACAACCACAAATGAATCATGTCTTTACCGCCTTGTAATTGATTGATCAAGGGAATAGAACATATAATCATGGCATTGGCAGGTGTTGGCAAACCAATGAATGAATCACTTTGCCTACTGTCGTTATTAAACCTTGCCAAACGTATGGCCGAGAAAATAACGATTACAAAGGCCAAATAAGGCAAATAAAAAGAGCTCGGATTAGGATCCATACGGTACTGAACATAAGCCCCTGAATCGTCGGCATACAATGAAAAATAAATACTATGATACAATACCACACCCGGCACCAAACCGAATGTTACCATGTCGGCCAAACTGTCTAAATCTTTACCAACCGGCGAACTCACCTTGAGCAATCGCGCTGTAAATCCGTCTAAAAAATCGAGCACCAAGGCAATGCCCACCAAATAAGCAGCCCATACCAAATTGCCTTCAAAGGAGCGAATAATGGCCAAACAACCACAAAATAAATTACCCAAGGTAATGGTGTTGGGTATATGCTTTTTAATGTTCATTGTCGGTAAAGATAGTATTTAAGCCATTGGATTGTAAATGGATGATAAACTTTATCTTTAAAAATGTTTTCCACCAAACACTGGCATCACTTTTTAAATCTGAGTGCTTTATTGGCCTTCGGTTTTGTGTGCGTGAAGTCTTGTAAAATGGCCATCACCCACGATGAGGCTTATTCTTTTTACATCGTGAAAAACTTTTGGTATGCCGAAGCCTTCTGCACCGGCAATACACATTGGCTCAACAGCGCCGCCATCAAAATGGCTTGTTTATTAAACTTCGAACAAGTGCCTTCGATACGGTTTTTTAGTATATTCTCTGCGGCAGTCTTTATTTGGCTCTTGCTTGGATTCATTCGCAGCCTTAACACCAAAAGTATGGCTATTTTTGCCTTCGCCTTTATGGCGCTTAATCTTTATGTGTTGGATTATTTTTGTGTTGCCAGGGGTTATGCATCAGGAATAATGCTCGAGGCCATATCGCTTTATTTTTTACATAAATTTGAGAAAAACAAAAAGAGTGCCATCGGCTTTTATGCTCTTGTTTTCTCAGGTTTAAGCTGCCTGTCGAACTATAGTTTCAACTATTTTTTCTTGGCCTTTAGTCTTTTGTATTTTTACAGGATATATTTTAATTCTGCTACAAAATTCTTCAAAAACCCGGCCTTTTACCGCGATGCATTCACCACTTTTATCATTGGCGGCTTTTTAATCAGAGCCATGTTATTTTTAAAGGCATGTTCTAATGATTTTGTGGGCGCCGGTACCGATTTATACAGTGAGTTTTTAAGCATCGTGCCCATTGGCTTTATTTATGGGAAAATGTTTTTCAGTGCCAGCCTTTCAGGATTTTTTTCAGTTTTTATTCTTTTGCTTCTTTTTTGTATGGCCGCTTATGGCAGCTTTTTTCACAAGTGCCACCAAAATAAATTTTTCCAACTAACAGCCATACTATTATTTCTCATCTTGGTAATCATTTTAATATCGCATGTTTTTTTTCATATGGTTTTACCCGCAAACCGCAGTGCCCTATTTTTGTTTCCCCTCACAAGCATTTGTTTTATTTACACCCTTCAGTCAATTTTACCTCCAAGGCCCTTGAGCCATTGGTCAATCATACTCGCCGCTGCCTTATTGATCCTAAATTTTGTTTTGAGCGCCAATATTCGCTCGAATTTCGATTTTCAATTTAATGCCAATGTTGAAGATTGTTTTGATGATTTAAATCGCCTCAACGCTAAACAGGTAGGATTGTGTTCAGGCTTTTATGGTGCTTACCATAACTATTATACGCAGTTGAAAAAAAATCCGCTTCATTTTAATGCACAGTTGATTAAAGCCGACGATAATGCTGCCTTGCCTTATGCAATGCATCAATTAAATGACGCTGATTATTTATTGTTATTACCGCCTTATGATTTAAAGTATTATCAAGGCAATTCAGTAAAACTGTTTCCTTTAAAATATTACGCTGAAAGCAAGGCTTTTTTGTTTGGGATAAAATCCAAATAAATTATTGAATCTGACTGTTTAGATCTTCCCATTTTTGCATTTCTACTTCCAAATCTTTTTTCAATTTTTCGTAGTTGGCAAAAAATGTTTTGTCGTTCATTAATTTGTTGTATTCATCGGCATTGGCCAATTGATCGTCGCAACCCTTTATTTTTTCCTCCAAAGCCGTAATGGCATCCTCACACTTTTTAATTTGTGAACGTATTTGTTTTTGTAATGCTTCTTTTTCTAAAGTGGCTTGAATGGCTGATTTATCTTCCTTGGTTTTTGTTTCAACAGCAGCTTGCTTCACCACTTTTTTATCCAAATCCAATTCATTTAACCTTTCCACTTTGCGCAATTGCATAAATTCTTCAATATCGCACAAATGTTCTTTCACATGTCCATCTCTGAATTCGAATAGGCGGTTACAAATGCCTTTCATAAAATCACGGTCGTGGCTTACCATAATCACCGTGCCTTCGTAATCAATCAATGCGCGCTTTAAGATGTCCTTCGAACGAATATCCAAGTGATTGGTCGGCTCATCCATCAACAGCAAATTGTAAGGCTCTAACAACAATTT
>CANGGP010000067.1 GCA_947453445.1 Sphingobacteriaceae bacterium
AGTGATGCTGCGGAGCTTTGCGCGTGGCGCATTGTATCGAGGCCGTGTGAAGAGAAGTGCGTACTTACACCTTCTCGATACGCTCCCTCTGGTCACTACTCGAAGTGACAGTGATGCGCTACGCTACTCGATTGGCGTCCTTGAGTGTCAGACCGAGTGATGCTGCGGAGTTTTGCGCGTGGCGCATTGTATCGAGGCCGTGTGAAGAAAAGTGCGTACTTACACCTTCTCGATACGCTCCCTCTGGTCGCTACTCGAAGTGACTGTGATAAGCTTCGCTACTCGAATTGACATCTTTGAGTGTCAGGCCGAGTGATGCTGCGGAGCTTTGCGCGTGGCGCATTGTATCGAGGCCGTGTGAAGAGAAGTGCGTACTTACACCTTCTCGATACGCTACCTTTGGTCGCTACTCGACCTGACAACTATACGCTGCGCTACTCGAAGTGACATCCTTGAGTGTCAGGCCGAGTGATGCTGCGGAGCTTTGCGCGTGGCGCATTGTATCGAGGCCGTGTGAAAAGAAGTGCGTACTTACACCTTCTCGATACGCTCCCTTTGGTCGCTACTCGAAGTGACAGTGATGCGCTACGCTACTCGATTGGCGTCCTTGAGTGTCAGGCCGAGTAATGCTGCGGAGCTTTGCGCGTGGCGCATTGTATCGAGGCCGTGTGAAGAGAAGTGCGTACTTACACCTTCTCGATACGCTCCCTCTGGTCACTACTCGAAGTGACTGTGATAAGCTTCGCTACTCGATTGGCGTCCTTGAGTGTCAGGCCGAGTGATGCTGGGGAGTTTTGTGCGTGGCGCATTGTATCGAAGGCGTGTGAAGAGAAGTGCGTACTTACACCTTCTCGATACGCTCCCTCTGGTCGCTACTCGAAGTGACTGTGATACGCTACGCTACTCGACCTGACATCGATACGCTACGCTACTCGACCTGACAACTATACGCCGCGCTACTCGAAATGACAGCGATACTCAACCTTAATAGGTATCCTCAATTCATTGAATTTTACAAATCTTGATTGCTACTTCAAATCACAGGCATAATGCTTCTCCCCTTTATTAATCACCACCACCGATAAATTAAAAGTGCTGGTGGGTATGGTGGTGGGAATACTTTCGAATTAGAATTCAAAGTTTAATATATATTAAACTATTTGAAAAACTGCACTTAGGGGATTTTACCTCAGTTTATTGACGCTTTATTATTTGCTGTATCTAAAACTATTATTGTACCTGAATCACAACAGGTCCCATTTACACCAGGGCAAAGATATGCCTTACCTACTTGACTTAAGGTGCCATTAATAACTGAATAATTCAGCCATGGACTTGTGTAACCAGCACTGGTGGCACGAATGTAGAAATTACAAATTGGAGGTGAACCGCAAGCTCCTCCTGTTGGACAAACAATTGTAAAAGTATTCAAAAAGGAAATTGATTGTGTGCCATTTGAACAGCCTGGAAAGCCAAGACTACAAGTAGACATATCTTCAAAATACCAATCAATAGTTACGTTTGCTTGACAGGATATAGCATTTGTCACAAGGATAGGGCAAGGTTGGGCAATTGTGGTGTTTTTAACAAACAATAGAAACATTAGGAATAAAATATATTTCATTCCGCTTAATTTGATTTCTGACTTTTTCATGTTTATAGATTTTAGTTATTGAAGGCATTATAAAACTGTCGAATAGAAAAATTGCTTTTTTTTTTTTTATTCGTAGTTTAGAATGTTATATTGAAAATATTGCATATCAGATTATTCATATTTTTTTTTCTTTCCTTTTTCTGCATTTCAATACATGCGCAAAACGAAGCAAGTCAGTGGTATTTTGGGAAACATGCAGGGCTAAACTTTTTAACGAACCCACCCACTGTTTTAAACAATGGCGCTATGAATGTGCGTGTTGGTTGTGCCAGCATCTCAAGTCCAAATGGTAATTTGTTGTTTTACACAGATGGCTCAACATTATGGAACCAAAACCATATTGTTATGGCCAACGGAAGCGGATTATTGGGAAATACTTTGGGTGTATTTCCGGGCTATTGTGCCCAGCCTGCTTTAATTGTAAAACAACCAGGCAACAATAATATTTATTATGTGTTTACTAACGGTACTTACACTGCCGCAACAGGTTTGAGGTATTCTGTTGTGGATATGTCATTGGCAGCAGGCATGGGTTCAGTAACTATCAAAAACATTCTCCTGAACAATCCCAATACTGAAAAATTAACTGCTGTTAAACATTGTAACGGTCAAGATATTTGGGTTGTAAGCCATGATTGGAATTCTAATAATTTCAGGTCGTACCTTCTAACTTCCGGCGGAATATCCACACCTGTCATAACTCCTCTCGGATCTGTTCATACTTATTCGGATAATATTTGGGTTTTTCGGGGTTGTATGAAAGCGTCACCAAACGGCAAAAAATTAGGTGTAGCCATTGAAAATGCGGATAACAATCCGACAAACGGTTTTGAATTATATGACTTCGACAATACAACAGGCGTCGTTTCAAATTCATTACAATTAACAAATGCTACAGACGCCTATTCCTGTGAATTTTCTGCTGATGGAACAAAATTTTATGGACTTAGTTATCACAGATTTACGTTCAGTAACAGTAATTACAAAACTCTTCACCAATGGAATTTATGCAATTCAAATAACACACAAATACTAGCATCGCATTATATAGACACCATTGTTTTAAATGATGGTTACCTGCAATTAGCACCTGACCATAAAATTTATTTAGGCAGTCTTATCGGAATTGTCGGAGCTGGAAATCACTCCTTAAGTGTGATAAATAATCCCAATATGCCAACTCAATCAAGTGGATACTCCGTGGCTGCCGTTTCCATAGGTAATGATACTTCAGATATAGGCCTTCCTAATTTTATCACCAGCTATTTTCGTCAAGCAAAAACATTTTCTTACCAATATTCCATTCCGGGCACTTGCCTTACCGCCAGTTTCGCCGCTGTGCCTTGTCCTTACGCGTCACCACCTGTGCAACAAGTTAAGTGGACCTTTGGTGACCCTGCTTCGGCAATGAACAATACATCAACGTTGCTAAACCCAACGCACATTTATCCCTCACCCGGAAACTATTCGGTTCAATGTATCATTCAATATAATTGTTATACTGATACCTTAAAGCAAGTAATTACCATTAACAATCTTGCCCCTCCTTTGCAAATTTCGGGCAACACAAGTATATGCATCGGCCAAAGCATCAACTTAACGGCAATTGGCGCCAGTTCATATACTTGGAGCAATGGCACAAATAATCCTGTTCTGGTGCTTAGTCCAAGTGTAAACACAATTTACACGGTAAGCGCATTGGGTTCATCTGGTAATTTTATTTGTCCAAGTACCCAAACCATCGCAATCACTGTAAATCAGCTACCAACAGTTACAGCTAACGCCGATCGTACGCTCATCTGTAACGGTGAATCTGTTCATTTAAGTGCTCAAGGCGCAAATAATTACACTTGGTTTCCGATAAACTTGTCAGGCATTGCTGTCAACCCTAGCCCAACCATAAGCACAACCTATACGATAAATGGTCAGAACAATTTTGGTTGTGAAGCCACATCAAGTGTTAAGGTAATTGTTTCTTATTGTGCGAATATTGATTCAGAAAATATAAACAACCCATCATTAATCTATTATCCAAACCCAAGCAATGGCCATTTAACAATAAAAGTAAATGGCAAGCACAAAGTTGAGCTAATCACTTTACAAGGTACCATTGTTTATGAAGCTACAGTTGAAAATGAATCGCGTATATTAAATCTTGAAGAATTTGTGAATCAGTTTTTAATTCTCAAATCAACAACTGAATCCGGGAGTAAATATTACCGATTGTCTGTATCAAAATAATCGAAAATCTAAGCAGCTACAAGCAATATTGAAATTGATAAATTTATCTATTTAGGCATTTATTGTTTACCGAAATAGGATTCATGTTAGAAAACCTGTACGAAATTTAATCATATAATTTAAAAATTGTTGAAATAAACGAGCAACTAAGATAAAGGGAGCGCCAGGGACTGAACGCCTGCCTGCCTTGAAAAGACTTGCGCGTCGGCAGGCAGGAAAGCCCGCGCGAAGCCATTTGCTAAATATTTGTTGGCTGAGGAGGCGACCAAAGGAAGCCACCGCAAGCATACAAATATTGCAAATGGCAAGCGAGGCTGAAGTGAAGGCCCGTTATGGCGCCCAAAAAATAAATTGAGAATATCGAAGCAAATCAGAAAACTCTTTTTGAGATATGATTAAATAATTTTTTTTAACCCAAATGCTCGTTAATTCCTCACTTCAAATCACAGGCATAATGCTTCTCCCCTTTATTAATCACCACCACCGATAAATTAAAAGTGCTGGTGGGTATGGTGGTGGGAATGCTTTCGCTATAAGGTTCGGTATATGAAATGCAATTGCTTTTGGCTTGGCGCTTGCTTACTTTTTCAAGCTTCTTATCCACCATTTGTATTTCGAACACATTCGTTGAAAATGAAGTATCAACCACACTGGTTGCAAAGCCGGGAATAATGGCGATGCCAACTGAGCCATGTGTGGTGGAAGTACCTGTTTTAGTAATGGTGCACGAACACACCCTGTCTTTTTTACAAGCCGTAAATATGAATGTAAGCAATAAGCTAAGTGCAATAAGGTTTTTCATAAGGTTTAATTTATAACGAATATAAACCAAAATTATGAAACCTATTTTACCCTATTTAAAACTCAAAAGTAATCTGTCCATCGCCTTCCATGAAGTCGCGGGCATTGTCCTTGCTCAGTTTTTCCATGGCACGGCGATGCAATTCCATAGGCGATAAACCGGTTTTTTCTTCCTCACTGGATGATAAAAATTCGCGGGCCGCCTTAATTTCTTCAGGCTCCTTTAAATTAATTTCCTTCACCTTATACGAACTCAATTTTTTTCCTTTGGCTTTCATGTTCACCATTGGACTAAATTCAGCCATTTTTAAAGTTTCATCTGGAATGTCGTTGCCCTTTTCTTTGGCAAACTTTACTTCCACCAAAGGATTAATTTGGGCCGTAATCAATTCCACACGCGATTGCTCATTCTCAGTGATGATGAGTGTTTTATTGTTTGTTACTTCGGGCTCAAAACGTTTGGTAAAATACGATTTGCTTACACCGTCGTAATAAATGCAAGTGAGAATTTGATTTGGATAAAACTTATCAATTAAAAGTATGTCTGCGTCGAAATGGTTCAATAAATCGTAGGTATAAAGCTTATAATACCCACCGGCGGTAACCGTTAGTATTTTATCATCCGCTGCAAATTTCCCCAAATAGGTTCCTTTTTCGTCTTTATTCAAACGGTGCGTGGCTTCATCAAACCAATAATCTTCGCCTTCCAAAGTAGAAACACCTTTTTCTTTCAAGGTCACTTTATTCACCGTGTATTTGGTCACTATATTACCAACCGCTGTTCTGGCCTTTATTTCCATTTCAGCAAAATCGATGTCAATTTGTAGTTTGCGTAAGCCCGGTACTGCTCTTAAATGTGTAATTACTTTTTCACTTTCACCATTTGGATTCACGGTAAACCAATACACGTTCGATCCGGGGGTGCCTTTGGTTAAGTCGTATTCTTTATCACGCGTAATACCGGTAACGTTAAAGCGCTTCATAAAGGTGATGCCCTTTGGTCCGTCGCGGTAAATCATATGGTAAATGGTGCGCTCATCGTTTTTCTTAAACACGGCAATATGGATGATATCCTTACCCACAAACACTTTGTCGGATACCTTAAACACCTTCATCTTTCCTTCTTTCGTAAAGGCAATGATGTCGTCGATGTCGGAGCAATCGCAAACAAATTCATCTTTCTTTAAACCGGTGCCTACAAAACCTTCGGCTTTATTCACATATAATTTTTCGTTGGCCATTACCACTTGTGTGGCTACAATGGTTTCCAATTGTTTGGTTTCGGTTTTACGTTCACGCCCTGCGCCGTATTTCTTTTTTAAATTTTTAAAATACTCCACCGCGTAATCGGTTAAATTGGCCAAGTGGTGTTTTACATTGGCAATTTTTCCTTCCAATTCCTTCATTACCTCTTCGGCTTTAATGCTGTCGAAACGGGTAATACGAATCATTTGAATTTGCGTTAAACGCTGCAAATCTTCATCGCTAATGGCACGCATTAATTTTTTGGTATGCGGCTTAAAACAAGCGTATAAATATTCAAATAAGGTTTCTTTGTTGCTGTACTTTTTAAAGTCGATGTACATTTCTTCTTTGATGAATATTTTCTCCAAAGAAGAAAAATGCCATTTCTCTTCAAGTTCGTTTTGTTCAATTTCCAATTCACGCTTTAGCAAAGCCAATGTTTCCAAGGTAGAGAGACGCAAAATTTCGCTCACACCGATAAACCTCGGTTTCTCCTTTTCAATGATACAGGCATTTGGCGAAATGCTCATTTCACAATTGGTGAAGGCATACAAGGCATCAATGGTTTTGTCGGGCGAAATACCCGGCTGCAGGTGAATTAAAATTTCAACGTTTTCAGAAGTATTGTCCTCAACTTTTTTGATTTTAATTTTTCCTTTGTCATTGGCCGCCAATATCGAATCAATTAAACTGCCGGTGGTGGTACCAAAAGGTATTTCAGAAATCACCAGTGTTTTGGCATTTAATTCTTTAATGCGGGCACGCACTTTTATTTTACCGCCACGCAAACCGTCTTTATAATCACTAAAATCGGCAATACCGCCGGTAATAAAATCAGGAAAAATTTGCGCTTTTTTGCCTCTTAAAATTTGAATAGAGGCATCGATGAGTTCGTTAAAATTATGCGGTAATATTTTACAGGCCAATCCCACCGCAATCCCTTCAACACCTTGTGCCAAGACCAAAGGGAATTTGGTTGGCAGGGTCAATGGTTCTTTGTTACGACCGTCGTAACTCATTCCCCAGTTGGTGGTTTTTGGATTAAAGGTCACCTCAAGGGCAAACTTCGACAATCTCGCTTCGATGTAACGCGGAGCCGCAGCGCTGTCACCGGTTAAAATATTCCCCCAGTTACCTTGGCAGTCAATCAATAAGTCTTTTTGTCCCATGGCCACCAAAGCATCGCCAATACTGGCATCGCCGTGTGGATGGTATTTCATGGTGTTACCAATTAAATTGGCCACCTTGTTGTAACGCCCGTCTTCAAGTTCCCACATGCTGTGTAAAATGCGGCGTTGCACGGGTTTTAAACCGTCTTCAACGGCCGGCACAGCGCGCTCAAGTATAACATAAGAGGCGTAATCAATAAACCAGTTCTTGAACATGCCACTCACATGGGTAATATTGTCTACCTCATGGTGATTTTCATTATCCATTCCTTCAAATATATTATCGTCCATGGTCTAAAATTCTAAAAGGCAAATATAAGGCTAGGATTGAAAAAAAAAGCCTTTGGACTTTTATCAAGCCCAAGAAATAAAGAATAGATATTCACAATTAATGGTCGAAAGCCTCAATTGCTTATATAAAGGGGCATGAATTTAAAAAATGTAGGGATTATTTGGTGGTGGGTTTTAATACACCAGTACTTTTCGTTTAAGGGCAAAAAGGACTTCTGCCATATTCGTTAACATTTTATCGCTGTCGTATGCATTTAAGCCGGCTTTTTCAATAGTATTGGCATAACCATATACATCTTTTACCAGCCAATTGTATACCTCGCCGTTTTTCAAATTGTTTTTTAATGACAATTGTACTTGCAACGAAGCCAAGCTTAAATTGTAAGCCTTTTCCAAAACATCACTTCCCGAATCTTCTTGTGTATCGGCAGAGGCCTCAATAATAAAATCGGCGTTATCGGGTTTATCCAATAAATTAAATTCGTTGCCCGTAAATTTTTGTTGAATCATGCTTGCAATCAAGCCTTGATTAATGGGTTTACCAAGATTTTTTTCAACGACATGGATGTATAAATTGATATTGCTGACCCTTACTTGTAATTGCAAGTCGTTGGTTTGAACAAATTGTTTTAATAACTTAATTGCATTTTGAGAAATTGAATCGTTGGCCAATAAGCCTTCAATGTCGGGATTTAAAGACAAAGACACCATTTGATTATAGGCTGCGGCTTCATTAATAATTACTTGTAATTCGCCGTTGTTATTCGTTGCAGATTTCTCGTTCACCCGCACACGATCGTCGTTGCTTTTGATGCTGAATGGAAAATTTTGTAAGGCTGCCTTGTTTTTTAACAACAAGCTATACATCAGTGGTGAATATGTTGCTTGATAAGGCTTTATTTCGTTTTGCTTCATATTCTCAAGCAATGAAATGGATTGAAGTTGTTGTTGTATGGCGGTGGTTAAGTCAAAAATATTTTGAAAGCCATGTGTTAATTGGGTGTCGAATGTAATTTCTTCGTTTAAATACGGACTCAATAAACTAAAAGCTTGAATTCTTTTTTTGAGAGAAGAAGAAAAGTTGGCGTTTTTTTCATCTTGATACGCATTGTCGATTAAATGCGAAGCTTTGAGGATCAACTGTTGTTTCTTTTTCGCTTTTTGATCGGCGTAGGCTTGTTTATCGAGACTGTAATACACCCAATACTGCTTGTCGTTTTCATAAGAATCGATGAGTTCGTAACCTTCAATGTTATCGGTGTTCGATAATTTAATCAGCGAATTAAAACTTTCATTAAAATTATTGCTGTTTTGAACAGTGTACAAAACAGAGTTACTCGAAATATTGACTTTTATTTCTGAAGCCAAATCGTAAAGGGCATTTTTCTTGGCTTCCATTTGGTAATTGCTGCCGGCTTTTTTATCGGCAAAACCAATGCCAACAAATTTAAAACCACTGTTGGGACGGCTGTTCACCCAAACCGGTGCAGGTTTTGTTTCTTCTACCACAGGCGCAACTGCCACCTGCCTTGTTTTACAAGCAAGCAACAAAAACAGAAAAGACAATATGCTTAATTTTTTTCCCAACATTATTTCATGATGTTGATTGCGTTTTTAAACAATGACATGCCTTGTCCAAACACATCATTTTTTAATTCATCCATGGTTTTTAAAGTACTTCTTGCCGAAAAAGTATTACGCCAACTGTTGTTTGCCAACTTGATCAACACGTTATTTGAAGGGGAATTGCTTGGATACAAACTGCTAATGTTACCGTCGAATGGTCGTAAAAACTCGTTGTAATCAACTGCATCTTGACTTTTTAGTGTTTGAAAACCATTGCTCACCACTTGTCCATTCAGCGCATTGATTACTTTGTAACGGTAATCAAAAGAAAAAATGCGACTTTGTTTTACTGTATTGTAATCAACCGGTTTGTATTCGGTGGTATACGTACTGTCATTCACTTTGGTTTTCACTTCCCTGAAAGCCCTTCCTGGTGTTTTACTTAATCCTGAAGTATATTCCTGACGGTTACTCACATCATATACATACAAATAATCGGCACCGCTTGCTTTGCGGATTGCTTGCACCAAATCAACATTGGTATTGTTATATAGATCAGAAAAATTAATGTTCGATTGAAAAGGTGAATTATTAATGAGTTTAATGGTGTTATAACTGCCGCAAGATTGGCTAAATTTACCAAACAACGATTCTTCCAAAATCTCTTCGGAGCGGTCGTTTGGCAAAGATGGTTGAAATATTAAAAGACCATGTGATTGTTTGGCTTGACATAAAACAAAAAGCTCGTTTACATCTTTGTACTGATCGGTTTTTGACTTGATGTTGCTTAAGTTTGCAAAAGCGGCTGTGTAATTTTTGTTTTCAATGGCTGTAACGGCGCGTTGGTATGCGGGTTCACAATTGGCTTTTACATCAAGTTCCGCCGTGTTTTTATAATTTGCATTGTACTTTTTTATTTTTGAGGTGTACGTGGCGGCATCATCATATTTTTTATCGTGGATTAAATTAAGCGCTTGATCATAATTTTTTGAGCAATACTGCTCGATGGCATTCTTATAATCATCGTCATATGTTTTTGGATAATCAAGCTCAACGCTTAGGGCTTTTGCTTTGCCAAAAAAAGATTGAAGATTTTCAAAACTACTCAATGAAGCTTCCAATTGTTGGGTATTATAATTTCTGAAAAAATCAGAGGCTAAATTTGAGATGTGCTTTTGACCAACATCCTTTAATTTAATGCGTGCATCCACATTGGTGGGTTTACGCTGAAGCGCCTCTAAATAATACTCGGCCGCATCATTTATCAAGCCTTGTTTTTCGAGGCGTTCAGCAGCTTTAAAGTACTTTCGCGAGCCGCTGCAAGCTGAAATCACAACAATTAAAACAATGAATATGTAATGGATTGTCTTCAAAATTTTATCTGAAAAAAAAGAGCATCTTGTTGAAGGATGCTCTTAGAATGGAGGTTGATGAATTATTTACCTTCTTCAGCCATTTTTTTCATTTCGGCATCAAATATTTGTTGGAATTTCATTTTGTCGTAATCCAATTTTAATTTGGCATCGCTTGAAATTTTAGCATCTAGCTTATCGAAAATTGTTTTTTTATTCGCTTCAATGGCAATCCAGTAGGTATAAGAACCGTCTTGTTCTCTGAAAATCTTTTCGCCAATTTCACTTACATTACCCATTTCAAGATTAACCACCTCGCGTGATAATTCTTCAAATTTGTTTTCAAACTCTTGTTTATTACCCACACTACGTTGGTTGGTGTACTGATCAGTAACCCGCTTAACGGTAGCATTGATATTGGCCGCCATTTCAGCACGCGCGTTTTGATATGCAATTTTTTTAGCGGTAGCCTGATCGGGTGACTTACCTGATTGTTTTGCTCTGAAAAAGTTTTCATCGCTGCGATATTCCTTTGAACTAAATGGAACAGAAATTTCAACCGCACCGGTTTCTTTTTGAATCGGGGTGGCTTTTTTTGATTTACAACTGCCTAAGCTAATCATGGCAATGGCAGGAATTAAAAGGAGCATTGAAGTTTTCATACTGTTTTATTTTTTTTATTGTCTATTTAATTTCATGAACTATGCCAAAGATATTATTTTTTGTGGAATTAACTTGCTTTAACAAATGGATTAAAATGTGGCAAAAAATTGGAATATTTTGCCACGAATTACACCAATTTACACCAATCAGAACCATCATGCTAATTTGTGTAATTAGTGGCTTAAAGCGGCAAATCCCCTCCAGAGCATTTATTCAAAATTACATCGCTCATTTTGTTTCGCGCAGATCCCGATGGCCTATCGGGAGCCAAGGGCGCAAAGCACTCATGATTATTAACATGGTCCTTTTTCTCTGCGAACTTTGCGTTTCTGGGTGATAATATTTACAACACCAACTTCTCCTCCACGTCCTTCTCCACCCTCAAATTATCAATAATAAAATCCTGACGGTCTTGGGTATTTTTCCCCATATAATAATTCAACAATTCATTGATACTTGCCTTTTGGTCTAATAACACCGGTTCAAGACGAATGTCTTTGCCAATAAAGTGTTTAAATTCATCCGGCGAAATTTCACCCAATCCTTTAAATCGTGTAATCTCAGGTTTTGGTCCTAGTTTAGCAATGGCCGCCTTACGTTCTTCATCACTGTAACAATAAGCCGTTTCCTTTTTATTGCGAACACGGAACAATGGTGTTTGCAAAATTTTCACATGGTTATTTTTTACAAGATCAGGGAAAAATTGCAAGAAGAAAGTCAATAACAACAAGCGGATATGCATCCCATCAACATCAGCATCGGTTGCAATGACTACATTGTTATAACGCAATTCATCCAAGCCATCTTCAATGTTTAAGGCCGATTGCAATAAATTAAATTCTTCGTTTTCATAAACCACTTTTTTACCCAATCCAAAACAGTTCAAAGGTTTTCCTTTTAAACTAAACACAGCTTGCGTATTTACGTCGCGGGTTTTAGTGATTGAACCACTGGCCGAATCACCCTCACAAATAAACAAGGTGGTTTCTAAACGGCGGGTATCTTTGGTATCATCTAAATGGGTGCGGCAATCGCGTAATTTTTTGTTGTGTAAGTTCGATTTTTTAGCACGTTCACGGGCCAACTTCTGAATGCCGGATAATTCTTTGCGTTCACGTTCATTTGCCAATATTTTGGCTTCAATGGCGCGGGCTGTTTCGGGATTTTTATGTAAAAAATTATCCAGATGTTGCTTCATGAAATCCGTCACAAAACCACGGGTGCTTTGTCCGCCCGGGGCTATTTCAGAAGAGCCTAATTTTGTTTTGGTTTGTGATTCAAAAATTGGCTCTTGAATTTTCACCGAAATGGCGGCCACAATCGATTTGCGTACATCCGATGGTTCAAATTCTTTTTTATAAAATTCACGGATGGTTTTTACCAAAGCTTCACGAAAGGCTGCCAAGTGAGTTCCGCCTTGTGTGGTGTATTGACCATTTACGTATGAATAATATTCTTCGCTATAATGTTCGTTGCTGTGTGTTAAGGCAATTTCAATGTCTTCTCCCCTTAAATGAATAATTGGATAAAGTATTTCACCCGTAATATTTTTTTCAAGTAAATCCTTTAAACCATTATCTGATTTGTATTCTTGGCCATTTAAATAGAGTTTTAAGCCTGTATTTAAAAAGGCATAATTCCACACCATTTTATCGATGTACTCGTGCACAAAATGGTATTTTTTAAAGATGCTGTCATCAGGACGAAACTCCACCAGGGTACCGTTTTTTTCGGTGGTGGCCACCAATTTGTGTTCCTTCACCAATTCACCTTTGCTAAACTCAGCGGTTTTCGATTGACCGTCGCGGTAAGCAGTTACTTTAAAATGAATGGATAAAGCATTCACCGCTTTGGTACCAACTCCATTTAATCCGATTGACTTTTTAAATGCCTCGCTATCATATTTACCGCCGGTGTTCATTTTCGATACCACTTCCACCACTTTACCGAGGGGAATACCGCGACCGTAATCACGGATGGATACAACACCTTCTTTCACTGTGATGTAAATTTTATCGCCTTCGCCCATCATGAATTCATCGATGCAATTGTCCATCACCTCTTTTAAAAGCACATAAATACCATCGTCGAATGCACTGCCATCGCCAAGTTTACCGATGTACATACCAGGACGGGTACGAATGTGTTCTTTCCAATCGAGTGAACGTATATTGTCTTCTGTATAATTTGATTTTGCCATTGGTTATTTCGAGTTACGCGTTGTTTATTTCGTGTTCTGTACTTGTTATTCTTTATTTCGAGTTATTTGTTTCGTGTTCTGTGCTTTTTATTCTCTATTTCGAGTTATTTATTTCGGGTTCTATATGGGTTATTTTTAATTTCATTTGATTATTTCGGGTTAGGTTTTTGGAATTTTTTTCCTCTTATTTCTGATGTATTTAAATAATTCATAAACTTTCCAATTTTTTCACCAATGATATTGCAATCATCCTGAAATTTATTGAATTCTAATTCAGAAATCAAATCTCGGTCAAAAGCACGATACAATTGTGATTTGACCTCCGCTGCGGATCCTTTAGAAATTGCCATAAACTGAATAAATTCTCGGGTGCCGTCTCTTTCAAAACCTTCAGCCACATTATCCATAATCGATCCTGCTGCCCTTTCTATCTGCTTTTTAAGTTCATAGTTTTTGGTTTCTTGTAAAGAAACTAAAAATGGATAAATATCCTTATTCAGTTTGCGAGCCAATTGCCATATTTCAATATCTTCAAATCTTTTAATTGTTGCCATTTTTGGGTTTTTAGGCGGGATTATTTAGGCAAATCTAACCCGAAATAATTAACCCGAAATAAATAATATTATATACCGTCTCCGTCAAACAAATTACCCAAGCCGCCTAAAATGCTGCCTTCTTCTTTTCTGCCGCCGCTGCCGTAGGCCAATATTCTTCCGGCCAAACGGCTAATTGGTAAGGTTTGAATCCATACTTTACCCGGACCGCGCAATGCGGCGTAAAATACACCTTCGCCGCCAAACAAAGTATTTTTAATACCGCCGATAAATTGAATATCGTAATCAACTGTATTTGTAAATGCCACGATGCAACCGGTATCTACTTTTAATAATTCACCCGGATGCAAATCTTTTTCAATCACATGTCCACCACTATGCACAAAGGCCATGCCATCGCCTTCAAGTTTTTGCATAATGAATCCTTCTCCACCAAACAAGCCGGTGCCTAATTTTTTCTGAAACTCAATGCCGATTGAAACACCTTTGGCGGCGCATAAAAAACTATCTTTTTGACAAATAATTTTCTCACCCAACACTGATAAATCCATGGGGATAATTTTTCCTGTGTAAGGCGCTGCAAAAGTAATGCGACGACGGTCGTTCGACACATTGGTATAAACGGTCATGAATAAATTTTCGCCGGTTAACATGCGTTTGCCCGCTGAAAAAAGCTTATTCATAAATCCGGTTTGGTTACCATCACCAAATAAAGTTTGCATTTGAATGCCGTCGTTCATCATCATAAAACTGCCCGGCTCTGCAATTACTGCTTCTTGTGGATCAAGTTCCACTTCCACACATTGCATTTCTTCACCAAAAAGTTTGTAATCGATTTCGTGGTTTTTCATATTTCAATATTATTTATTGTTTATTGCTTATTATTTATTTTGTTGGTGTATTAAATTTAGAACCTCTATGACTTGTGTGATTTAAATAGGTCATAAATCGTCCAATTTTTTCATTCAAAATTTCAGCTTCTACCTGCAGTTTAGTATTTACGTCTTCTGTGATTATTTCTCTATCCATCACTCTATATAACTGAGATCGTAACTCAGACAATGACGCTTTTGAAATTGACAAAAAATGGATGAATTCTTTCGTTCCTTGTCGATCAAAGCCCTCTGCAATATTATCCATAACCGAACCTGCTGCGGCATCTAACTGTTCCTTTAATTTAAAATTTTTATTTTGTTCTAGTAACAACACAATTTTATAGGTTTCCTTGTTTAGTGCACGCGCCAATTGCCAAATCTCTAAATCTTCAAAACGGTTAATTGTCGCCATCCCTCAATAATTAATAAATAATAATTAATAAGAAATAAATGATATTAAACATTAAACCTAAAATGCATCACATCGCCATCGTTCACCACATATTCTTTTCCTTCAATGCGTAACTTACCTACTTCTCGGCAGGCAGCTTCCGAACCCAAAGTGATAAAATCATTGTAGGCAATTACCTCAGCTTTAATAAATCCTTTTTCAAAATCGGTGTGAATCACAGCCGCTGCCTGCGGCGCTTTCATGCCTTTGGTAATGGTCCATGCCCTCACCTCTTTTACACCCGCAGTAAAATAGGTTTCTAAGTGCAATAATTTATAAGCCGATTTAATTAATTTATTTACGCCCGGTTCATCTAAACCCATCTCGGCTAAAAACATTTGTTTTTCTTCGTAAGTTTCAAGTGAAGCAATTTCACTTTCCATTTGCGCAGTAATGATGAGGATCTCTGCGTTTTCATTTTTCACTGCTTCACGAACGGCATCCACATGTTTGTTGCCTGTTTTTGCAGAAGCCTCATCCACATTACATACATACATCACAGGTTTAATGGTAAGCAAATGTAAATCGGCAATAAAAGGCAATTCGTTTTCTTCCAAATTTACAGTGCGCGCCGATTGACCAGCTTCTAAGGCCGTTTTAATTTTCGTGCATGTTGCAAAAATTTTAACCGCTTCTTTATCAGTACCGGTTTTAGCCAACTTTTCAAACTTTTTAATTTTGGCTTCTACGCTTTCTAAATCTTTTAATTGAAGTTCGGTATCAATAATCTCTTTGTCTTTTACAGGATCTACCCTTCCATCCACATGCACAACGTTATCATCATCAAAACAACGCAACACATGCAAAATGGCATTACATTCGCGGATATTGCCCAAAAATTTGTTGCCCAAACCTTCGCCTTTGCTGGCGCCTTTTACAAGCCCGGCAATGTCAACGATTTCAACGGTTGTTGGCACTATATTGATGGGCTTCACCAATTCCGATAATTTGGTCATCCTTTCGTCAGGTACTGTAATGGTGCCAACATTGGGATCGATTGTACAAAAAGGAAAATTGGCCGCTTGGGCCTTTGCATTACTTAAACAATTAAAAAGAGTGGATTTTCCAACATTCGGTAAACCAACTATTCCACATTTTAGAGCCATAGATAAAATATTAATATTAAAACGTGCAAATATACTAATATGCGCCGCTAATAGGAATAGACTCAGCGCAAAGCAAATCATAGTTTTTAACATCAATTAATTATTATCAACATTCATTAGTCAGCCGCAAATCAAATACTAATTTTACCGCAAATAGCAAGCCATGCAGGATATTACCGAATTAAAAAAGTTATGTACACAAGTTAGAAGAGACATCGTTAGAATGGTTCATGCCGTGAGTTCAGGGCATCCGGGCGGATCTTTGGGTTGCGTGGAGTACTTTGTAGCCCTTTACCAATCTGTTCTAAAACACAATCCCGCCCATTTTACAATGGACGGTAAAAACGACGATCTATTTTTCCTAAGTAACGGTCACATTAGTCCTGTTTATTACAGTGTATTGGCCCGCAGCGGTTACTTTCCGGTAAGTGAATTGGCCAGTTTCCGTAAATTAAATACCCGTTTGCAAGGGCATCCAACCACACACGACCACTTACCCGGTGTGCGCATTGCCAGTGGTTCATTGGGCCAAGGCATGAGCGTGGCCATTGGTGCGGCATTGGCAAAAAAATTAAACCATGATGATGCCATTGTTTACAGCTTGCACGGCGATGGTGAATTACAAGAAGGACAAATTTGGGAAGCGGCACTTTATGCCAGCGCCAACAAAGTAGATAATTATATTGCCACAGTAGATTATAACGGTCGTCAGATTGACGGAGATGTTGAAAATGTACTTTCGTTAGGCAATTTAAAAGCCAAATTTGAAGCCTTTGGTTGGCAAGTACTCGAAAACCAACATGGCAACGATTTGCAAGCAGTGATTGATTCATTAAATCAAGCAAAAACATTTATCGGTAAAGGCAAACCCATTATCATTTTAATGAAAACCGAAATGGGCCAAGGGGTTGACTACATGATGGGCACCCACAAATGGCATGGCTCAGCGCCAAACGACGAACAACTCAAAAAAGCCCTCGATCAATTGCCGGTTACGGCGGGGGACTATTAATTAAATGTTGAATGATGAATTTTAAATGTTGAATGAAGCTGATGCTAAATTATTTACGCGTGATAAAATTTATCCTCTTCGTTCATTTAACATTCAACATTCAAAATTTAGCATTCTCGCAAACTACCAACCGCATCCTCTTCATCTTCGATGATTCATACAGCATGTATGCACCGTGGAACAGCAATGTAAAAATTGAAGTGGCCAAAAAGGTGATGGGTGATTTTTTAGACAGCCTTAAAAACGAACCAAATCTTGAATTGGCCCTGCGTTGCTACGGACACACCACTTTTTTTAAGCCCGAGCGCAATTGCAAGGACAGTAAACTCGAAGTGCCTTTTGCCGATGCCAAAAACAACTCGGTAAAAATTAAACAACGCATTCAAAAGCTTGAACCGCTTGGTACCACGCCAATTGCTTATTCATTGGGTGAAAGCGCAAACGACTTTCCACCTTGCACAAACTGTCGCAACATTGTAATTTTAATTACCGACGGCATCGAAGAATGTGGCGGTAATCCCTGTGAGGTAAGTGCACAATTGCAAAAAAAAGGCATCTTCCTTCGTCCATTTGTGATTGGTGTAGGTTTGG
>CANGGP010000068.1 GCA_947453445.1 Sphingobacteriaceae bacterium
AACGAAAAAAACAGCTGGGGTCCTTTTAAAATCAATGAGGGCACGCTCGAGTTCCAACGCTGGTTTCCGGCCGAAAATGCGCCTGTGCATTTTTACACTTGTAAAATACTCAACAATCAATCTTTTGAAATCTATCAAACAGGCTATATGGTAAGGGGTAAAAAAAACCAAGCAAGAAACATCAGCGAAGTGTACACATTTAAAGCCTTTGCCCCCAAGCCCGATAGCACGAATAAATATGTGAAATAAATGCATCACCCTAAACATATATATTTTGGTTTATGCCTCAAAGGCTTGCTCTTGGTGTTTGTTGTCCTTTGCTGTTTTGCCTGCAAAAAAAACAAATTCACTTTCTCTCCTCAGGCGCAGAACAATCCCCCACTCATGTTATCGGGTTATTACGATCATACTTTTAGTCTTAGCAATGGCAGTATAGAGCATGACATAATATTTCTCTACACCAATGGTGTGGTTTTATTTGCAGCCAGTGATGAAGGCAGTTTAAGTAGCACTGAAAATGATTTTAAAAACGGTAATTATTATGCGGCCATAAAAAACGAAAAGAACAGTTGGGGTCCCTTTAAAATCAACGATGGAATATTAGAATTCCAACGCTGGTTTCCGGCCGAAAATGCGCCTGTGCATTTTTACACTTGTAAAATACTCAACAATCAATCTTTTGAAATCTATCAAACAGGCTACATGGTAAGGGGCAAAAAGAAACAAAAACAAAACATTAGTGAAGTTTATACATTTAAAGCCTTTGGCCCCAAACCCGATAGTACAAATAAATACGTAAAATAAATGCATAACCGCCAAACGTTACCACCAATTAAAAACTGACGAAATATGAAAATATTCCAACAACTGACTTTCATGACCCGCTTCGGACTTTTTTCAATTCTAATACTGCTGACTTTTTCTTGTGGCATGAAAAAGAAACCATACGAATTTATTGTGAAGAATAATACAGCTCTAAAAATCAACAAATTTGAAATTACGGAAAACAGTAATAATCCAATTAATTTGACGATCGAACCATTTGGCATCTCGGAAATTGTTAGTCGTGAATACCGTAAAAATTGCATCTGCTTTGATGCACCGGGGACTTCAATTTCCGTGCGAGAATATACAGACTCCTTAGGCGTTCACGAACATTTAGTTGGTGTATGGGTTCCAATTCCAACATTGTCGGCTAAGAGGATTAATACCATTAATATCAAGATGCGCCCAGCGGCAAGCACGCCGACAAACGTTTTTGACATTTCGGTTGACTAAGCATAAGTAAGTTCTAAATTTTAACTGGTGGTAACTGCTTAAATTCGCAAGGAAACAATTCATATGAGTATCGAACAGGTGCTGCATATGCGGGGATAGTTAAAAGTTTTTCACCCAAACCTGATAGCAGTAATGCATTTGTGAATTGAAACTTCCAAATTTTTTAGTTCTAATTTTCATCCATTCTTCAATCAAGAAAGCTAATAATTATATTAAGACAATGAATTTGCTTATCGACATAACAATTTCATGAATGTCTATTAAAACGGATCAATACAATCTGCCTTTAATTTCACTATATTTGAATATGACAAAGACTGAAATAAAACTTGAAATACAGAAGGTCCTTGACAATGTGCCTGAAAATGTATTGCATGACGTTCTCGACTTGCTTAAACAAATTCAAAATCAGCCCAGCCAAAGCATCGGGATTACTCATGCCCTTCGGCAAATACTTTTAGAAGACCAAAAACTACTTGAAAAGCTTGCTAAATGATAGATCTCAAAACCGCTGAAAGTATTCACAATATTCTCATTGATAGGTTTGGTGGAAGTAAGGGACTTAGAGATTTTGGTGCACTAGAAGCAGCTTTAGCAAGACCCCATGCAACTTTTGACAATATTGACCTTTATCCACATCCGATTGATAAAGCCGCTGCTTTATTTGAAAGCATCATTATCAATCATCCATTTATTGATGGTAATAAAAGAATTTCTTATGTATTAATGAGGCTCATTTTAATTCAAAACAATTTGGATATTTTGGCTTCAGAAGAAGAAAAATACAAATTTGTGATATCTGCAAGTACTGGCGAATTTCACTTTGAAGAAATTAAGAAATGGTTAGAAAAACATACGATTACGAAAAACGAATAACATAACCACTCTCTTTATAGGTGATTTCGTAGTTGATTTGTTTGTACATCTGGTTATAAAAAGAACTCAAACTATTAAGCCGCTAATTCTCAAAATAGTTCTCGGGATTTTTTCGTGCTAAATCCTCTTTTGTACAAAAAATCCTACTAACGGTAATACCTTTTTTAATTCTGCTTCTAAATTTGTTTGCGGAAATGAATTGCAATGCTTCTCCTTCGATCTTATTTTCATATAATGTCACGCGAACAAGCAAAATAAGATCCTTTTAAAACCCAAAACAAAAATCCCCTATTCGGGGATTTTGTTTTTATGGTCCAATAAAAAATAAATGAACTAATCTGTGTAGGCCATTAAATCCTTACCAATGTCTTTACGGTAATACTTGCCGTCGTACATAATCTTCTCGGCACTGTCGAAACTTTTATTCACGGCTTGTTGAATGCTTCTGCCAAATGAAGTAATGGCAAACACCCTACCTCCATTACTCAACACATCATCGCCTTCTTGTTTGGTGCCCGCGTGAAACACCAATGAATCATGCGGTAAATTTAATCCTTGCACTTTTTTTCCTTTTTCAAATTCCTCAGGATATCCGCCGCTTACCAAAACCACCGTGCAGGCTGTTTCATCAATTAGCTCGTAACTTTTTCCAGACAAACTTTGATTGCCTACGCCCACCAACAAATCCAATAAATCTGATTTTATTCTTGGTATCACCACTTCGGTTTCAGGATCGCCCATGCGACAATTGTATTCAATCACCTTGGGTTCCCCGTCGCAATTCATCAAACCAATAAAAATAAATCCGCGGTAATCAATGCCCTCAGCCTTTAATCCTGCTATGGTGGGCTTCACCACGCGCTCTTCTACTTTATTTAAAAAAGCTTGGTCGGCAAATGGCACCGGACTAACCGCCCCCATGCCACCTGTGTTTAAGCCGGTATCGCCTTCGCCAATGCGTTTGTAATCCTTGGCTGCCGGCAAAATTTTGTATGATTGTCCATCGGTTAAAACAAACACCGACAATTCAATGCCATGTAAAAATTCTTCGATCACCACTTTGGCACTGGCTGCTCCAAATTTGGCATCCATCAACATGTTTTTTAATTCGGCCTTTGCTTCGACCAAATCACTCAATATCAAAACCCCTTTACCGGCGGCCAATCCATCGGCTTTTAAAACATAAGGCGGCTTTAAGCTTTCTAAAAAAAGGTATCCTTCTTCTAAATTGTTTTTTTCAAATGTGGCATATTGCGCTGTTGGCACCCCATGCTTCATCATAAACTGTTTGCTAAAATCTTTCGATCCTTCCAATTGGGCACCGTCTTTTTTCGGACCAATTACCGGTATTTCGCGCAAGATGGCATCGTTTAAAAAATAATCGTGGATGCCATTTACCAATGGGTCTTCAGGACCAACGAGCACCAAATTGATGTCTTTTTCCCATACCAAATTTTTGATGGCTTCAAAATCATTCACCCCAATGTTCACATTGGTGCCGCAATGTGCGGTGCCTGCATTACCCGGGGCAATGTATAAATTCTCCAATTGTTTGCTTTGTGCTATTTTCCAAGCAAAGGCATGTTCTCTGCCACCTGATCCTAATATTAAAACATTCATGATATAATGGACAAAAATAAAAAATCCCGTGGTATTAACGGGATTTATAATTTCTTGGTCTTCTAAAAGCTGTAGAACCGTGCACGCGGTTTCGGTCTCTTAAACGTTTGCGGCGGAACAATTCATCTGTATTTTCAATTTTACCCTTCGAACGGTAGCGTGTAAATAAAAACCTGTTGGCCCTGTTGGCACTGCGCACAGTACCCGAGGTATGGTAATGCCAAGAGGCTTTTGGTCTGTAAAACATTCGCGAAAACCAATTCATTCTGCCTTTACTGTTACGTGCAAACTCATCGGCATGCCCTGCGCTTTTATATTGGCGATGTATATAATTACCGCGCCGAGGGCCCTTTCTGGCATTCTTTTCGCGTTTACGTCCGCCTGATTGCCCATAATAATTGGTGCCCAAGCCTACGCCAATAAAAAGTAAAATGAGTATGAGGTATTTTTTCAAAAAAAAAGCTCCCTGTTTCTAGGTGTATGTAATTGGCTACTTATATGGTATTTTGTCCATTTGGGTTGCAAAATGGCCTATTTTGACCAAAATTAAGGCATTATTCTTGAATTCAGGCAATGAATGCCTGAAGTAATAAACAATAAATTCTTAAAACTGCTTAAAATTGTACAATTTGCTTTCACAAAATAAAGGGTAATTTTATTCGTTAAGTATCTAAATCCTTCATGGAATTGGATTACAACAGGCCTATACTTTGAAACAATGCAAGATAAATACTATCCGCTTCCCAAAAACGCTGTTTTTTGTGTGCTTGATCCATTTTACTTGCCTTTTAAGTGCACAAGTTAACAGTCCTGATTTACGCTGCCTCAAAGTCATCAACAATGGTGATGTGGCGCTCAATTGGCAGGTTCCGCCTGACCCTAATTCACAATTTGCCTATTATGTGATTTATTCGGCTACTTTTAAAACAAGCACATTTACACCCATCGACAGCTTATACAGTCGTGGCGCTACAACCTATACGCACGTTGGTGCCGGGGCCAATATACAAAGCAAATATTATTTTATATTGAGTAAGTACATGCAAAACGGTTTGCAAACTTCGGCGCACAAGGATACGTTGCGCAGCATTTGGTTGGGTTTATTGAGTTTTGGAGGGGCCAAAGAACTAAAATTACAATACAATGAATTACATAGCCCTCGCCTCAGCAGCAGTGGCAGTTTCACCATTTCAAAAGAATACCCTGCAGGATCATGGAACACACTCAGGGTGCTGAATGCCGATAATTACGGCGACACCATCAGTGTATGCACGGCCAGCCTCAATTACAAAATCAGCATGTCCGACAACAGCGGCTGCATCTCCGAATCGAACCTTAGTGGCGGTTTGTACAACGACACCAAATCACCTGAAGAACCTGTGGTTGATTCAATCAGCGTGCTTCCCAACGGTCAAACAGTGTTGGCATGGCAAGTACCTATTGACAAAGACATTGTGAAATACGAAATACAACTCGCAACCCCGGCCGGCACCAATACCATTATTGACGAAGTAATTGGGCGCAACTCAACATTTTATACTTACACCATTACCGCAGCAACCCAAAACACTACAGCCATATTTGTAGCAGCCGTCGACAGTTGTAAACGCCGTAGCACGCCGAATTATAACTTAACAACCATGTTTTTAAAAACAAAGTATTTAAGTTGTGATTTCAAAACCGAATTAAGCTGGAACCCATATATTTCAATGTACACAGGGGTAAAAGAATACCAAGTGTTTTATTCGGTCGACTTCGGACCCTTCAGTAAAATTGCCACCACCACACTAACGGCTTTCACCCACACGGGCGTTGCAGCCGGAAAAACCGTTTGTTATTTTGTGCGGGCCATCAACAATGCCAAAACCATCACCTCTTCTTCTAACCGCGCCTTATTTTTAGCTTACTTGGTGCACACCCCTAATTACCTGTATATGCCTTCCGTTTCGGTAGTTGACAAAACCACCGTCGAAATAAAAATACTCATTGATACCTCCAAAGAAAGCAACGGCATCGATTTAATGCGGTCAGAAGACGGTAGCAATTTTAAATCGATCGGCTTCATTCCCTATGGCGGTAGTCCGAATTTAATATACAATGACAATCAAACCGAGCCGCTTAAAAAATCTTATTATTACAAAGCCCAACTGCGCGACAGCTGCGGTAACAGCCGTATCGAAAGCAATGTATGCAAAAGTATATTATTACAAGTAAAAGATGATGAAGCCCGGATCTATACCAAACACTTAAGCTGGAGTGCCTACGAAGGCTTTGCGGGCGGCCTTCGCAATTACCGTGTGTATCGTGTTGTGAATGATGTACTTGAACCAAATGCCATTGCCACTACCACCGCAACAGTTACCAAGTATAACGACGACATTGAAAGCATTTCAAACCAAGGCGCCAAAATTGAATATTATGTGGAGGCAATAGAAAACTTTACCGGCAACCCATTTGGCATCACCGAAAAAAGCCGTTCGAACTTGGCCGATGTTTTCATGGAAGGCGGGATCTTTATTCCAAGTGCTTTTGCTCCTAACGGCATCAATCAAAAGTGGTTACCCATTACCAACTTTATTGATAAAAGCGATTATCTTATTCGGGTGTTCGACCGTTGGGGACATCAGGTATTTCAAACCAACAACGATAGCGAAGCTTGGGATGGCAGTAATTTACCAGGCGATGTGTATGTGTACGTCATCTCATACAAAAATGCACGCGGCGAATACAAGGAAGCAAAAGGCACTGTACTCCTTATGAAATAAAACCGCAATGATTTTAAAACCATAAAGTTTAAAACAATTATAAAAATCTGCGGCAGTACAAAAAAGCAATTGTATTTTTAAAGCATGCGTTTTGCTAGTCTCATCTGTGGTCTTCTTTTTGTTTTGTGCGCTTCAGCCCAAAAGGCAAAAGATAAGCCGGCCATTGTTAAACCCACCCACATTTTATTTGTTTTCGATGCCTCCAAGAGCATGAGCAGTAAAATTCAAAACACCAGCCGCATGGATGGTGCAAAAAATTTATTTTACAAATTCATCGACAGCCTTAGCAAAAACCCTAATATTCAATTTGCGCTGCGTATGTACGGCGCCACCGTTAAGTATCCACCGGGTGATTGTAAGGATAGTAAACTAGTTATTCCATTTGGAACCAACAATTTAAGTCTCATTAAGCAAAAGGTAAGCGAAGCCAAACCCACAGGCATTACACCCATCGAACACTCACTCACCGAATCTGCCAACGATTTTCCCGATAACAAATCAAACAACATTGTTATCATCATTACCGATGGCATCGAAGAATGTGGTGGCGACCCTTGTAAAGCGCGACAAAAACTTATTCAAAAAGGCATCGTGTTTAAACCCTTTATCATTGGCATTGGCCTCACGCCGCAACAAATAAAAACCTTTGAATGTGTGGGCAATTTTTACGACTTCGAAAACGCAAGCACTTTTTCTAACATCAGTCAAATTATTCAACAGCAACAATTGAGTAAAACCACAGTGCAGGTAAATATACTCAACCAACAATCTGCCCCGCTCGAAAGCAATGTAAACATGAGCTTTTACGATGTGCAAAGCAAGGCCTACAAATACAATTACATACACACCCTCAATTTTCAAAACAATCCCGACACCTTGCAAATCGACGATTACCCCACCTACAAAGTGGTGGCACACACCATACCACCGGTTGAAAGCAAAGAAACCAAATTAAATGCCGGCAAACACAACATTATTCCCATCGATGCCCCACAAGGCTTTTTAAACATCAACCGAAACGAAAGTGCTTATAATTTTAATGAAAAAGTAAAATGCGTTATCCGCAAGGGCAACGACATGAACACCATCAACGTGCAACAACTCAACACCAAAGAAAAATACATTACCGGCATCTACAACATTGAAGTACTCACTTTACCGCGCACCTATTTCAACGATCTTCTTATTGAACAAAGCAAAACCACCGATATTAGTATTGCCGACGCCGGTGTGCTGCAAACACGTTGTTTAGAAGCAGGCGATGGCAACATAATGGTTGATCGCGGGCAAGGACTCGAATGGGTTTGTAACCTTAGTAACCAAACACTTCAAACATTTTATTTGCAACCCGGTAACTACGTCGCTACTTGGCGCTCTAAATCCTTAAGAGGAAGCATTTACACCATTGAACGAAAATTTACCATCCGTTCAAACAATCAAATTACGGTTGAGTTTTTCAGATAAATAATCAGAATAAAAACGTGAAACATTCCGGCATGATTAGGGTGCCTCGCCGTTTTCAAAATATTGTCAAAAGCCGTCGATTAGGCCGATTCAGCTTGTGGTTTGTTTGAGAGGATAAAACAATACGTACATTAAGATTTTATTGCAGCGCGAAATTTGCCTGCATAAAACGGTGATTCATCTAAGCCTGTATTAAGCTGCAAAGCATGGCCTCACTAACATTTTATCAAACAGATTTATCTGACCAAACGAACAAAAATTTGAATTTTTGTCATGTAAAAGAATTATACATGAGAAGCTTGTCATGTATAAATTTTTTAATTATTTTTACATGATAAAATACTTGGGGCATTTTTTATACATGACAAAAAACATCAAATATATCATTCCTGAAAGCGAAAAAGCGTTTAATCAGTTGCCATTGTTGCCGCCACCAAAACAAAAAATTGAATCGCTTAAAATTTTAAAACAATTGGTGAAATCTTCGGTAGCATTGGCTGAGTTAAAAGGCATTGTGAATATTTTACCAAACCCACAAATTTTACTGAATGCAGTTATTTTAAAAGAAGCAAGGGCCAGTTCGGAAATTGAAAATGTGATTACAACACAAGACAAATTATACCAAGCATTATCTGCTAAAGGAACACAAGTAGACTTGGCAACAAAAGAAGTTTTGCGCTACCGTGAGGCAGTGATTTATGGATTAAATTTTATCAAAAAAAAATCCTTTTTATCGGTTAATGCCATCATCGAGATTCAAAAAATATTGGAAGAAAACACTGCGGGTATCAGAAAATTACCGGGCACAGCACTCAGAAACGCATCAAGCGGAAAAGTGATTTATACCCCGCCTGATCACAAAGAGGTCATCTTTAAACTCTTGAGAAATTACGAACTATACATCAATGAGGAAGACGACGTTTCCCCTTTGATAAAAATGGCGGTGCAACATTACCAATTCGAAAGCATCCACCCTTTTTACGATGGTAACGGGCGAACCGGCCGAATCATCAACATCTTATACATTATCATGACAGGGCTGCTCGAAAATCCGGCCTTGTTTTTAAGTGCTTACATCATTCAAAACAAATCAACCTATTATAAGTTATTGCAAGAAGTAAGAACAAAACAAAATTGGGAGCATTGGATTTTATTTATTTTGCACGGCATAGAAACGACATCAAAACAAACAATCACTCAAGTTACAAGCATCAACAAGTTGTTTGAACAAACAAAAGCGCTTGTTCAAAAAAAAGCACCGAAAACGTATAATAAAGATTTAATTGAATTGTTGTTTGAACAACCTTATTGTAAAAGCGAGTATTTAGAAAAGCGTTTGAAAGTATCAAGAATCACCGCCTCTAAATACTTGAGAACATTAGAAAAAATAGGCGTCCTACAATCAAGACAGGTGTGGAAAGAAACAATTTATATTAACACCGCACTTTTTGAACTTTTGAAAAAAATAAGGCCTGAACAAGGCTTGTTTGGTATTGCCAAAAACAACTTCGCTAAAACTTTGACACGGCGGGAAAACCAAGAGTAAAAAGAAATTAATTTTTCATTAAATTATTTTCATTCTCAATTGTTCGGCTCTTCCTACGCCAAATAATTTAAACATTTCATGCAAAATCCTTTATGGCGTTTGTTGCGAATTTGATTGCTGAATGATTAAACCATTCATTCAAGGTGTTCAAAACAGACCTAATTTTAATTCAACATTTAAAATTCAACATTTAAAATTTTTTACCTCTCCCATACCGGCAAACGATTCGGCGTTGCAGGCATTTTCAAGGCTTCAGCATCGGCTTCCATTTGTTCAAGCATTTGTTTTAATGCCTTCACCTCTGCATAAACCTGTGCAAATTCAGTTTTTAAACGGTTTAATCGTTCAACATGACTTTGTGTAGCGCCTGCAGATTGCGACCAGGTAGCCGATACGATGCCTTCAACAGAAGCCACCAAACCCGGCAAGGTTTCAAATTCTCGTTTTGCTAAACTTTCATCGCCATTTAATTTCACATGCAACGCGCGCTTCTTCTCATCAAATTTGCTCACATCGTTCAACAATTTCCAAGTGCCACCCGTGCTGCTCTCGATGCCTTTCTTCAAATATTTCTCACGCTCTTTTAAACTTTCAAAATAATTGGCCGTGCCCAATACAACCCTTCTAAACTCTGCCAAATCGTTGTTAAATTGTTTTAATTGTACCTGCTCCGGCAATGGTAATGATGATTGATTCAAGGCTTTTAATTCAAAACTTTGTTTCTCGCACAATACTGTACTCACACCATTTTGAACCCGCATCAATTGTACAAAATATTTTCCGGGAATGGCCATTGGTCCCTGATCAGGCGAATAATAAGGATTCGAATAATCGGGCTCCGAGAAATCAACCGGCGCTGTACTTTCATAATGTCCATCCCATGTTACACGTTTTAAACCCTTCGACAAACTTTGTCTTAATTTGCGCACCTCTCTGCCCTGTTCATCGCAAATCACCAACACTGCGTAAGCCGCTTCTTCATTGTCTTCCAAACGTAAACTGTCGGCACTCGGATAATTTACCACTTGGTTGTTTTTAATTTTTTCTTTTTCAACTGCCTTGCGTTTGTCTTTTATACTCTTAAAATCTTCTTTCAAATAAAATGAAATATTTGCCCCCATGGCAGGATTCGGCGCTGTATAAAATGATTCACCTTGAAACGATTTACCTTTGTGACCATAAGGTGTTGATTCATTAAACACCAAAGCATCTTGAACAGCATAAATCATCGCTATTTTGTTTAAATCATCGGCTTTAAAATCGCGCAACAAATGGTAATCATCCATCACAAAAAAGCCTCTGCCAAAACTTGCCAATACCAAATCATCTTCTTCCTCTTGAATGGCAATGTCTTTAATGCAAATTGACTCAGGTAATCCACCGGTGAGTTCAACCCAAATGTTTCCGGCATCAGGACTAAAATAAAATCCAAACTCAGTACCACAAAACAACAAATTTGCATTTTTGTGATCCTCGGCAATGGCATACACCGCGCCCTTTTCAGGTAAGCCTGTTCCAATGTTTCGCCAGGTTTTTCCCTTGTCGCTGCTGCACATCAAATAAGGTTTAAAATCACCTTGACGGTGGTTATTAAAAACAGCGTACACTTTGTTTTCATCATGACGCGAAGCCAACAAGCTATTCACCAATGGTTGCATTTTAAAAGCCCCTGCTGCAATTTGTGGCACACCGCTCATGTTGTCTATTTTGGTCCAACTTGAGCCGCCATTATCCGAAACATGTATTAAACCGTCATCAGTGCCGGCATACAACAACTTATCATTTTTAGGTGACTCAGCCAAGGCTGTGATGTTGCCAAATATTGATGTGGATTGATTCTTGGCCACTGCATCCACGCTCCAAACTTTATCCATCATGGGAAGTTTATTGCGATCAATTCCTCTGCTTAAATCAGGACTAATAACGGTCCACGAATTGCCGCGATCATCACTGCGAAAAACCTTATTGGCTGCAAAATAAATGCGTTTGTTATTGTGATTACTGATCATTAAGGGCGCATCCCAATTAAAGCGATAAGGGGCTTCACCTTCTTTTTCGATCGGACGGATATCAACCGTTTCGCCACTTTTGCGATCATAACGCACCAAACCGCCGTATTGCCATTCGCTGTATACAATGTTTGGTTCCAAAGGATCAACACGGCTTTGAAAACCATCACCGCCAACCGTTACAAACCAATCGGCATTAATGATGCCGCTTCCGCTCATACTGCGCGAAGGTCCACCCAAGGTATTGTTATCTTGCGTGCCACCATAGATATAATAAAAAGGTTTGCTGTGATCAACACACACACGGTAAAATTGTGTGATTGGCAAATTGGATTTAAAATCCCATGTTTGTGCGGCATCAAAGCTTTCATACAAACCGCCATCGCAACCAATTAAATAATGTTCGCTGTTGTCAGGATCTATCCAAATACAATGGTTATCGACGTGTTTACTTTTTTCGCCCAAATTTTTAAAGCTTTTACCGCCATCGTTACTTACTTGCGCCCATGTGGCCATTGAATAAATGCGGTTCGGAATTTTAGGGTCGGCAATCAATTCTTGGTAATAATTTCCATCGGTTGCATAGGCACTTTCTTTGCTCCAACTGGCGCCGCGGTCAACACTCTTGTATAAACCCTTTGCATCACCTCTGGCTTCAATGGCGGCGTAAAGTATATCTGAATTAATGGGTGACACTGCCAAACTAATACGCCCCATATCGGCACTTGGTAAACCGTTGCTTAATTTCTGCCAAGTGGCACCAAAATCAGTGCTTTTGTAAATGGCACTTTCAGGACCACCACTAATATAAGCCCACTCGTGTCGGCGACGTTGATGCGCGCAAGCATACAATATGTTGTTGTGTTTGGGATCGATGTGCACCTCATTAAAACCTGTTTGATCACTCACGTGTAAAATTCGGCTCCATGTTTTACCGCCGTCTGCTGTTTTGTAAATACCACGCTCTCCACCAGGTGCCCAAAGCGGACCATAAGCCGCTACGTAAACAATGTCAGAGTTTTGCGGATCAATTTCAATATTGCCGATGTGTTCAGATTTTGCAAGGCCCATGTTCTTAAACGACTTGCCACCATCTTCACTCTTGTATATACCATCACCGTATGCCACCGAACGTTGGTTGTTATTTTCACCTGTGCCAACCCAAACAATGTTGGTATTGTTTTTATCGATGGCCAAACAACCAATTGAATAAGCGCCATAATTATCAAAAATGGGCTCGAAGGTAATGCCCGCATTGTTGGTTTTAAAAACGCCTCCGCTGGCAGCCGCAATGTACCATTGACTTTTGTTATTGGGATTCACTGCAATATCGATTACACGGCCCGAAGTAACTGCAGGCCCAATGTTTCGAAACGACAAACAGTTGTATGTGCCAGACTGAAATTGTTCGGCTTTTTCGGGTGCTTTTTTATCATCTGATTTGGTTTGTGCCGAAACACAAAATGCCAATAAAATAAAAGAAGGGAGAATAAA
This sequence comes from Sphingobacteriaceae bacterium, assembly GCA_947453445.1. Taxonomy (GTDB): domain Bacteria; phylum Bacteroidota; class Bacteroidia; order B-17B0; family Aurantibacillaceae; genus Aurantibacillus. The sequence continues at coordinate 13,053 of CANGGP010000068.1, forward strand.
TTTTTTCATGGGAATAACTTGTCAAACAAAACTACATTTAAAAAACTAAAATGTGAAACCGCCGATATAATAAAAGTGCAAGATTTACGTTTTAAAGAACCGTTAGTCATATAAATGAATGAAACAATCAGGCCTGTATCCTTGTTTAATCTTTTAAAAGCATTCAAATCCATGAAAAATCAAAAGCCATTACTTTTACTGCTACTTTGCATCAGCCTTAGTTTTAGCGGGTGCCGAAAGGATAACACTTTGCACCAGGTGTTTTTTTTCACCAACCTAAGTGGTGAAAAAGGTCAACTCGATTTATATGTGAATGACACCTATCAAGGCAAATTACCATACATCAATGCTTCAGCAATGGAACTCCACGACAGTCTTTTATCAAAAACCTTAAGCATTGGCTTGAAATCAGGCGCGTACACGATAAAAGCCCGTAACAGTGTTGATGAATTAAAAGTCAATTGCCGCATTAGTTTTTCTACCAACAAAACCTCCACTTCGGGTAGTATGGGCGGTAATGAATTAAGCGGACGAAATAAACAATTGGTGGTCAATCTCTTCTATTAATCTGTTTTCGAAACAAATCACAAAAATGAATGGCTGCGGTTATTTGCGCCATATTTTAGGCGAGCCTAAATTTTTTGTTAGTTGACAATAATTTGTTATTTTTGGGCATGGAAATTTCCTTGGTTGAAGAAAATTACATCAAAGCCATCTACAAATTACAATCCCTAAATGAGGGTGAAGGCGTTAGCACCAGCGATTTATCAAGGCATCTCAAAAACAAAGCGGCATCGATAACCGATATGCTCAAGCGCCTGTCGTTAAAAAAACTCATACAATACCAAAAGTACCAAGGTGTGTTTTTAACTGCTAAGGGCGAAAAAATTGCTTTGGCCGTTGTTCGCAAACACCGCTTGTGGGAAGTTTTTTTAACTGAAAAATTACATTTTTCATGGGATGAAGTGCATGACATTGCCGAACAGATGGAACACATTAAAAGTGAGGAATTGGTAAAACGTTTGGACCGCTATTTAGGTCACCCTAAAACCGACCCGCATGGTGATCCCATCCCCGATGATAAAGGTTTATTCAGGGCCTTACAATCAAAAACATTGTCGCACTACAAACGCAAAGGGAAATTTATTTTTACCGGCGTAACCGAACATTCACCCGCATTTTTACAATACCTCAGCTCGATTAATTTAAAAATCGGGCAAGCATTACTCATTGAGCAGGTGAATGAATTCGACGGCAGTTTAAAGGTGCGCATCAATAAACAACAACCTTGTTTTTTTAGTGAAAAAGTGAGTGCAAATATTTTAGTGGAGGCCATTAAATGAACAAATCCTTAGAAGAAGTAAACGCCAGCGTCAACACCAACCGTTCGAGTACCTTTCGGAAAATCCTTTCCTTCTTTGGTCCTGCTTACATGGTTAGTGTTGGTTATATGGACCCCGGCAACTGGGCCACCGACATTGCCGGCGGCTCAAAGTTTGGTTACAGTTTGTTGTGGGTGTTGGTAATGAGTAATTTGATTGCGCTCTTACTACAAAGCCATTGCGTAAGGTTGGGAATCGTTAGTGGCAAAGATTTGGCACAGGCCTCAAGGGAAAATTACCCAAAATCAGTGAATCTCTTTTTGTACATCTTGGCTGAAATAGCCATTGCGGCTTGCGATTTGGCGGAAGTAATCGGCATGGCCATTGGAATACATTTATTGTTTCCAAGCATCAGCATTTTTACAGGTGTTTGTATCACTGTGTTCGACAGTTTTATTCTGTTGTTTTTGTTGAACAAAGGCATACGCAAATTAGAAGCCTTTATCATCAGTTTGGTGGTATTGATTGGCGCCTCCTTTTTTGTTGAATTGTTGATTGCCAAACCGGCCATGCGCGATATCGCATCGGGCTTAAAACCATTTATTGAAAACGATGATGCCCTTTACATTGCCATTGGCATTATTGGCGCCACGGTGATGCCGCACAACTTATACCTGCACAGTTCATTGGTACAAACACGGCATTTTAAACGAACACCTATTGATATTAAAAGGGCGCTGCGCTTTAACATCGCCGACAGTGCCATTGCGCTTAACCTTGCCTTGTTTGTAAATGCCGCCATCTTAATTTTAGCAGCAGCCACCTTTTTTAAAAATGGCAAACACGATGTAGCCGAAATACAAGATGCACACCAGTTGTTAGCACCCATGTTGGGTTCGCATTGGGCCCCTTTGTTGTTTGCTGTGGCTTTAATTGCAGCAGGGCAAAGCTCCACCATTACCGGTACTTTGGCCGGACAAGTGGTGATGGAAGGTTATATCAACATCCGCTTACAACCTTGGATTAGAAGATTACTCACACGTTTAATTGCCATTGTGCCTGCCTTAATTACCATTAGTATTTTGGGTGAAGGCGCCACCGGCAAACTGCTTATTTTAAGTCAGGTGGTATTGAGCTTACAATTGGGTTTTGCCATTATTCCTTTGATTCACTTTGTGAGCGACAAAAGTAAAATGGGCGATTTTGTAATTCCGATGTGGCAAAAAATATTGTCGTGGCTGGCAGCGCTAACCATTATTGTGCTGAACATTAAACTGGTGTATTCACAAATTGAAGAGGCCATCAACAGCGGACCGCACCCCATATTAATCACATTTATTGTGGTACCCTTGGTGGTGTTTTGTTTTTTAATGTTGCTGTACATCCTCATCATTCCATTTATTACGGCCAATAAACACGAAGACACAAAAGGATTTCACGGCGACTTTACACCTTTGGTATTGGACTTCCATTCTAAATTAGAGCGCATTGCCGTGACCGTTGATTTTGGCACCAGTGATAACAAGGCCATTAACAAAGCCATTCAATTGGGTAACAAACAATCTACCTTGGTATTGATACATGTGCTCGAAAGCACGAATGCCGTGGTGTACGGCGAAGATGCCTTTGATTTGGAGCGCGAAGAAGACGTGCAAAAATTAAAACATTACCAGGAAGAATTATTAAATGCCGGCATCAATACCGAAATACAATTGGGTTATGGCAATCCGAAAACGGTGATTCCCGAACTCCTGCTGAAAAACAACTGTGATACTTTGGTGATGGGTAAGCACGGACACAAAACCGTGAAAGACGTTTTACTCGGCAGCACCATTGAAAACGTGCGACACAATATTGGTATTCCGTTGGTTCTTGTCTGATCACCCAAATTTTTATAGAATACTTTATTGTTTTAACAGTTTCTTTGTTTAACTTTATTACTCTAAAAGTTCATAAAAAAAATTCGAAAAATCTATTATAGAATTTTATCGAATCATTTTTAACCTTTTAAGCAAGCTTTAGTGTCCATTTAAATTTATTGCTATGTGCTCACGTTGCAAACTAAATAAAACAACCTCCGTCACATTGCTACTTTGCTCCCTTAGATGGTTTAAAAAAATTAACTAAGAATTTTTTTAACAACTAATTTCTTTTACCATGAAAACAAACACTTTTTTAATTATCAGCTTATTTTTTTTCTTTTCACTAAGAATTAATAAAATAGAAGCACAGATCACCACTACACCTTATTATATTTACAATAATTTAAATTGCGACGTTGTTATTCATTGGCGAATAATTGACGTTTCATTTTCAAATTGTCCACCACTTTGCAATGCGAATAACGTGCTCATCACCTCAGGAAGTTTTTTAACAATCAATTGTGCTGTACCAAATACAAGTTGAATTGAAGTAGTAATGATTAAAATCGGAGGCATTGCAATTGTCCCAAACCCATATGTGGCAGATAACGGGAGTTTTGGATCTTGCATTTTTACAGGACCAACGAATGATAGTGGTAATTGTCCTTCACTTGCACAAGGTGCTTGCGGAATAACATGGTCAATGACTTACACAGGTTCTTCAACAACAATTGCTCCTTAATTTTCAACTTGAAACTTTTATTACATGTTTAGATTATTTAGTTTCTATTTTTTAATTTTTAGTTGTTTTGCTGTATGTAATTCCCAAAACGAAATGAACAAT
>CANGGP010000069.1 GCA_947453445.1 Sphingobacteriaceae bacterium
CAAACCACAGGTTTACAAACCGGTGTGTCGATGGCACCTACTTGGACAGTTGGTCAATCACAAACTTTTACTTTAAGCTGTATGCCGCCAACTTACGTTCGTAAGAAAAGCGAAATTGCTTTTGTAGGCTTTATTCAAGATGATGGCAATCAAAAAGTAGCGCAAGCTGTGCGTGCCGATAAACAAGCTTTACCGGATGATGCTTTGGCCGTTGCTGCTTATGCACCATTAACTTGTGCAAGCACCATTGCACCAAATGTTGATGTACAAAATTTAGGTTTAAATGCCATTACCGCTATGACCATCACTGCTTATGTTGATGGTGTTGCAAGTCCGAACAAAACATTTTGGACAGGTAACTTAGCTCCTACAGCTACTTTAAACATTCCTTTAAACAATGTTAGCGTTCCTTCGGTATCAGGTGCTCACACTTTCTCATACAACATCACCGCCATCAATAACATGGATGTAGATCCTACCAATAATGGTGCTAAAACCACTTTCATGGTGGCTTCATCGTTTAATGGTGTACCAGTTGCTGAAGGATTTGCGGGTGCTACCTTCCCTCCTACAGGTTTTGCTTCAATCAACGCAAACAATGGTCCGGCTTGGAGCCGCGTTACCAATACCGGTGCTTACCAAATGGCCCCTTTGCATTCAGCGAAATATGATTTCTTTACCAATGCTGTATTGGGCGACCAAGATGAATTTTATTTACCGCCAATGAACTTAACCGGTGGTAATGTTCCAACTTTAGGATTTGACTGGTCATACGCTCAACGCACCAATGCCAGTGCTGATCAATTGGATATTTTCTTATCAAGTGATTGTGGTGCAACATGGACAAATGTTTATTCTAACAACGGTTCTGCTATGGCTACCTCAGCAGCTGTTACAACTGCTTACACACCGGTTGATATTTCAGAATGGCAAAGTTGGAGCATTAACTTAACCAATTGGAACAAACCTAACGTACTTTGTAAATTTGTAACCACCAACAACAAGGGTAACAACTTATATTTAGATAACATCAATTTATCACAAGATTTAACCGGCATCAGCAAAAATGTTGCGAAAGGTTTCAACGTGATGGTGTATCCAAATCCTGCAAACGACAAAGCAAACATTCAAATTACTTCTGAAAAGACAGGTACAGCCAAAGTGGTGGTATTAAATACCATTGGTCAAGTTGTATTCGAAAAACAAGTGAACGTTTATGCAGGCACAAACACTGCATATGTTGACTTAAGTAATTTCGCTGCCGGTGTGTACAATGTTTCAGTAGATACTGAAAACAATCACATTGTAAGCAAATTAACAGTTACCAAATAAATATTAAACTAAACCTTCCCATTGTAAAAAATGGGAAGGTTTTAATTCAAAAAAATGAAAAAGATTTTAGTCCTACTTTCAGCCATTGTGGCCTTACAAGCCAATGCGCAAAGCAGCATCAGTTTGATTAATGTGGCCAGCAACAGCAACATTGCTCCTAACGGCATTATTCAGTTAACGGTAAATCCGTATGCAAACAAAAAAATTGATATTGATATTAAAAATACCAGTACCAATACATACAGTTATACAGTTACCAGATATGATGTATTATTAAACGTGGATGCTGCATCGAGCACCACTGCCACTGCATATTATTGTTTTGGCGGAGCTTGTTATGGTGCCATGACCATTGTTTCTCCTCCACTGATTTTAAGAGGCGGTAAAAAGGCATCTGATACTACTTTGGTTGATCCAAACGCTGCTTATTATATCTTAACTGCCGATTTGGATGAAGCCGGTGTAAAAGGAAAAAGTATTGTAAAGTACACCTTTAAAAACATGTCGGTTGCGGCCGATTCGGTTCAAATTATTTTAAGTTACAATGGTGCATTAACAGGTTTAGCACAAATTGAAAAAGAAATTTCTTCATTTGATGTATTTCCAAATCCTGCCCATGAAACAATGGACTTAAAAATCACCTCCAACAAAAACATGGCTACAAAAGCTGTGGTTGTAAATGCCCTTGGCGCTGTTGTGATTGAAAAAGATGTGCAATTATCGGAAGGTAAAAACGCTGTACACTTTGATTTAGCTGACTTACCGGCCGGTGTTTATTTTGCAAGAGTTGGTAATGGCAGTGCCATAAGCACCAAAAAATTTGTAGTGAATTAAATCTTAACATTTACCATATTGAACCCTCCGTTAAAAAACGGGGGGTTTTTTGTTTTGTGGCCGCCAAAGTGCTTTTAACATACGTTTGTTGCAGACTAATAAATGTTTAATTATATTTGATACTCACACAAAAATACAACCATGAAAAAAAACTTACTCTTATCTACACTCTTAATGATATGCTTAGGCATTTTTGGTCAAACGCCAAGAATGTGTTTGTATGAAGAGTTCACCGGTGAAACTTGTCCGCCATGTGCTGCAACCAATCCGGGATTAAACTTGTTGTTGGCTTCAGCCACCAATACACCAAAAGTAATTGCTTTAAAATGGCAAGTACCTATTCCTAGTGCCCCTAGCAATACTTGGTCGTTATACCAAACCAATAAAAATGAAATTAACTGGAGATCTAGTTCTTATGGTTACGGCATCAATTCAGCTCCTTCAGGAAGAATGGACGGTCAAAACGTAACTGTTTTTGGCGCTTCCTCTGATCATCCTGCCAATTTAACCAGTGGTATTATTGCTACAGCCCAATCATACACATCACCATTTTCGGTGAGCATGTCGCGTGCTTGGAGCCCCGGCTGTACTGCCGTAAACGTTACCGTTAACATTCAAGCATCAGCCAATTTTACTGCCACCGGTAACTTAATTTTCCGTTTGTGTATGGTTGAGCGTTTAATCAACTTCTCGGTTCAACCCGGCACCAATGGTGAAAAGGATTTTGAAGATGTGGTGATTAAATCTTTCCCTACTATTCAAGGCGGTACCTCAATGGTTAAAAATTGGGTGATCGGTCAAACACAAACATTCACCATTTCTTGCCCTGTACCTGCCTACACCCGCAAGAAAAGTGAAATTGCCATGGTTGGATTTATTCAAGATGATGGCACTAAAAAAGTAGCGCAAGCTGTTAGAGCTGATAAACAAGCTGTACCAACTGATGCTATGGCTGCTTTGGGTGCCAGTGTTAATTTAACTTGTGCTTCAATCATTACACCAACCATTAGCATCCGCAACGATGGTCCTAATGCCATTACCAACGCCACCATCACCCCTTACAACGACGGTGTGGCCGGTACGCCAATCAGCTGGTCAGGTAACCTTGCTTCAGGTTCATTTACCAATATCGTTTTAGGCAATGTAAATGCAGCTACTTCAGCAGGCTCGCATGTATTTTCGTATTTTGTTGATTTGGGCACCAGTTTATACAACTTAACACTCAACAACAATTCTATCACTTATATTGTAGCCAGCAACTACCAAGGTACACCTGTTGCTGAAGGATTTGTAGGAACTGCATTCCCGCCGGCCAATTGGGGTGTGATTAACGCCGATAACGGTATTGCTTCATGGAGCAGAAATACTGTTACAGGTGCTTACAACTTAAGCAACGAAAGCGTGAAATATGATTTTTACAACAACAATAACATTGGTGATGTGGATGAATTGTATTTGCCGCCAATGAATTTAAGCGGTTCAGGTGATCCTGTATTAAGTTTCGACATTGCTTATGCCATGCGTAATTTAAGCAGCAGCGATCAATTGGATTTTATGGCTTCTTATGATTGTGGTGCTACATGGACTAACTTTTACAGCAAAGCAGGCTCATCATTAACCAATTTGCAAACCCCTTTAACCAGTGCTTATACACCTGATCCATTGGATATTTCACAATGGCGTTCAGAGTTGGTAACCTTAACCGGCTTCAACAAACCAAATGTGATTTCTAAATTTGTGGTAACAAACAACAAGGGTAATAACTTGTATTTGGATAACATCAACTTATCACAAAGCACAGGCATTGCTAAACAAAATAAAAACAATGCTTCTTTTGGCTTGTTCCCAAATCCTGCTGCTAACAATGTGGTTTTAAAATTGGACGCCAACAATACAGGTTCTGTAAAAGTGAGCATTACCAATGCACTTGGCCAAGTGGTTTACAGCAAAACCATCAGCAGCAACGACAGCAATATTTTGGCCATCGACACCAAAGAATTAAGCAATGGCTTGTATTTGGTAAATGTTGAATCGGCTAAAATGAATGCCACACAAAAATTAGTTATCAGTAAATAATTTTAAATAACAATTAATTGAAGCCCTTCCATTAAATTTGGAAGGGCTTTTTAATTTTATACTATGAACTCAGAAAATGAATTACCAAATTTAAGTGATGTTGAAATAAGGGTGTTGGGTGCACTCATTGAAAAAAGCAAAACAACACCGGATTATTATCCCATGACCTTAAATTCATTAACCGCTGCATGTAACCAAAAATCGTCGCGACACCCTGTTGTTGAATATGATGAAGAAACAGTGGTGTTGGCATTAAACCATTTAAAGGCACAAAGCTTGGTGGCCATGGCTGTTGGCGGCAGCAGTCGAAGCAATAAATACAAACACAATTTCACAACGGTGTTTCCTTTAAGTGATGGTGAACTCGGTACCATGTGTTTGTTGTTTTTACGAGGCGCCTTAACCCCCGGTGAAATAAAATCAAATTCAGGACGGTTACACGAATTTCAATCATTGGATGGTGTGCTTGACGTGCTTCAAAAACTGTCTTCTAAATCGCCTGCATTTGTAAAAGAATTGGGCAAGCGACCCGGACAAAAAGAAACACGTTATGTACAATTGTTTTCGGAATATGTGGAGACTGAAGAATCAAACTTTGTTGTTGAGCCGGCACGCAAATCGGTGAGCGAACTCGAGGCACGTGTGAATAAGCTAGAGGAAGAAGTAGAGGGTATGAAGGAGAGGTTGGATAGAATTTACAAGGACTTGTTGGGTGAGTAAAACCCTAACGGTACTTATCAGGTGTAATCACAATTTTAAAAGCGAAGTCCCCATTCCTATCGCGGTAATTATAATTTAAGGTGCTTTGTGCATCTTTAAATACCTTAAAACCCGGATCTTTTTTAATGTTGGCGATAATCTTCGGCTCAATGTTCTTAATGGCCATTTCAGGATTAACATCGTTGCGCAACAAATTAATCAAAGTGTAATTGTATTGAAAACAATTATTTGGAAACACCGTGGCATTGTCTAAACGCGTGGCCTCGTCGATAATAACAGGACAGGTTTTATTTACTTCATTGGCTTCTAACCACAATTTTTGTTCTGTTACTGACACCTTTGGAAAATAAACTCTGGTGGCATAATATACAGTGCTAATGCCTAAAAGCACAATGATGGTAAGGGTAATAATGTTTTTTTTCATTTTTACTATTTGCTTTTAAAATAATCGTTTAATGCTTGTGCGGTACTTGAATTGGGCTGATTAATTTGCAACAACTCGCAAACCGTTACCGCAATTTGTGTAATGGCAGTATATTCAAAAGTATGGCCTTTGGGAATACCATTGCCATAAAAAATCAATGGCACATGTGTATCATAATTATACCCGCTTCCGTGCGTGGTGCCTTTCTCAGCATAATCCATATAGGCCGGCGAATACATAAAAGCAATGTTGCCGCTTAATTTTAAATTAAAACCGTTTTGCAATAGTGCGCGATACTCATTTCCCGAAAAGGCCCCGTTGCTCAATACCGCCGAAGGATAAGCTTGCGCGATACCGCTTTGCTTCAACAAAAACTGACATAGATTCGCCTCCAATACATTCTTGTCAATTTTGGCAGCCATCAAGCGTTCTTCATTTAAAAATAGTTGTTCGTTGCTTATGTTCTCCAACAATAAACTATCGCCGTATATTTGGCCAAGATAATTTTTTATTTCTTTTTTTAATTGATTGTCCTTGGTATAACCCGCCGATATTTTGTTATCCTTTAAATGATTCGGTACATCGGCCCCGCCATGATCGGCCGTTAAAAAAACTGTGTAATTGTCCTTGCCAACTTCAGCATCTAAAAAGTTCAGCAAATTTTCAATGTCTTTATCTAAACGTAAAAACAAATCTTCTAACTCCACCGAACGCGGTCCATACGAATGGGCCACAATATCAGGACTCGAATAACTCAAACAAAACAAATCGCAGATATCGTCCTTGCCCAGCTGTTCGTTCTTAATACAAGCCATGGCCACATCATTTGTAAGACTGTTGCCATAAGGTGTTGCTTTGATGATGCCTACACTTTTTTTCTCTACATAATTTTTGTATTCGTAATTAAAGGTGCTGCTTAGTTTTTTGTTTGGCACTGCTTCATAAGGATTTTCATCCTGAATGGAATTGGTGTAGGTATTGATTGGATACAAAGGCGACCAAGTATTTGCCAAATAAGAAAGGCATTTTTTTTCGGCATTCAATTTTTGTAACCAGTCGGGCAATTGGTTTAAATACCAAGACGAGCTGATAAAATTTCCACTTTCATCATCGAACCAAAAAGCGGCATTGGCTGCATGTCCTGCCGGCAAAATAGCAGAGCGGTCTTTTAATGCCACAGCAAATACTTTGGCTTTGTTATTGGTCGACATTTTTAATTCGTCGCCAATGGTTGAGCTCATTTGTTTGCGAGGTGACATTTTTCCGCTTTTGTTATCGACACCAATTGATTGTACACTGCTATCCTCCACACAATAACTTGATTGTTTACTACCCTTGATGTGCCAATCGTTTGCAATGATGCCATGAATACGCGGTGTAGCGCCGGTGTAAATGCTGCAATGGCCCGGACCGGTAAAAGTGGGGATGTAATTGTAATGTGTGTTTTTAAAATAATAACCGTTTTCAACCAAACGTTTAAAGCCCCCTTGTCCGTAACGGCTCCAGTAACGGTAAATATAATCGTTGCGCATTTGGTCAACCACAATGCCCACTACCAATTTTGGTTTAGTACTTTTATTGATCGCTGTTTTTTGTTGGGCAGAAAGTAAGGCGCTGCAAAAGCATAATGCGATTAAAACACTACTTAAAAGAAACTGTTTCATGCATCTAATTTTTGGAAGATGGAATTATTGCTTTTGAATTCAGGCACCAGATCCTTCATGCGTTGCACAATTAAATCGTTGTTTTGTGTATCGAAAGATTTAATTAATTGGTTGATGATTTCTTTCACCTCCTCGTAAGCATACTCTCGCACCTTACCGATTAAAATTTGGTTGTGATGCGTCGGCAATGTGTTTTCATTGTTGGCCAATAATTCTTCGTATAATTTTTCACCCGGTCGTAAACCCGTGTAAACAATGCTAATGTCTTTGCCTTCTTTTAAGCCCACCAACATGATCATTTTTCTGGCAAGGTCAACAATCTTCACCGACTCACCCATGTCGAACACAAAAATTTCACCGCCTTTGCCCATGCCGGCCGCCTCGAGCACCAATTGTGATGCTTCGGGGATGGTCATAAAATAACGGGTGATTTCAGGATGTGTGATGGTGATTGGTCCACCTGCTTCAATTTGTTTTTTAAAGCGGGGTATCACCGAACCGTTAGAGCCAAGTACATTGCCAAAACGTGTGGTGATAAATTTTGTGGTGGCATGTTTACCCAAGCTTTGGATGTAAATTTCGGCGATGCGTTTGCTGGCACCCATCACGTTGGTGGGATTCACCGCTTTATCGGTACTCACAAACACAAATTTTTCGACGCCAAATTCAACCGATAAATCCGCCACATTTTTAGTACCCAAAATATTGGTGAGAATAGATTCTGAAGGGTTGTTTTCCATCATGGGCACATGTTTGTATGCTGCGGCATGAAACACTATTTGTGGTTGAAAGGTTCTGAACACATTACGCAAACGATCCACTTGGCGCACATCGGCAATCACCACTTCAAATGGCGGTTTAATGAGTTTGTCGGTAAATTCTAATTCCAATTCATGTAAAGGACTTTCGGCCTGATCGAGCAGATACAATTTTTTTGGACCAAATCGTGCACATTGGCGGGTGAGCTCTGAGCCTATGCTTCCGGCGGCACCGGTGATTAAAATAATTTTGTCCCTCAATTGATCGGCAATAATGTCTTCATCCAATTTAATGGGTTCGCGTTCAAGTAAATCTTCAATACGAATGCTTTTAATTTGGTTGAAACTCAATTCTCCGTTAATCCATTTCGAAGCAGGTGGCACGTTTAATACACGCACATTGTTGTTTAAACAAACATCGGCAATGTCGTTTTTTTTGCGTGTTGAAATTTTTTGAATCGAAATAATCACAAACTCAACATGGTTGTTTTGTATGAGTTCACTTAATTTATCAGGACCATACACAAAAGTACCTTCAATGCTTCGGCCGTGTTTTTTTTCATCATCGTCAACATAACCCACCACCTTGTATTTAATGGCAGCATCGCGATCGAGGGTGCGTTTGGTGATGATGCCCCCCTCGCCTGCACCGTATATAATCACATTTAATTTTTCGCGGTCAGGATTTTTGGATTCAAAATACAAAGCTTTAATGGCCAAGCGAGAGCTAATCATTAAGAAGAGTGATACCAAGGCATCGATGATGATTACAGAACTGGGAATGAATTTAGCGCCTCTAAAAAAGAAATGCAGATAATCGAGTAAGTACACCAATGCAGAGCCAATGATTAAAACCACAAAAATACGGCCGGCATCTTTGGTACTGGTATATCGCACAACACCTTTGTAAGTTTTAGAGGCAATAAACAAAATTAAACGAATGCCCAAAACCACGATAAAATCGATGGGTAAATTTTTGGCATCTGTTTCGGGGATGGCATTAAAATCGAAACGAATCACAAATGCCAAAGTCAGGGCAAAGGCGCAGATGAGTAGATCGATGCATAGAATAAACCAGCGCGGTAAATTGTAATCCCAAAAAAGTTTAAATATGCGATACATAATGCAGAGTAAAAATAGCGAATATTTTTGTGGAAAGCACGGGGAGTTTAGCCTTATTCTTCTTGATCTTACACAGTATTGAATTAACAAAGAAAACGAATTGTTTTAGTGATCATTGGTGATGGGCTTATGTGCTAATCTGCTTAATAAATTTTTTATTTGTTGCATCAATTTGAATGCTTTTGACAAGATTGATGATACAGGGTAGTGTAGCGAAAATAATTACAAAGATATCTATCGTTCTATGGTTTAAGCCCGAAGTACAAACATTTCAAAACTTCCGTCAGAAACTATTGTTCAACATGTACGAAAAAATGAATGAAATAAATTACTTTTATCATAGAATTTATTTTCAGATTTTCTTGTTCGATAAAATTTGCATGACATATGCGTTAAAAATTCTAACTCAAAAAACCATTTTTCAGCCAAAATGATTGATGAATTACAACAAAAAACTGTTTAAGAAGAAATTATCTCACTAACTTCCAGTGTTTTAGTCCGTATTTTTTGGTTCTCACGAAAATAGGGTTTTTCTACCCTTGACAATTGAATTTAGCCAAAGTAATATTACTTCAGTTTTATTTACCTGCGCTTTTAATTTGCAATAGACGCCTAACAATAAAATCAACTGATTTATTTTCTTTTCTAGTGTTCTCGGATTGCCTTCGTTATTGGGCGATTAAAAGTATTGGTGTTCTAGCGTTCCGGCCCTTGTTCTTGTTTATTAACCTAAAAAAATGAAACATGAAAAAAGCAATTCTATTATTTTTAATTTGCTCAAACTATTTGCATAGTCAAACACAAAGTGAATCAAATACTATTTACAGTGATACTCCTGGTAGGATTTTTGATACACTTTTAGACAGGGACAATAACAAGTACCCAATTAATAATCTAAGAATTATTGGATCAGGTGGATCTATTAGCTCTGCTCCAAGTTTAAGCTGTAATGCGGGATATTTCACTTTATATTTTGTTAATCCTGCAACAAATCCGACCATGATGAATGTTGCCTGTCAATTATTTACAGATATTTCATGTTTAATCACATCACCTTTATCATCAGCATGCCATAATACAACTAATACTGCTACTAGGGTAAACATTAAAGTTGATGTAATAACTTTCACAAATTCTGTTTTAGGAAATGCAGGAGGATATTTTGCAGTTCCACTAAATCCAACGAGCACCTCTCCTGGCATAACAGATAATATGATTTATAAAACAATCACAAGTGGAGTAGATACTTATTTAGGTATCGCGCCACCGTTTGTACAAATGAACACTTTCTATCATGGTGAAATTAACATAAGCGCAAACGCTAACTGGAATTTCATTACATCAAGTACATCAGTTCCATCCTCAGCAATTGATTTTTATACTGTTTTTCTTCATGAAGCAATGCACGCTCTTGGTTTTGCAAGTTTATTTTCACCAACGGGGACTTCTGCCTTTGGTTCTAATAATAATTATTATTCGAGGTATGACAGTTTTTTATGTGATAATAATAATATTCCACTTCTTAACAGCCCGACATTATGCCCAAGCACTTCGATGTCTTTTACAGGCTCAATTGTAAATTCGATTAATACTGGAAGTTGTATTTTAACAAGTGGTAGCTTAAGTACACCGTGCAATAGCGCAGTTAAATATATTTCACCGAGCAATTCATACACTGTACCTGTTTATACGCCTACTTGCTGGGTGAACGGAAGTAGTTTGAGCCATTTTGAAGATGCATGCTACCCAGCAAATGGTCCTTATGGTGCCTCAAATTATTTTGTAATGTCATCTGCATATAATCCAGGCAATCAAAAACGATTTCCTCAAGAAGAGGAAAGGAAAGTTTTATGTGATATCGGTTACTCTGTTAATTCAAGTTACAACAGTCCTGTAGCCGGGACTTCAAAAAACTATTCCTTAGGGGCATGTTCAAGTTCGGGTGTGTGGGGCCAAAATGATGGGCTTGCGGGAGGGACTTACAGTTATATCATGACAGGGACAAGTCTTACTATTCCTAAATCTACATTATTAATGAATGATTCTCCGAATAGTGTAACTGTTACTTGTGAAGGAATCGTCTACAATGATCCACAATTAAATTTTTCAAGTAACAATACAAATATTACTGTTTCACTTGCACCTGGACCTTCAACAGTAAGTGGCGTTTTTTTGATTCAATATATACCAAGGGATGCTGCTGGTAACCAAGGTAATATTACTTATTGTTATTTTTATGTGCCAGGTATTGGACAATGCAGCCCTCCAGACTTATGTCATATTGTTCAAAATGGGGGCTTTGAAAGCGGGATTTCCGGATGTGGAATAGGTGCAGTTCATAGTTCTGGGTTTACTAGCTGTTGGGATGATTTTACATTTCATGGAGGTGGTGTTGGCGCCGATGTTTATGCGAGAAACTGCACAAACAATTTTTTAAATATAGGTTCAACTTTCATGACAACCACTTATGGAATTACAGATACGTATAATGGCGTACCTAATAATAGAATTATAAGGATGGTTGGCGGAGGCAATCCTTCTAACCCCAATATGCCGGTTCAAAGTGAAGTGATCAGAAATAGGATGAGTGCTGCACTAACACCATCAGCAAATTATGTGCTAGATTTTTGGGTTTTTAATAGGACAGTCTTCGGAAGTTCTACTTCAACTCAATCAACAGCATTAGTTCTTAGTTTTGCAACAAGTGATCTTGCGATTTCTCCTAATAACAATTTCCCTTTTGGGTTAAATACTATTGTAAGTTCGACACTTCCAGTTGCAGATGCTGGGCAATGGAAACATTATGTACTTCCCTTCACCTATTCATGTTCACCAGGTTCTAATGAAAATTATTTGTTTGTTGGCATGGACATCCAGAAAAGTATTATCCTAAATAATAATCAACCATTTAGTGAAGAAATTTTTATCGATGATATTTCAATAAATCTAGCCAGCACCATTTCATTTTCATTACCAAGCCCTATTTGTCAAGGCAGCATTATTAGCAATTTAGCGCAATATGCCTCCGGCATTGGTAATATTGTTTTTAGCGGGCCAGGCGTTCAACAAGCAGGTAGTTTATGGAATATAAATACAACGGGTCTTTCCCCCGGTCAATATAATTACAACTATATTTTAACTAACACAACCACAAACTGCTCATACACCACAGGCGCACAAATTAATGTCATTGCTAACCCTACAGTTAATATCATTGGCGCACCAGGATTTAGTTGCATGTCTAATGCAATGAATCAAACAACACTTACTGCAAATAGCACACCACCAAACATCAGTTATTTATGGTTACCCGGCAGCTCAACCGGTTCAAGTATCGTTATTTCACCATCTATAAATACAACCTACACCCTTATTGGGACTGCCGGTTTTTGTTCTAATATAGCAACTTCAAATATTATTGTTGGAATACAACCAACAATCGCACTCCAAAAGCCTTTATCCTTTTGTTTAGGAGATCATTATGCTTGTTTAGAGAATTTACTAACCAGCACTTCGCCAACAGGTGGTGTATGGACATCCCCGGGATTATCTGTAAGTGTTTCCGGTGGCTCAGCACCATGTACTACAGTTTCAGTTCCAATCAACACCACGCCCGGTCAATATCCTATTATCTATAATTATTCCGTTGGTTCATGCAACTATTCAGCAAACATTACAGTCCCTGTTAATTTAACTCCTTCCCTCACCACCAATCTCCCCGGTACATATTGTGTTAATATTCCAACGCTCTCAGTCATATTAAACGCTCAAATTACACCGAGTGCTGCAACTTCAAATTATACTTGGCTACCTTCAGGGGCAACAAGCCCATCGATTTCTGTAAGCCCAACCGCTACAACGATTTACACGGTAGTTGCATCAAACGGCACTTGTGCCACTAATCCTGCAACAATTCAAGTTGTTTCATCAAATTCGTGTTGCACTGCCAACAATTATATAAATACTTCAAGTCTTTCTACCGGAGTTTATTCCGGCGGCAATGCAATCAATCAAAATGTTACTGTTACCGGAACAGTTACACTACAGGGCGACTTTCGAATCGCCCCAAATGTTAGTATTACAGTGATGCCGGGATCTGTTCTGCAAACTTCTTCAAACGCAGGGGCACATCTTTCTGCTTGCTCAGCGATGTGGAGCGGCATAAATGTTTGGGGCCAAGGTAAGGTAAAGTTCGGTCCGGGTGATTTGATCGAGGATGCCATTACTGCCATTTCCGCTTCTAATTCCAATAATAACGTTGGCGGAAGAGATATTGATGTCTTTAGAACAACTTTTAACCGAAACTTGGTTTCAATCGCAATCAAAAATTATACGGTGGGTATAAATTTTAACCCTTACCGCATTGCCAATTGCTTTTTTACTTGTCGTGATTTTAGTTTAAGTCCAGGCCAAAGTACTTGGCCTAGCAGTATTGGAGCCGGGTCATATAATTTGCCAGGCTACTCGAGTACAATCTCACCTTACTCTTCACCATTTTATTTTAATAATTTTACACCTTGTAATTTGAAAGCGCCTTATACAAACACTTTTTCAAATGCCGGTGTTTCCATTGAAAATAGTGGGCTGTCAGTGAATCTAAACCAAGTCAATTCAACCTATTATAGCTTAGATATAGGGGAAGTGCCAACAAGTAATTTTATTTATTATGGCGTAAATATTTTTGACAATTTGTATTATGGTATTTATGCAAAAAACAGCAATGTAAATAGCATCAATAACGTATTTCAAAACTCAAGAGTTAATTTAACCTCAAATAATCAGTCACAGTTTTTTGTAGGCGCAGGTATTTATGATTTCTGTGATTACTTTAACGGCACTTATAACACCCAATTAAATTTACTTGCATCGACAACACCTTCATTGTATTGCAACACTTTTTATAATTGCCATACGTCAATCCTAACGCAGGCCATACTTGACCTAAATATTCAATATGCTAAATTTTACAGTAACGCAAATAAAAATGCACTACCGGCCGCGCCAAACATTTACCCGGGATATGGAGGCGTTTATTTCAGCACTAACCGAATTAAAAATTACCGAATTAGTAATAACGCTTTTTACAATATTAGCAACTGCATCAATGGCGGTTTAAGTGCAGGCAATACAAATTTGTGCCCTACAGGTTATGGTGTTGCTTTTGGCACTTGTGATATTTTTAATAATAATATGAGCAATTACATTAACTTTATTCTATCAAATGGCAATCAATTCATTAGCGAAGCAATAAGGCTAAATGCTATATTGGCGCCTAAATCCTCAATTACTACCTTACTCCCTAATAACGGGGTGAGAATTCAAAACAATAACATACAAAGGGTATGGCGTGGAATTTCGGTTTTAAGTTTCAATAACCCTGCATTTAGTAAAACATCAGGCAGTAATTTTGTTTTATTAGATGCTGATATGAATCCTTCTAACCCACAATTTGGCATTAAACACGAAAATGATACCTGGAGTGCTGTAAATAATAATACAGTCATTGGATTCGGTACAAATACAGTATTATCAGTTTCGGGTATTGTTAATAACCTCAATACAACTGCAAGTGTACAACAAAATACTGTAATGAATTTGCCCCGTGGATTTGATTTTGGTGGCGCTAACCAAACTATGCTTTGGTCTTGCAACACCATGAGTGCCTGCGCTAGAGGGATGCAACTTAGCAATACCGGTACTGTAATAAGCGCTGCAAATGGTATAGGTGCGCAAGGCAATTTAAGCGGACCTAAAGACAACAGATGGCTTGGAAGTTTTACGGGAAGCAGTAACCTCCATACATGGACTGACAAATACAGCACCGCTGCTGGCTCAAAATTATGGATGAGAAATGTAACGTCTACTAATAACGGTGTTGTTAGCTCTTACACTGCGAGCAATAATACTGGTTCTATAACCAATAATTCTTATTTTAACAATTTGTATCGTGGCTTATCTAGTCCAACTGCACCAAATTACTGTGGTATGGCCAATAGGCCTATAGTTCCAGGAGAATGTGTTGATTGTGATTTTAATCAGATATACCAAACTGCTATTGACACAAACGTCGATGTGGAATCAATTGAAATAAGTCGTTTTTTGCTTTATCTAACTCTAGATACTGATAGTATTTTAGCATCCATGAACGACACCTTAAGTGGCTTCTATAAGGCCAACATGCCAGAATCTGTTGGTAAATTAGCAGATATAGAAAAGACTCTTGGGTTAGGTGATTTTGAAAATGCTGGAAGTTTAATGAGCAATTTTGAGCCCCAAAGCAATATTGAAAATAATTTTAAAACATTTTATCAGTTATATTATAATTATAAAACAAATGAAAATAGTTTGAACGAGGCAGATATGTATGCGTTAGCAATCTTAGCGGCACAATGTCCGTTTACTGATGGATTTGTGGTTTATAAAGCCAGATTGCTTAATGATGTAATTATTAATTCAATAACTTTATATAACGACGATGAATGTGCAGGTCAAGGCTATTCTGAAAGAACGACTATAATAAATAACGACACGATAAATCAGAATAAAATAGAAATTAATTTTAGAGATAATTTAAAATCAAACGAAGCAAAAAAAATCAACAAAATTAACCTAAAAACAGAATATACACTCTACCCTAATCCAACAAAAGATGTTATTTATATCAAAGGGATTAATCAAAGTGAGCAAATTCAAATAATAATTAAAGATGTTTGGGGCAGAGAATTGGTAAATAAAAAAATAATAGTTGAAGCTTCAAACACGGGCTTACAATTTGATTTAATTTCCGGCATTTATTTTGTAAATTTAATAAATGAAAAGGGCGTAATAAATGTTAAAAAACTTGTTATCTATAAATAGTTCTGGGGAAAAGACAAATTTTTTATTCTTTGTCTTAATTTTCTTATCGCTTAACTCCAACTCACAAATTGCTAATTTTATTTCAAATGGAGGATTCGAAAAATTTGTAAATTGCAATGGGTCAAACCCATATCTATCAAATGCAAAAGATTGGAATGAAATAGATCAAATCCAAGCAGCAGAATATTGTAACTATTGCTTGAATAATATTCCTGTTAATGGTTTTGGGTTTCAGTATCCAAGAAGTGGATCAGCATATGTTTTCTCGGATTTCCTTATTTTAAATGACCAAACATTAGCACCAAGAACATATTTCAAAAATCAATTAAAAAATAATTTAATTCATAGTAAAACATATTGTGTCAAATTTTATGTCAATATTGGCAACAATTCCACATGTGGTATGGATGGATTTGGTGCTTATTTTGGTGATAACACTTTGGACACAATTAATTATGGTCATTTAAGACTAACCTATTTAAATCCTCAAATAAAAAATCCAAATTTTAATATAATATCCGATACACTTAATTGGGTTCCTGTTAGCGGAACTTTCGTAGCAACTGGCAACGAAAAGTATATGGTAATTGGTAATTTTAAGTCCGATTCGGCTACAAACTTCACTATGATAGCAACTTCTGGGCTGACAGTCTCAGAAATTTATGTCGACGACGTTTCCTGCATCCCCATAGACCTACCTGCCTACGCTGGTCCTGATAAAAGTTGTATTGCGGGGGATAGTGTATTTGTTGGCCGTGAGCCGGATGTGGAGATAGATGAAAGTTGTCTGTGGTATAAGTTCAATGGCAATGGCACTTTGTCGGCACCCATTGATACGGTGGCGGGTTTATACATTAAACCAAAATACTTAAGCAGTAATACTGAAACTTTTGTGGTGCGGCAGCAGTTGTGGTGTAGCGGGGTAAAATGGGATACTGTTTTGGTGCATCAGGATTTTGTGGGGCTTCCGCATGTCGTTCTCGACTCCGCTCGAACTGACATTTCCGCTCGAACTGACATTCGGGTATTCCCCAACCCTGCGAATGACAAATTATTTTTGGAACATAAAGATGCTCTGTCAGTGGA
>CANGGP010000070.1 GCA_947453445.1 Sphingobacteriaceae bacterium
GTTGGTGCACCTAAGTTTATGTCGGCCACCATGCTCGATATTTCTGCCAAGAAAAAAGATGAAGATGAAATCAGGAAACTTACAATGGCCATCGAACAAAGTCCTGCAGCGATTATCATTACTGATCTTGAATCGAAAATCATATATGTCAACCCACACTATACAAAAATAACAGGTTATTCAAAGAAAGAATCGATGGGAATGCACCCCCGTTATTTTCAGTCGGGATTAATGAGCCCGGAAGTAATTCAAGAAATAGCCAAAGTCGTTTCTCAAAATCAATCATGGCAAGGTGATTTAATCAATAAAAGAAAAAATGGAGAAATTTATTGGGAACACATGTCGGTTTCTCCAATTTTAAACGATAAAGGAAAGGTGACCAATTATTTGGCCATTTTAACCGATATCACAGATCGTAAAAAAGCTGAAGAAGAAATCAAGGAAATGAATCATTTCTTGGAAGTGAAGATTAAAGAACGCACCTCGGATTTAGAAGCATCGAATATTGAATTAGAGCGAGCCAAGTTAACGGCCGATGAAGCCAACCGTGCCAAGAGTGATTTCTTATCGCGCATGAGCCATGAATTAAGAACCCCAATGAATTCAATTCTTGGCTTTGCCCAATTACTCGAAATGGGTGCCCTGGATCAAAACCAAGCACTTGGGGTGCAACACATTTTAAATAGTGGAAAACTCTTACTCGATCTCATCAATGAAGTGTTGGATATTTCACGCATTGAATCAGGTAGAATTTCAATTTCAATTGAACCTGTAGAAGTAAGTAGTGTGATTAAAGAAGTGACCGATATTACCATGCCACTGGCCAATTCAAAGAAAATTAGTGTTAAGTTTGAAAGTGAAAACGATAAAGCATTATATGTAAAGGCCGATCGTCAGCGCCTAAAGCAAGTGCTATTAAATTTATTAAACAACGCCATCAAATACAATAAACCTTTTGGTGATGTAAATATTTCAGTTAAAGGCGAATTGAACGAAAATAACGAAGCCAAAATTAGAATCAGTATAGCAGATAACGGTTATGGCATTGAAGAAAAGGACCTTCAAAGAATATTTCATCCATTTGAACGGGTAAGCGCAGAAAACAGCAATATTGAAGGTACCGGCTTGGGTTTGGCTGTTGTAAATCAATTGATGGGCATCATGCACGGTAGAATTGGTGTTGAAAGTAAAGTTAACGAAGGCAGTTGTTTTTGGATAGAATTTGATGAGGCAGCTACACACCATGAGGGTAAAAAAGCCTTGGATAATTTTGTTGAAATTAATGCTACTCTTAGTCGAAACCAAAATGGAAATGTACTTTACATTGAAGATAATCCTTCAAATACTGATTTGGTAAGCCAAATCATGCAAACGCAACGTCCGGGCGTAAAGCTAATCACCAGTATTTATGGGCGATCGACAATGAGCTTGGCCATTCAACACAAACCTAAATTAATTTTACTCGATTTAAATTTGCCGGATATACATGGTTCGGAAGTATTGATGGAACTCAAAAACAACAATGATACCAAAAATATTCCGGTGATTATTTTAAGTGCCGATGCCATGCCAAATCAAATTAAAAGTGTGATGAAAATAGGGGCGGCCAATTACATGACCAAACCAATTGACATTGTTGTGCTTTTGCATGAAGTAGATAAATATTTAAATACTGAAACAAATCATGGGTGAAGATTTAAAAGACGCCAAAATATTAATTGTCGACGATCAGCAGGTAAACATTGATGTACTGGTGGGTTTATTAAACATTAGTGGTTACAACAATTATGAATCCATTTCAGATTCAAACTTGGTCATGTCGAGTATTCGTGAAAATCAACCTGATTTAATTTTACTCGATTTAATGATGCCTGATGTTTCAGGATTTGATATTCTTGAAATGATCAAAGCCGATGCATCACTGAATAAAAATATGTCTATTTTGGTGCTTACAGCCGATGCAAGCAATGAAACCAAACGCAAAGCATTGCAGTTGGGTGCCAGTGATTTTTTAACCAAACCTTTCGATTTAACTGAGGTAAATTTGCGCATTAAGAACTTGTTAACCACAGTGAAACTGGTATCACAATTGAGTAATTATAACCATGTTTTAGAGCACAAAGTTTCAGAAAGAACCAGTGAGCTGAACACCGCATTAGAGAATGTTAAAAAACAAAACGAAATACTTCGTGATATTGCATGGACCCAATCACACATTGTGCGTGCACCACTTTCGCGCATTATGGGCGTAGTTTACTTTTTACAAAGTCAAAAAGGCAGTGAACAAAACACCGAATCAACTGAACATGTCAGTCATTCGCATCACTTCGATCAAGCACAATTGATGCAAGCCATTATTGATTCGGCAGTTGAACTCGATCAAATAGTGCGAGAAATTACAGAAAAAACACAAAAGGCTAATTTGAATTTAGGATAGTATTGTTATTAATTGAAATCATTAAACTTCATTTATTGAAGCGAATCAAAAGTCAATTTTAGTATGGAGGAAAATATAGTCATTATTGAAGAAGAGTGGGGGGCCAGCCTTAAAATTAAAGATGGAACTAAACTGCAAGACCAATCTGTTTTGGCGAAAGTCACCAAAATGATCAGCGATTTACGCGAAAAAAATAAAAGAAAAATCATGATTCTTGGCATGGAGAATATGAAAGATAAAGCCACCGTAAATGTGTACCAAGAAATAGAAATGTTTCAAAAATTGGGTGGAAATGGTTTCAAAGTAGCCTTTTTAGCACCGCATCGGGTAAACGACGAAAATGCCAAATTTGCTGAGTTAGTAGGACTTAACAGAGGAGTATTCATTCAATATTTCGCCCAAAAAGAAGAGGCCCTTGCCTGGCTTTTGAAATTTTAAACAGCCATCTGCTTCATTCTCAATTGTATTTCAATCAAAGCCTTTTCATTTGGCGCTTTGGTAATGATATTCTACTGCTAAAATTTCCACTTTAGCATGTTAAATTTATTCGTAAGTTAGTTGACGGAAATGAAAACGTATCATTTGATACGTTAAAATTTATTTAACGATAATTTAAGTAACCAATTATAATCCTCCTCGTAAAATATAATCGAGGAGGGGTGATTATGAAAAAAAATTATTTTTCAAGTGCATCAATATTGTTTGTTACCGGTGATTTAAAAATGAAGCATGTTCTTCATCTTCAAAAAACCGCTTGTAAAACCAAAAACACATCTTCCTGCAGGGCCATCATTGGCTCTGTGATGAATTGTTTTTTGCTCACTCTCCTCCTTTTAAACTTTAATCAAAGCACGCTTCAAGCCCAAAGCCAAGCCGATACCAAAAATTACAATGGCTTTAATGAATTGTATTGGAAATCGATGGCCATGAAAAAACACCTGAGCCAAACTGAAACGGATGAATTCTTAAACTTTCAAAAGCTTCGTTTTATGTATCCCGATAGTTTTGTTTACAAATCGAGCGATATCAAAGCATCAGGTAAAGGCAAAATTATTGGTGGGGGAAGTAGCACACAAACTGTCGCCACAGGTTGTAATAATATTGATTTTGAATCGGGAAGTACCGCCGGCTGGACCTTGACCAGTGGTTTTCATCCAAATTCTTCAAACACACCCACCTGTTGCCCAACACCGGGCGCACAAAACTTAGTCACCAGCGGAGCAGGGCTCGATCCCTTCGGTGGCTTTCCTGTTGTTTTTCCGGGTGGAACAAATTCATTACGACTAGGGAACAGTGCTACCGGCGCTCAAGCCGATCGCATTCAACAAAAAATATTTGTCACACCTGCCAATGCCAATTTTACATATCGTTATGCTGTTGTTTTGCAAGATCCGGGGCACAATGTAACTGAACAACCGGCCTTCACCATCGAAATGATCGATACCTTGGGCAATCAAATTCCTTGTACATATTATAATGTAGCTGCCGGCAGTAATATCCCAGGGTTTTTCGCTTCCACTGTACAAGCAGGCGTTATCTATAAACCATGGACCAGCGTGGTTGTTGATTTAACACCAAACATTGGTCAGAATCTTTTTATCCGTTTTACAACTTACGATTGTTCATTGGGCGGTCATTTTGGTTACGCTTACATTGATGGCTTTTGTACCGATTTTGCCACCTCCATTTCCGATACCACTTGCCCTGGTGTGCCTTTAAATGTTTGCGGTCCCATTGGTTTTGGATTTTATTCATGGACAGGTCCCGGCATCGCAACTACCAATTCGAATCAATGTATTGGCATTACAACACCGGGTGTTTATACTTGTCAAACTATTTTGGTTCCCGGCTGTCCCGGACCAACATTTACCCATACTTTAAATACATTGTTTGCACCTGCATTGTCTTTTACACCAAGCAGCGCCGGACCTTGCGCCCTTAATTATTCATTTACCGGCAGCGTAAGTATTCCTTCAGGCTCTATTGTGAGTTATTTCTGGGACTTTGGAAACGGTCTCACGTCGAATGTGCTCAATCCAACTACCACTTATACTTCGTATGGAACATATCCTGTAAAATTCAAAGCCACATCCGATCGATCCTGTAGTGATTCAATCATTACCAACATTACCATTTACCCCAATCCCGTCATTGGTTTTAGTCCGCCTAACTCCTGTTTAAATTCAGTCGTTAATTTTAGTAGCACATCTACCATTGCGGTGGGAAGTGTAAATAGTTTTACTTGGAATTTTGGTAACGGTGTGGTGTCAACAGCTACCAACCCAACCAACACCTACAGTTTAGTTGGCAGTTACAATGTTACGCTCACGGCCATGAGTAACCAAGGCTGCACATCAACTGCCGTGAGCGCATTAACCATACACCCTTTGCCGAGCGTGAGTTTTTCGGCCAGCAATTTATGTTTTGGGAATACCACTGTTTTTAATCCAACAGTAACCATTAGTGCGGGCAGTATTTCCTCATTTAGTTGGAATCTTGGTAATGGCAATACTTCTACCAATTATTCAGCCTCTACAAATTACAGCGCACCCGGTAATTACATTGTATCTTATTCAGCCACTTCTAACCAACAATGTTTAAGTACACAAACCCAAACAGTGAGCATTTATCCTTTACCGAATTTAAGTTTTACGGTAAATGGCGCCTGTTTAAATACTGCATCATCTTTTACCCCGCTCATGTCGATTCCTTTGGGTACCATTAGTTCTTATACTTGGGCATATGGCGATGGCGGAACTGTTAGTGCTGTGAACAATCCAACACACACCTACACAACAGTGAATGCCTTTACGCCCACCTTAACAGCCACCTCGAATTTTGGTTGTGTTAATACTGCCACGGCCATTGCGGTAATTTATCCCTTGCCAAATACGGCCTTTGTGGCCACTACGCAATGCGTTAATTCAATATTAAATTTTACAAATACCAGTTCTATTACATCAGGCAGTATCTCTTCATATTTGTGGAATTTTGGCAGCGCACAAACATCCACACTTCTAAATCCGGCATTTACCTTTACCAATAGCGGCACCACCACTGTTACCTTAACCACCATCAGTGATCAATCATGTACTACAAGTCATACTGCAAACATGATCATTCAACCACAACCAACAGTAGCAGCCTTGGCATCACAAACATTGTGTTCAAACATCAATACAGTGGCCCTAAGTGGCACTGTAAGCGGCGTTACTTCAAGCGGTGCATGGACAACTAACGGCAACGGTGCATTCACCAATAGCATTGCTTTAAATACGAGTTATTCAATCACCAATGCCGATAAGCTAAGCGGAAACATCATTTTCACTTTAACTTCTACCAATAATAGCGCCTGCGCATCAGCCAATAATACCATGGCTTTAAATATTACTCCTTTGGCCACAGTCAACGCCGGTCCAAACTTAAATGTGTGCAGCTCACAAAATACGCTTGCATTAAGTGGCAATATCACCAGCCCTTCGGTTACAGGTAGCTGGGCAACGGCAGGCACAGGTACATATAGTCCTTCGAACACCAATTTAAATAACACTTATGCCTTTACAAACGCAGAAATAAATGCAGGCACGATGATTTTTACACTTTCATCAACAAACAACGGTACCTGTCCGGCGGTTTCTGATACAGTGATGATGCGTATTTCAAAACAACCATCTGTTACAATCATTCCTGCATATACCATTTGCTCGAGTGCCAATGTTATAAGCGTTGGCGGAACAGTTAGCGGAGTTACTTCAACAGGGGCATGGTTTAACAGTGGTAGCGGGGCAATTAGCAATTCAACGCAATTGTCACCTACATATACCTTAAGCACAGCCGATCGAACATTATCAGCTTTATTGTTCACACTTACATCAACCAATAACGGTGTTTGTCCTGCCGCATCTCAAATTTTATCATTATCCATTGCACCGCTTGCAACGGTGAACGCCGGGCCCAATTATACCATTTGTAGCACGCAATCTTTAAATCTTATTGCCAATATCATCGGCTCAACCAACACAGGCACTTGGAGTTCAACAGGTAACGGCACTTTTACTTCCATCTCTTCTTTAACCACCGGTTACATTCCGGGTAGTACCGACTTGTTATTTGGTGTTGTTGATTTGTATTTAACATCCACCAACAACGGATTTTGTCAACCTGTGCGCGATACAGTGCATGTGCTCATTAACAAACAAGCAACGCTGAGTGTGGTGCCTAGTTTAACCATTTGTTCTTCATTTAGTACTGTGGCTTTGAATGGCAGTATTGCGGGTACGAGTAGCACAGGTGTTTGGACCAGTAGCGGAACCGGCAATTTTAACAATCCGAATGCGCTAAATACTACTTATTCATTATCTACAGCTGATAGAAGTTTGAGTTTAATTCAATTTACCATCAATTCAACCAATAACGGTGCTTGTGTTGCCGCAACTAAAATTGTGAGCGTTGCTGTTGTGCCTATTTCTACAGTGAATGCAGGACCAAACCAAGCGATTTGTTCGGCTTCACAAAGCGTGGCCTTGAGCGGTTCTGTGATTAGTTTCCCAAGTGGAAAATGGTCAAGCAATACTGGTGGAACATTTGTAAATTCCAATTCTCTTTCATCCATTTATTATTTCTCAGGTCCCGATATTACCGCCGGCCTAGTGACACTCACTTTAAGCTCAAATAATAACAGCGTTTGCCCATTGATAATGGATACTGTTCAAATTCGAATCATTCGCCAGGCTACAGTGAATGCGGGTCCTGATTTATCAGTTTGTTCAAACAACAACACCATCACCATTAAAGGACAAGTTTTTGGTTCTACCAATACCGGTACTTGGAGCACTAACGGTAGCGGGGTTTTTACACCTTCCAATGTGCCTTATACTACCTATAGCTTGTCGGCCGCCGATTTTACGCAAAGTACTATACAGTTTATATTGTATTCAACGAACAACAGCATTTGTAATTTAACATCCGATACCATATTGGTGAAGGTTTATAAACAACCGGTTGTAAAATTAAATGGCGATACATTGCTCTGCGAAAAACAAAATCCATTTCAACTCAGTGGTACCATCTTAAATGGCAGTGGCGCCTTACAGTGGATTACCACAGGATCAGGCACTTTTAGTCCGAATGCTTTCGTCAATCCCACCAAATACTTTTTTAGCGCTGCCGACTTACAAGACCGTAATATTCTTTTCACATTAAGTTCAATGAATACGAATGCTTGCGGCAATATATCTTCATCTTTTTTCTTACGCTTGCTGCCATCTCCAAAAGTGAAATTTTCGGTATCCACCAATAATTTAACTTTGCCGAGCAATTCGGTGGCCCTCACCAACGAAAGTATTGGTGCCACCTCTTATACTTGGAATTTTGGTAACGGATCGGTGTCGAATGCCACCAATGCAGTTACACTTTATAATGATGTTGGATATTACCATGTAACCTTAATTGGCGAAAATGAAAGTAAATGTACCGACAGTTCGGATGCTTATATCACTGTGGTTTCGGATGTATTGTGGCCAAATGCTTTTACCCCAAATGTACAAGGCTCTAATGGCGGAAAACACGAGGCCGGTGATTATACAAATGATGTATTTTTTCCGATTGTGAAAGGTGTAGCCGAGTTTGATTTGATGATTTTTAACCGTTGGGGTCAATTGTTGTTTCAGTCAAAAGACCTTAAGGTGGGATGGGACGGTTACTTTAACGGAAAATTGTGTCAACAAGATATTTATGTTTGGAAAGCCAATTTGATATTTTTAGATGGCAGATCATATACAAAAACAGGTGCAGTTACATTATTGAGATAAAGTTTAAATAATAATGCCAAGGTATTTATTACATAGAATTGTTTGTTTACTGATGCTCAGCGCAACATCACTTGAAGCGCAGCATTATCAGTTTTCGCAATTTTATGCAGCACCTACTTACCTTAATCCTGCATTCACCGGCGCAAATGCTTGTGCCCGTTTATCAATGAATTACCGCGAGCAATGGTCGGGGATACCGGGTGCTTTCACCACCTACCAAGCCTCATTCGATCATTATTTTCAAAACATTAAAAGTGGAGTAGGGATACAATTTTTTAAAGACCGTGCCGGATTAGCCAATATGCAAAGTAGTCAGGTGAATTTATTATATGCCTACGAAACCAAAATAAATAAAAACTATGTGGCCCGCGGTGGTATTAACATTGGCATGGTGCAAAGAACAATTAGTAATTCGGCATTTATTTTTGGCGATCAACTCGAAAGAGGTAGTTCGGGTACGCTCGAAAAACTTACAACTGAACCAATCAATTATTTCGACATGGGTTTTGGATTTTTAGGTTACAGCAAAGATGCTTGGTTTGGTTTTGCAGGTAATCACATCAATAAGCCCAATCAGTCCTTACTCGGCGATAAAAGTCCCTTGCCTGCCGAATGGAAATTTCATGGCGGTTATCGTTTTGTGTTAGACAGTAAAAACGGTGACAAAACAATTGGCAGCAGTAATTTTTTAACCCTTGCTTCCAATTTTAAACACCAGGCCAATTTTAACCAACTGGATTTAGGTTTGTATTATTCAAAACAAATGTTGGTGGTTGGCTGCTGGTATCGCGGCATTCCATTCTTTAAGGTGGATAGCAAATACAGTACAACTGATGCAGTGATTTTTCTTTTTGGAATCAGTTTCGATAAATATAAAGTTGGTTATTCCTACGATTACACCGTTTCAAAATTGAGCAATTATTACTCTAAAGGTGCCCACGAAATAAGTTTGGCCATGCAATTTTGTAAGGGCAAAAAGGCAAAAGACAAGCGCAACGTAGGTCAAGTGTATTGTCCTAAATTTTAATCAACTTAATTTTTGGTAAGTCTGCCACCAACGATCAGGTATTTCGTTGTTGGTTGCCAAGGTGTAATCCTTGTAACTGCAAGGAATTAAAGTATGTCTTTCAAATTTTGCATTTTGATGCGGCGGGTAAGGAATTTCCATCCACCAACGGTCGCTCTTCTTGCTTTTGTAAAAATTAATTTCATATTTCTCGTCTTGCAGCACCACATGAAAGCGCACATAATCAGGATTTGTGCGGCCCGGAAAATCGTGCTTGCGCTGATAATAACCATCCATAAAACACCAAATCATTTGGGCCGCCAAGTGCGCCGTTTTGCCGTTTACATCAAATTCAGGATTAATTTCATAAATGCCCAACGACGAAAGTTTATCATTCATACCGGCATAACGCATCATTTGACAAGCTTCTTCGGCATAAAAACCATTGGGTGAAGCATGCGGATTTGCAGGCGCATCAGAATGTTTAATGGCCGTCATGTCAAAACTCAATAAATCGGCCTGACGAATGATGGGCTCTGCTTCTTCAATTTTATCGCGTACTTGACCCAAACGGTAAACATCAAAATACAATTTATTCATCATTTCTAAACTCGATTGATTTACCAAATAAGTTTGATAACCAATGTTGCTGTAGTTAAATAAGTAATTGGGTTGATGCAAAATAATTTTTCCCAAATACGAATAATTGGTGATTTCTTCATCAGGATTGCCCAAATCAAAAACACTATCAACCGCCACCACATTAATGGTTTGCTCCAAATCCTTGTAACCCAAAAACTGGGCATAGGTTAAATCCTGACTACCGCCTAAAATGATGGGTACAATGTTTTTTCGAATTAAAAAATCAATGCTGCTGCGCAATGCAAAATATGTATCTTCAGTTGTATGGCCTGCTTGAATATTGCCCAAATCAACCATACGTACATTAAATCCACCACTGTATAATTTGTATAAAAACGAACGTACTTCGTTGGGAGCATTGGCCGAGCCTTTGTTTTCGGGTGCTTGACGGTCTTCTATAACACCAATTACGGCCATGTCAACATTTTCCAAATCAGGAAATTCATCCGCTTCTTCATAAATTGACATCACTTGTCCCAATTGCGTTTCTTTTAATTCGTATGGACCAAGAATTTGTTCTTTTTGAATGGGTGTAAAAAAATGGGATATGTCGCTCATGCCTTTATATTTTAGTTAAAAATAAGATGCATTCACACATGGATTCGGAAAGCAAAATGATAATATTAACAAAGGCCTATTAGAAACACATTTTAAATACCTTTGGTACATGAAGAATCGCAACAATCGTTTGAAAGCCTTTAAAAATGCCTATTCAGGATTAACGGCAGCCTTTAAAAAAGAGCTTCATCTCAAAGTACACCTTTTTGCCTTGTTGATTGTTTTAAATCTTGGATTTTATTTTAATCTCAACACATACGAATGGTTGGCCATTATTTTCTGTTCGACCTTGGTGATTGGTTTAGAACTCATCAATTCGGCCATTGAAGCCTTGTGTGATATGGTTATGCCCGAAAAACACCACAGCATTAAGTACATTAAAGATGTTGCCGCCGCCGCAGTTTTGGTATCGGCCATTGCCGCGTGTATTGTTGCATATTTGGTGTTTTGGCCGCATTTGTTTTAAAAATATACTTAATCTTTAAAAGTCAAAACTAACAAAGCCAAGGTCATAACTTTTAACCGGCATTTTTCAATGCACAATTACACTGCTTAAATTAGGTCATTCAATCCATCGACATATTCGCCGAAAAGCCTAGTCACCGCTTGAACTACATCCTAAAAACTTTATTCAGTGAAGGATTAGGATTAAGTTATAAGCTTTTTCATGATATCAATGCATTTAAAGCTTCGGTTAATTTTAAAATCAATTATTCTTCGCAATCAATTGAGGGCTGTTTTCAAATTCAACCGCATGGCATTTTGTTTGATCATGGCATCCGCGATTATCCGCTGGAAGTAAGCAACGATGCTGTATTTTTTAAAACCTTTATGAAATCAAACGGTGGTCATTTACCATTTGATTTATTGTCCGCATCATTTTGGCTGCTTTCGCGTTATGAAGAACATTTACCGCACAAAGCCGATCATTATAACCGTTTTTCGTACCGATCGAGTTTGGCTTATCAATATGATTTTATCCAAATTCCAATCATTAATGTTTGGCTGAATGCCTTTAAAACCGTCCTTTTAAAATATGAACCTGATTTAATTTTTACCCAACACAAGTTCAGCTTTTTATCCACCATCGACATCGACAATGCTTATCAGTATAAGTTCAAAGGCTTTGTTCGAACATTGGCAGGCATTGTGGCCGATAAGAGTTTTTCAAAAACCAAAGATCGATTTAAAATCATTTTTGGTTTAAAACAAGATCCTTTTGATTGTTATGATTTTTTAATCAAAACCCACAAAGATCACCATGTAAAAGCTCTGTTTTTTATCCTTTTGGGTGATTACGGACCAAACGATAAAAACCATTCAGCATCCGATTTAAGATTTCAATCACTGATTAAACATTTAAAGGATTATGCCATGGTGGGCATTCATCCTTCTTTTGGTTCCAATAAAACAACGCGTCAATTGCAGATTGAGGTTCATCGATTGTCGGGCATTACGCATGCTTTGACCACACAAAGTCGTCAGCATTTTTCCATGTTGAAGTTTCCTGAAACCTATCAAAATTTATTGCTCGCCGGTATCAATGCCGATTATTCAATGGGTTACACCAATTACAATGGTTTTAGAGCTTCGTATTGTTTCCCTTACAAATGGTATAGTTTAGAAAACGAAGCAACAACGCCTTTAAGTATTCATCCTTTTTGTATCAGCGAAAACACCTTGATGTCGCAAACACAAAACAACCATGTTTTAATGCTTGAGCAATCAAAATCAATTGTAGAAGAAGTTAAAAAATACGGAGGCGAATGCATTAGTATTTTTCACAACGATAATTTCAATAAACCTTTAAATGATTTTTATACGGACTTTATAAAGCTCTGCAAAGCTTCTGATTAAAAGGGTTGTAGTTCGGTGTAAATGTTTTTAACCACAGTGGCCACACTCGAAATAATCATTTGAACACCAATTCCGGTTACAATAAAGCCCATCACTTTTGACAAGGATGTTAAGCCGGCTTGACCGGTGTACTTCATTAAACGTGGCGCAAATTTAAAAACAAAATAAATACTCACTGCTACAATAACAATGGCGCCAATTGATGAAACATCTTGCCAAAAAGCTTCCTTGGCGCTATCACTGCGATTCGAAAATAAAGTAATTAAAAACGACATTGAACCGGGTCCCGCCAATAAAGGCATAGCCAGCGGTGAAAAGGAGATATCTTCTCTTTTATCTACGCTTTCATTGATGTTCTCTTTTAATTCGGCTTTGTGCTTAACGTTCAACAATTGCCAACCGCTTCTGAAAATAATTAATCCGCCTGCTACCCTCAATGCCGGAATGGTGATACCGAAGAAGTTTAATAAATAAACACCTAAATAATAGGAAATAACGCATATCACAAAAATGTAAAAACAAGTTTTACGAAGGGTTTTTAATTTATGTTCCTCCGAATAATCTTGCGTTAACCCGATATACACAGGAAGAGCGCTTAAGGGATTTATCAGTGAAAATAAACCGATGAGTATGGTTAGGAAAACTGAGGTTTCAAACATAAGGCAAAAGTAACATTTTTATAAAAGACAATGTTTTTTATCTTTAAGTGTGCATTAACAAAGCATTAAATTGTTTTATTTGTATTCGAATAATATTATGGCTCTTCACAAACAAACTTTTATTACACGCACAGGCAGCGCCATTGTTTTTGTGGCTGTTTTATTAGGCGCGATTTTATACCAGTATATCAGTTTCAGCATCTTGTTTTTTGTTGTGGCCATGAGTGCCCTCAAAGAATTTATGCAATTATCGGCCAAATTAGGTGCAAAGCCTTACCGCACATTGGCCTTTGTTTGTGCAGCAAGCATGTACTTCACCATGGCCGATGGATTTTTAATTGAACCTGAAAGTTTTTTTGAAGTCCTGAATTTTTTTAAGCCCGCATGTATCCTCATGCCATTTATTATTTTTTCAAGGGCACTATTCGATAAACGCGATGGCGCCATTACCAACGCCATTTATACCATTATTGCCATTGTTTATGCGGTTGTACCTTTTATCCTCCTTAACCATTTGGTAGGTTTTCAAAACGATTCAAACACCAGGGTTTATAACCCGCATTTGTTATTGGGGACCATTTTTTTAATCTGGAGCAATGATACCTTCGCTTATTTAGGCGGCAGTTTATTTGGTAAACACAAAATGATTGCACGAATTTCACCCGGTAAAACATGGGAAGGAACGATTATCGGCGTCATCATCGCTTTTGGCTTGTCCTTCACATTTAAGTCTTTTCTCAATATCCCTTTTCCTTGGCTTTGGCCAATTTTAGGCATCTTGGTGCCAATATTGGCAACACTGGGCGATTTGGTTGAAAGTTTGTTAAAACGAAAAGCAGGTATCAAAGACAGTGGGCAGCTGATGCCGGGGCATGGCGGTGCATTGGACCGTTTCGACAGTTTAATTTTTGTCAGTCCTTTTGTTTACGCCCTTGTTCAAATTATATCTTAATGGCGTGAATGCGTTGAATCGGTATCACCACACCTTGTTTTAGAATCACCCTTTTATCGGTAACACCCCAAACTGTGGTTTCAACCATGTAACATGTACTATCGTCTTCAAAATAGATTTTAATTTTTCCGTGTTCTAAATTGCCCAAGGCCATGGCCCTTTTTAATTCAGAATCACGCTCGTTGATACTTGATGCATCAGTTAAAACTTCAGCGGATGGAAATTTTAAATTTTCAATTTCTTCTTTCTCAATTGTTCTATAACTATTTGCCACCATATGATTGAATTATCTGTTTCTATAAAAATATCATTTAAATCAACAATTACAAAATTCCAAGGCAAAAGTATTTAATAGGTGCGCAGCCGTTTGATTATGATGTCAATTCATCTTTGCCGCTAACTTCACCCTTTGCCAGCAATTGGTTATTGAGTGCGTGATACAAATCCAATGATTTTTGACTGCCCACACGGTAAATAAAGCCGGTAACATCCATTAACTCAACAAAATCTTCACCACTAGTATAAAACCGAATAATGCCTTTGTTGTGCAAATTGTAAGCAGATGGTTTTAAAATATTTTTTTTATGTCTACTTCTCCGAACCATGCGTATACTGTGTAAATCTATTTTTACCTTTCTTGATGTCCAAAATCCGTCGATGATGATATAACCCTCGTAAACCGTGGTTTGAATGTGTAAAATAAAAGTCAATACAGCACTAAAAATCAAAATGGCAATGCCAATAAAAAAGAAGATGAGTCCCGAATTTAATTCCCCAATATTGGCTACATAATAGCGCTTAAAGCTGATACCAATCAATTCAGGGTTCTGACTTAAATAATAAGCCATAAAACAAAAAACTGTCAATAGGGTGCGAATCACAATGCTAAAGCGGTTATGACCCAAATATTGTTTCTCTTCAAATAATACTTTAGTGCCCAAGATATTCTATTAATAAAATGTTTTTTAATTGCTTCGGTATTCTGAAACGTTCATCACTTCTATGGCCTACAATCCACATGATTTGCGAAGCTGCATTGACCAATATTTTGGTGTTTTGTTTTTCAGTAGGACTCAATTTTTGCTCCTTATAAAAATCGCT
Organism: Sphingobacteriaceae bacterium; assembly: GCA_947453445.1. Lineage (GTDB taxonomy): Bacteria > Bacteroidota > Bacteroidia > B-17B0 > Aurantibacillaceae > Aurantibacillus. Next base: position 15,023 of record CANGGP010000070.1, read on the forward strand.
CAACAGTTTAAAACCATCCATACCAAAGGGTTTAAACTTATCACTTGTTTTTTTAGTTCTTAAATGCAAAGGAAAAACCAATTGTGATTCATTCAATAACAAAGCATTGCCATCTACCTTCATGACTTTTCCAATCTTTGAAATTTTGAATAAGCCTGAGTTTTCAAGTGCTTTTAAATCATTAAAAACAAGTGCTTTGAATTTTTGTCCTGTTAAAGCTGCAATCTCTATTTGATCAAAAAACAAATTCACTTGGTACTTTTTGTTCTTAAATGTTTTACCGCTCAATCCCTTTTGCAATAGGTGTTTCAACATGTCTTCTATCTGACTCCGGTTAAAACCAAATGCATACATCACAGCACCAAGAATAGCTTGATAATGTGTTTCTCTCAGTAATTGTTGGATGGAGATAAAGTAATTGCCATTTTTAAGCTGAAGTAGTTCTTTTTTCTTTTGTTCAACAAAAGCATTGGCCAAGGCCTTTTCATCGGCTAAAAGATCAGCATTTTTTAAAAGCACATCATCAAAGGCAGGATTCAAAGTTTTAATGAGCGGCAATAATTTTAAGCGTACAAAATTTCTTTTGTATTTATCTTCTTCGTTACTGGCGTCTTTTCTAAATTTAATCTTCTGTGCCTTTGCAAATTCAATAATTTCGGCTTTTTTAAAAGCGAGTAGGGGCCGAACCAAGTTATTTCTTTTTTCATCTATGCCCAACAAGCCACTGATGCCGGTGCCTCTAATGAAGTTCAACACAATGCTCTCTACCGAATCATTGGCATGGTGCGCCGTTAATAAATAGTCGTATGCATTTTCTTGCAGCAATTCATCGAACCATTGGTATCGCAATTCGCGTGCAGCCATTTGTATACTCTGCTTATTTATATTGGCGTAGGCTTTTGTGTCGAATGCTTTTAAATGAATGGGTAAGTTTAATCGTTTGGCCAAGGCTAAACAAAAGGCCTCGTCAGCCTCACTGTCTTTTCCCCTTAATTTAAAATTACAATGTGCTAAAACAACTTTGTATTCAAGCGCGGTTAATAGGTGGATTAATACTACCGAATCTACGCCGCCACTCAGGGCCACAAGCAATTGGTCTCTTTTGTCAAACAGATTTTTCGACCGTATATGTCTATCTAAAGCCTTATACACGCTTTAAAGTTAGTAAATTCAACTGATTTATTGAATGCCATCAACACCACTTTAAAACACTTAAACAATCACTTAAACAGTATTTAAAACCAAGTTGACTTATACAAAAAAACCTGAAAAAAATCATATCATAATGCCTATACATTGTGATTAACTA
>CANGGP010000071.1 GCA_947453445.1 Sphingobacteriaceae bacterium
CAAGTGGTTCGAATACAGTGAATCCAATTTCAAATACAAGCTATTCAGTTACCGGAACAAGCACTGCCGGCTGCGTAAGTTCTAATACTGCCATTTCAAGTGTAACGGTTAACGCTGTACCGACAATTGCCGTTAATTCGGGCTCTATTTGTCAAGGCAGCACTTTTGTGATTGTGCCTACTGGTGCAAGCACTTACACCGTGAGTGGCGGCAGCTTCAGTGTTTCGCCACTTTCAAACAGCATTTATTCTGTGAGCGGAACTTCTTCTGCGGGATGTATTAGTACTTTATCGGCACTGAGTAATTTAACGGTGAATGTTACACCAACAATTACGGTTAACTCAGGTAGCATTTGTAGTACAAATTCATTTAGCATCATTCCGGCAGGTGCAAATACATACACCATCAGCGGTGGTTCATTTAACGTATCACCGCTCATCAACACAACTTATTCGATTACCGGATCAAGTGTTTTTGGTTGTATTAGCAGCAATACAGCATTATCAAATGTTACGGTGTTTACCCGACCAAGCATAACAGTAAACAGTGGCACCATTTGTTCCGGACAAATTTTCACCATGACACCTAGTGGGGCGAATACTTACACCTATTCAAGTGGCAGCAATACTGTAAATCCTACAACAAACACCAATTATTCAGTTACAGGCACCAGTACCGCAGGTTGTTTAAGCATTAATACTGTGGTTGCAAGTGTAACCGTAAATGCTGTTCCATCCTTAAGCATCAACTCGGGTACCATTTGTTCAGGACAAAGTTTCACCTTCTTGCCAGGCGGCGCAAGCACTTACACCATTAGCGGCGGAAACTTTACCATTAGCCCATTGAGCACAAGTAGTTATAGTTTAAGTGGCACATCATCGGCAGGCTGCTTAAACACAATTACTGCCATCGCGCTTGTATCAGTAAATATCACGCCAACTGTTTCAGTAAACAGCGGAAGTATTTGTCAAGGCAGCAGCATCGCAATTGTGCCGAGTGGTGCAAACAATTACACCATTACCGGTAATAACTTTACTGTTTCACCGCTAACAACAACAAGTTATAGTGTTATTGGTTCAAGCACTAACGGTTGCACAAGTTCCGGAAGCGTTATAAGCAATGTTACAGTTGCTCCTACCCCTACCATTGCAGTAAGCAGTGGCTCAATTTGTTCAGGCACGGCATTTATCATGAACCCAAGTGGGGCTGTTTCATACACCTATTCAAGCGGCAGTGCTACAGTTAACCCAATTAACAGTACATCCTATTCGGTGAGTGGTACAAGTTCGCTTGGATGTGTAAGTTTAACACAAGCAATATGTACGGTTTCTGTGTATGCCACGCCAATTTTAACTGTTAACAATGGCACCATCTGTCAGGGTTCAAGCTTCACCATTAATCCTTCGGGAGCAAATACATATACCATTACAGGTAACAGTTTCACCGTTTCTCCTTTGGTAAACACCAATTATACTGTCAGCGGAACAAGCACTGCAGGTTGCACCAATACAAGTCCTGCCATCTGCAACTTATCCGTTAATGCAAGTCCAACCATTAGTGTAAACAGCGGCACCATTTGTGAAACCAAGGTATTTACAATCAATCCAACAGGCGCCAACACTTACACCATTTCTGGCGGATCGTTTACAGTTTCACCAATTAATCCTGTCAACACCTACAGTATTTCAGGTACCAATACAAATGGATGTATCAGTAATTCACTCGCCATTAGTACTGTGAGTGTTTTCATTAATCCAACCATTACAGCTGCAAGTGGCAGTATTTGTGCCGGTCAATCGTTCACCATCAATCCATCGGGTGCTATTTCATATACCTATTCATCAGGCTCGGCTGTTATAACGCCAAGCATTACAAATTCTTATTCTGTATCTGGCACCAATACATTTGGATGTGTAAGTTTATCACCGGCTGTTCTTTCAGTTACGGTAAATGCCAATCCAACTTTATCTGTGAATAGTGGCACCATTTGTAATGGTCAAAGCTTTACGATTAGTCCAAGCGGCGCAAGTACATACACCATCAGCGGAAACAATACTGTGGTGACTCCTTCTATTTCAACAGCCTATACTGTAAACGGCACATCAGCCCAAGGTTGCAGTAACTTAACGGTTGCCATCAGTCAAGTAACGGTTTTCGCTTTACCAAACGTGATTGCCAACACATCAAACTCAGTGGTTTGTAGTGGACAATCGATTACATTGAGCGGTGCCGGCGCAAACTCTTATACATGGACCAACAATGTAATTGATGGAACGAGCTTTACGCCAAGTACTACCACTAGCTACTCAGTTATTGGCAAAGATTTAAATGGTTGTTTAAACAATGCCTTTGTTAGTGTAACTGTTAACGCATTGCCGAGCTTAAGTGTTGTTAGTAGCAACAGCAGCAGTTGTATCGGCGAAACGGTTAGTATTGTTGCTTCAGGCGCAAATACATATAGTTGGAGTAATGGCGCTTCAAGTGCATCCATACAGCCGGCGCCATTGTCAAGCATCACCTATACCTTGGTGGGAACTGACTTGAACAATTGCAGCAGTACAACTATTTTCACACAAACAGTTACGAATTGCAACAGTGGCATCAGTGTATTAACTTATTCAAACCATGTTTCCTGTCGTGGAAAAGACAATGCCTTTATTTCACTGCAACCGCAATTAACATACACCAATCACCAAATTAGTTATAAGTGGGACCCAAGTTATCTTTGTCCTGCTGAAAACTGTGCTGATTTGCGTGATCTTAAAAAAGGCGTTTATCAGGTAACGGTAATGATTACTTCAACGGTAACACCAACTTATGTTCGCAAAGACACCTTGCAGTACACCTTTAATATTTTAGACGAAAATGATCCTTGCGATATTAACGTTTTCCATGGCATTACTGCGAATGGCGATGCCATTAACGAAGTGTTTGAGATTGAAAATCTGCAATTGGATAGCTATAAAAACAACAATGTAAAAATTTACAACCGTTGGGGTCAGCTCGTGTCGGAGATTACAGGTTACAATAACACAAACAAGGCTTGGCCTAGTAAAGAAGAATTAGCAAAACTAGAATCAAGCACTTATTTTTACGTCATCGATTTAGGCGATGGATCTAAACCGTTAAAAGGTTGGATTGAACTCATTAAAAACTAAGTTATCGTAAAAAAAGTTATAGTAATTGGTGGTGGTGCAGCCGGTTTTTTTGCTGCCATTAATTTGGCCATGCAGCGTCCCAATGTGCACATTCAGATTTTTGAAAAAAGTGATAAATTATTATCCAAGGTTAAAATTTCGGGTGGTGGCAGATGTAATGTTACCAATCACTGCTTAGAAAATAGCGAACTCATTAAAAATTATCCAAGAGGAAGAAAAGAATTGGTGCAGGTTTTTGCACAATTTAGCGTGGAACAAACCATTGCTTGGTTTCTGCAAAACGGCGTTACATTGGTTACTGAAGAAGACGGTAGAATGTTCCCGAAGAGCAATAACAGCGATACAATGGTTCAGTGTTTTTTAAATCTCGCAAAAAAACACAACATCAGTATCCTCACAAAATGTGAAGTTTTCGCCATTCAAAAGCACCAACATTTCATCCTAAAAACCTCACAAGGTGTTTTTGAAGCAGATGCCTTGATATGCGCTGCAGGCGGACATCACAAAAGCGGCGCTTATGATTGGATCAAAAATTTAGGCCATAAGATTGACGCACCAATTCCAAGCTTGTTTACCTTTAACCTACCCCATTCAAATATTAAAAAAGAATTACAAGGCATTAGTGTTGCAAATGCCAAAGTGAGCGTACAAAAAACAAAATTTAATTATGAAGGTCCGGTTTTGATAACCCATTGGGGACTCAGCGGGCCTGCTGTATTAAAATTATCTGCCTTTGCAGCCAAAGAATTTAACGACTTAAATTATCTTGCCACCATTCTTGTCAATTGGGTGCACCCATTTACCATTGAAGAAACCGAGGCAGAGTTAAAAAAAATTCAAGCAGCAAAACACAAAGCATCACCTTTTTCAAACCCCGCCTTTCATTTACCAAAGCGGCTTTGGGACTTTTTATGTGAGCAGGCCGACATTGACAAACAAAAACCATGGGCTGAAATAAGCTTAAAACACATTCGAAAATTGGCACTGTTATTGCAGCAAAGTGAATATAAAATGGAAGGCAAAACCACATTTAAAGAAGAATTTGTAACTTGTGGAGGCGTAAACCTTAAAGAAGTAGATTTTAAAACCATGCAAAGTAAAATTATTCCCAAGCTCTATTTTTGCGGCGAAGTATTAAACATCGACGGCATTACAGGCGGCTTCAATTTTCAAAATGCTTGGAGTACGGCTTGGGTAGCAGCCAAGAGCATACATTTAAACAACTAAAACCTATCATATGAAAAAACTAATTACCATCTTATTCGTGCTTGTTACATTGGGATTATCTTCCCAAACCATCAACTTTACGGTAACAAATGTAACACCAAGTTATAGCATCACTTGCTCGAGTCAAAGCGTGGTGTTGAGCGCGAGTACCAATTATACGGCAGGACCGGTGACTTTTTATTGGGGCAATTCCACTTCAACAGTTACCGGTAATACAGCCACTTTCACCAGCGGTGGTGTATACACAGTGGCTGCTGTGAGCATCCCAAATTATGGCGCACAAACGCTGACTATTTACACCAATACAGTGAGTCCGGTTATTTCACTTAGCCCAACCGTTGCCAACATTACATGTACCGGTTCGCCAAGCACCTTTACATTAAGCACCAGCAATCCAACAAATAATATTAGCTCGAGTTTCTTTACACCCTCGGGCGGCAGTGTTACCAGCAATGCTGCAATAGCCTATTATACTGCCAACTCTCCCGGTACTTATACAGCGAGTTCAACCAATATGTTGAATGGTTGCAAAACAAATCAAACTTTTACGGTAACAAGCAACAATGCTTATCCAACTTATTCTTTAAGCAGCGCTACAAATTTTTCCTTGGGATGCAGCACTAAGTCTATCACGACTATCAACTTAACCAACATGCAAGCCGGCACCCCCGGTGCTATTTTAACTTACACATTGCTTCCACCGGGCGCTTCAACAAATGTTACCGGTCCATTTGCATCCATCAGCTCATTTACCGCAAGCATTCCCGGATCATACATGATGATTGTTTATGAAACCGGAAGCGGCTGCATGACGAAGACGCCGTTTTCTATTCTTCAAAATACCATTGCCCCAATCATGGATAGTTTGGTCAATCACAACGCTACAATTACTTGTAATACGCCTACTGCCAATTTAATGATGTACAGCCAAACACCAAACACTGCATTTTTATGGACCTATAACACCGGAAGTGTAGCGGCAGCAAATTGTTCGGTGCTTGCGAATACGGCAAATCCAACATCAACAGTAATCGGCAGCTACACCTGCACCCTTACCGATCAGAACAATCTTTGCAAAAGTTTTAGTACCACTTTGGTTTATCAAAACATTTTTCAGCCGAATGCAAAAATTGCAGCCAATGGCAGCAACATCCGAACCTGTTTAACTCCTAGCCTACTGTTGGTAAATGTGAGTACAACCGGCATTCCATTAAATTCATCTTTTACGAATACACTGCCGGTAACAGCACTGGTATGGACCGGTCCTTCGCCTCAAGTACCGGCAAGCCAGGTATCCACCTACACCGCTCTTGTTGCAGGTGTTTACACCATGAGTGCCAAAGATCAAAACAATGGCTGTGTGGCCACTGCTACATTGGCGGTAGATGATTGTTTGGGTGTAAATCAATCATCGCAAGAAGATGTTTTTAATTTTTATCCCAACCCTGTTAAACAACAACTTAATCTCGTTTCAGTTAATGATGTAGATCTGCGCATTACCGATATCTTGGGCAATGTAATTTATACAGGTGAGGCAAATAACAATGTGAAAACACTCGATTTTAGTCAATACCAAAAAGGCATTTATTTTATCAGCTTATTGCAAAACAAGCAAGCCGTTAAAACTTACCGTTTGATAAAGGATTGATTTTATATCATTGTTAATACAATTTTAATGACAGTTTAAAGCATTCCATTACCTTTGGGGCTCAAATTATACTATGAAATTTTTTATCGATACGGCCAATTTGGCTCAAATTAAGGAAGCACAAGATTTAGGTGTGCTTGATGGCGTTACAACCAATCCATCATTAATGGCCAAAGAAGGCATTAAGGGGCAAGACAACATTTTAAAACACTACGTGGATATTTGCCACATTGTGGATGGCGATGTTAGTGCCGAAGTAATTGCAACCGATTACGAAGGCATGATTAGAGAAGGCGAAATTTTGGCTTCATTGCACGATCAAATTGTGGTGAAAATTCCGATGATTAAAGAAGGGATTAAAGCCATTAAATATTTTACAGAAAAAGGCATTCGTACCAATTGCACTTTGGTGTTTTCGGCAGGACAAGCTTTATTGGCAGCCAAGGCAGGTGCAACCTACGTTTCACCATTTATTGGCAGATTAGATGATGTGAGCACCGATGGTTTAACCCTCATTGAAGACATTCGCCAGATTTACGACAATTACGGTTACGATACGCAAATTTTAGCCGCCAGCGTGCGTCATCCTATGCACATTATCGAATGCGCTAAAATTGGTGCCGATGTGGTAACTTGTCCTTTAGGTGCCATTACAGCTTTACTAAAACATCCTTTAACCGACATCGGATTGGCCCAGTTTTTGGCAGATGCTAAGAAATAAGTCCCTTTGTGGGGCCTTCATTCAAAAAACGGCGTTCAATGTGCCTTTTTCGGGCATTTTGGACAAAAAATTAATGAATAAAATTTGGCATTTAGCTTAAAATGCTTATATTTGCAACCTGAAAAAAAATTATTAGAATGTATTTATCATCTCAAGTAAAGAAAGAAATTTTTAAGAAACACGGTGGAAACGAAAAAAACACCGGTACTTCTGAATCACAAATTGCATTATTCACTTTACGCATCGACCATTTAACCGGTCATTTAAAAAGTAATAAAAAAGACTTTGGTACACAACGTGCATTATTAAACTTAGTTGGTAAGCGTCGTGCCATGTTAGATTATTTAAAGAAAAATGATTTAATGCGCTATAGAGCGATCATTAAAACATTAGACATCCGTAAATAATTGTCGGCAAATGTATTTTAAAAAGGGGCATTTCGAATCACATCGAAGTGCCTTTTTTGTTAAAGCAGGGATGATTTAAATCGGATTTAAGCAGAAAAAAACAACAAAATATAAACCGTTCTGAAAACGTCAGAACACAAAAACAAAAAACATGTCACAAATAGGAATCACACACAGTTTTGATATTGGCGATGGCCGTATCATTTCATTAGAAACAGGTAAACTCGCTAAACAAGCCGATGGCTCAGTGGTTGTACGCTTAGGCGACACCATGATTTTGGCCACCATTGTTAGTAACAAGGATGCCAAAGAAGGCGTTGACTTTTTACCTTTAACAGTCGACTACCAAGAAAAATACGCCTCTTCAGGTCGTTTTCCGGGTGGTTTCTTTAAACGCGAAGCCAAATTATCAGATTACGAAGTTTTAATTTCACGCATTGTTGACCGTGCTTTACGTCCGCAATTTCCCGATGATTACCATGCCGATACACAATTGATGTTATCACTAATTTCATCGGATAAAGAAAATATGCCGGATGCATTGGTAGGTTTAGCCGCCTCTGCAGCCATTGCTGTAAGCGATATTCCTTTTAACGGACCAATCAGCGAAGTGCGTGTGGCAAAAATTGATGGTAAATTGGTGATTAATCCAACCAAATTGCAATTGGTAGGCAGTACCATCGATATGATTGTTGCTGCTTCTGCGTCTGACATTGCCATGGTTGAAGGCGAAATGAGCGAAGTGAGCGAAGAAGAAATGTTAGAAGCCATTAAGTTTGCACACGAAGCCATTAAACTTCAAATCAATGCCATCAATGAATTTGCGGTAAAAGCAGGCTTAAAACCAAAACGCGAATACAACCACGAAACCAACGATGCTGATTTAAAAGCAAAAGTATTTAAAGAAACATACGATGCTGTTTATGCTGCCGCTAAAAAACTAGACGGTAACAAAAACAACCGTAAAGAAAACTTTAAAGCGCCATTGGTTGAGTTTAAAAAACAATTTAGCGAAGAAGATTTAAAAGCCAAAGAAGCTTTAATCAATAAGTATTACCACGAGGTTGAATATGTGGCTGTACGTCGCATGGCCATTGATGAAAAAGTACGTTTGGATGGCCGTAAAACAACCGACATTCGTAACATTTGGGCCGAAGTAAATTATTTACCATCACCACACGGTAGCGCAGTGTTTACCCGTGGCGAAACACAATCTTTAACCACCGTAACATTGGGTACACCAATGGATAAATTAAAAATCGACGGTGCCTTTAACCAAGGTGAAGAAACTTTTATTTTACATTATAACTTCCCGGGTTTTAGTACCGGTGAAGCAAAACCTAACCGTGGTGTTGGCCGTAGAGAAGTGGGCCATGGTAATTTGGCCTTACGTGCTTTAAAGCGCGTGGTGCCAATGGATACAGGTTACACAATTCGTGTAGTAAGTGATATTTTAGAATCTAACGGTTCGTCGAGTATGGCAACTGTATGTGCAGGCTGTTTAGCATTGATGGATGCCGGTGTTAAAATTAAAAAACCGGTGGCAGGTATTGCCATGGGTTTGATTACTGACGACAAGGGCAATTACGCCATTCTATCTGATATTTTAGGTGATGAAGATCACTTGGGCGATATGGATTTTAAAGTGTGTGGCACAAAAGAAGGTATCACTGCTGTACAAATGGATTTAAAAGTAAATGGTTTACCTTATGAAGTAATGGCAAAAGCCATGGAACAAGCCAAGCAAGGCCGTTTACACATCATGGGCGAAATGTTAAAAGCCATTGATACACCGCGTGAAGATTACAAACCGCATGCTCCTCGCTTCGAACGCATTGTGATTGCAGGCGAATACATTGGTGCCGTAATCGGACCTGGTGGTAAAGTAATTCAAGAAATGCAAAAATCAACCAATACCACCATCGTCATTACTGAAGAAGGTAAAAATGGTGTGGTTGAAATATTTGGTACCAACTTAAATGATGTAAATGCAGCGAAGGCCCGTGTTAAGGCGATTGTTGCAGTGCCTGAAGTAGGCGATATTTACCAAGCAAAAGTAAAAACAATTATGCCTTATGGTGCATTTGTTGAAATTATGCCGGGTAAAGATGGTTTATTGCACATCAGCGAATACGATTGGAAACGCATCGACAGCTTAGAAGGTTTATTAAAAGAAGGTGATGTAATTGAAGTGAAATACGTTGGTGATGATCCTAAAACCAAAAAAATTAAATTGAGCCGCAAAGCTTTGTTACCTAAGCCTGAAGGCATGGTAGAAAAGAAAGAAGCTTAGTTCTATTTTACCGCTAAGGCAAAAGTTCACGAAGGATTCACTAAGCGTGATTAATTAGAAACTTCTGTTTTACAAAGCAAATATTAAATCCCGATCTAGATGGTCGGGATTTTTTTCTATCACCAATTTAAGTACATCATCGTCGAAAGTTAAAAAATAAAGCAGATGTAAAATTTAAAATAGAATTTCATATCTTCGAACTTCGAATCATGATAAAGCACATAAAAAAATACCTATCACTTTTTTTATTGGCGCTGCTCCTATTTCCGGTACTCGAAAAAACAAGTCACGAATTAGAACACCTTAAAGAAAAACATTGCTCCGGCAAAGGCCTTCACTATTGTGCTTCTGAAAACAATTGCCACGTTTGTGATTACGTTTTTTCAAAAGCAAACACCCCACCCACCGATTATAATAATTTAAATCTTGTGCTGCTTGAAAACAGCGACAAACATTTGGGCTTTGTATCAAATGAAATAAAACCAACAACTTGCACCTTCTCTTTAAGAGGTCCTCCCGGCTGTTAACTTAAATCCGTATAGCGAATAAAAACATTCGTTGCACGGCGCTTCACCATTTCTATTTTATTATTACAATTCAATTTATTTTGAAAAAAATTGCTGCAATAATTTTATTGTTGTGCTTATTTGGCGGCTACCATGCCCAAAACACCAATTGCCATGCTTCTCTCGAAGGGGCCGTGATCGACGAACACAACCATAGCCCACTTGAATTTGCCACACTTTACATAATCGAATTAAAAATAGGCCTTATAAGCGACAGTATTGGACGTTTTAAATTTGAAAATATTTGCGAGGGCCATTACCACATTAAAATTTCACATCTCGATTGTGAAGCCATCACGCAAACTGTGCAAATAAGTGGCAAAACCGTTCAAAATTTTTATCTCGAACACCATGCACATGCTTTAAAAAGTGTAAATGTTTTGATCTTAAAAAACGACATCACTTTTACCCAAACAAAAGATGCAGTATCTGTAGAAAAAATGAATCAAAGCAAGGGCCAAACCTTGGGCGAAACTCTGAAAAACATTAGTGGTATCAGCAGCTTAAATACAGGCAATTCGGTCTCCAAGCCTGTAATTCACGGCATGCATAGCAACCGAATATTAATTCTAAACAATGGCGTAAGGCAAGAAGGACAGCAATGGGGCGCTGAACATGCACCCGAAATAGATCCCTTTATTGCATCCTCCATTTCGGTTGTAAAAGGCGCCAATAGTGTACGTTACGGCTCCGATGCCATTGCCGGTGTAATTTTAATCGACACCAAAAAATTACGCGATTCAGCAGGCATCAATGGTGAACTTAATTTAATTGGCATGAGCAATGGAAAGGCCGGTACTGCTTCTGCATTTATTGAAGGTAATTTCGATAAAATCAAGGCCTTGTCGTGGCGAATACAAGGCACCCTAAAACAAAGTGGTTCAATTCATTCGCCCAATTACAACCTTGCCAATACCGGCATGAAAGAACAAAACTTCTCTTATGCTCTGGCCTGGAAAAAAACTAATTACGGCATCGATCTTTTCTATTCCCAATTCAACACCACTTTGGGCATTTTATCGGCCTCACACATTGGTAATTTAAGCGATTTGCAAACCGCCTTCACAGCTTCAGTGCCCGCCGTTACCGGAAATTTCAGCTACAACATCGACCGACCATTTCAACACATCGAACATGAATTGTTTAAAGTCAATTCTTTTGTTCGCACAGGAAGTATTGGCAAATTAAACTTGGTGTACGCCCGTCAATACAATCTCCGTTATGAATACGATAAATACAGACCTCTAAACACTGCGCTCGCCGCCATGAATAAACCCGAATTGCAATTCGAAATCACCAGTCATTCAGCCGACTTAATTTGGGAACACAACCGCATACACCAATTAAACGGATGCATCGGCATCAGCGGCTTAAGTCAGGCCAATACATACGAAGGAAGGTATTTGGTTCCCAATTTTAAAAACTATACAGCAGGTATGTTTTGGATCGAACGTTGGAAAAAAAACAAATTTGAAATAGAAGGTGGCCTGCGTTATGACTACAAACATTTACAAGTTTTTAAATACGCCGACGATAATAATATTGCTGCCGGCATCATTAAACCCATCCGTTTATTTCAAAACATCAGCAGTAATTTAGGCAGTATTTATAAAGTCGATTCCTCACTGTTATTTTCCTTTAACATAGGCACTGCATGGCGAGCACCTTCAGTGAACGAATTATACGCTAACGGTTTACACCAAGGCGCTGCCTCCTTAGAATACGGAAATTCCGCACTGCAACTTGAAAAAGCTTATACCGCCATTTTTACCATGCGTTACCAAAAACAAAACAAATATTTGTTCGAACTCACACCTTATTACAACTACATCCAAAACTTTATTTACCGTAAACCGGCCGAGTCACCTATACTCACCATTCGCGGCGCCTTCCCTGCTTTTTATTACCAGCAAACAAACGCCATCCTAAAAGGCTTTGATGTGTTTGCAAAATACTTCCTCACCAAATCAATTGAAGTTTCCGAAAAGGCGTCCATCCTTCGCGCCTGGAATGTGAACGACAATAACTGGCTCATCATGATGCCTGCCGACAGATTTGAAACCGAATTATTAAAACGCTTCCGTAAAAAAAATGATGCTTACCTGGCTGCTTCCTTTTTATTCGTAAATAAACAATGGCGTGTACCTGCAAACAGCGATTTTGTTGCGCCACCGGCTCAGTACTTTTTATTTAACCTTCAAGCAGCATACACCCTTCATATCAAACAACAAAGCCTCAACATTGGATTTGGCATAAACAATTTATTCAACAAAGCTTACCGCGATTACCTCGATCGGTTCAGGTATTATACCGATGCCATGGGCCGCAACTACAGCATCCGAATCACAATTCCGTTTAATAACAGTTTTAACAAACATCTAAAAAACAAGCCAAATGAAATCAATTAATCTAAACATCAGCTTATTTTCTCTGCTTTGTTTGTTGGTATTTATACAATGCAAAAAAGACAATAACAACGTCGAAGTACCGCCAACACCGCAAGACAGTCCTGAATTACTCACAAGTATGATACTTCAGTTTAAGGATTCAGCCAACACTACAAACAGCTATCAGGCCGAATTCAGAGACCCCGATGGTCCGGGTGGGAAAAACGCAAGCCGATTCGATACCATCAGACTAAAAACCAATTCAACCTATTTTTTGAACATTATTTTACTCGACGAAACCAAAACACCCATTGATACCATTTCCAAAGAAGTGTGGAACAAACGCAACGAACACCAATTGTTTTTTAATTATAGCAACATCAACATTATTAGCCTATACTTGGATAAAGATGATAATGGATTGCCGCTTGGTCTGAACAGCAAATGGCGCTGCGGCAGCGCATCAACAGGCAGTTCAAAAATCACCCTTAAACACCAACCCAACATAAAAAACGGCAATATCAACAGCGGCGAAACCGACATCGAATTGAACTTTCAAACCATTTTAAAATAAGCCTAAACTATCAAGTCAAATATTTGTTTCATTTAAAACTACACAATGCTCTTCCTATACATCATCATCGGCCTGGCGCTCTTCATTTATCTTTTCACCAAACAAAAAAAATTTGGCAAAATCCCTTCTGCAAAACGCTTAGCAAGAATTAAACAATCACCGCATTTCAAAAATGGCAGCTTCCAAAACCTGCGCATAACGCCGCAATTCGCCGATGGTGTGAACTTTTTTACAATCTTAAAAGCTTTTATTTTTAACCGAGAGAAAAAAGTAAAACCCACACAAAGCATTCCAAGCATCAAAACAAATTTGCTTCAACTCAATCCAAATGAAAATCTTTTAATTTGGTTCGGCCACTCTTCTTACTTTATTCAAGTAGATGGTTTCAAAATATTGGTTGATCCAGTTTTTAGCGGCTCTGCTTCTCCCTTGCCGGGCGGCACCAAAGCCTTTAATGGCAGTAACAATTACCAAGTAACTGATTTTCCCGACATCGATTTACTCATTATCACACACGACCATTGGGACCACCTTGATTACAAAACCATTATTGAATTAAAATCAAAGGTAAAACAAACCCTCACCGGCTTAGGCACCGCCGAACACCTCGAATACTGGGGTTTTGACACAAACAAAATCACCGAACTCGATTGGTACGAAAAATGGACGCCATATCCACAACTCGAAATTAATGCCACACCCGCACGACACTTTTCAGGCAGAGGCTTTAAAGCCAACAAAGCACTGTGGATGTCATTCGTCATCAAAACAAAGCAACACAAATTATTTATTGGCGGCGACAGTGGTTACGACCAACACTTTGCTGAAATAGGAAAAACACACGGACCATTCGACATTGCCATCTTAGAAAACGGACAATACGACCACAAATGGCCATACATTCATATGCTGCCCGAAGATTTTATCAAAGCAGCAACCGACATTAATAGCCGATTGATTTTACCCGTGCATTCATCAAAGTTCGCTTTGAGCAACCACCCATGGCATGAGCCACTGGAAAGGATTAGTCGATTAAACGAAGAAACAAAGCACAACATCATTACACCGCGTATCGGTGAAAAAGTGCATTTAAAAAATCAAAACCAAGTTTTCGAGGCTTGGTGGCGTAACATGCATTAAATCCATACAAGCGTTAAAATAAAGCCTCTGCTTGCACAATTATAAAAATCGAATTATCTTAATTCAAATTTTATTTATGAAAAAACATTTCGCGCTCAGCATGGCCACTTTTTGCTGTTTGTTATTCACAGCATGCGCCAGCATCCGTTTAACCGAAACCGAATCATCCGGAAAAAATATTGCCAAAGATGGCATCAGTGAAAACGATGATCTGCGCATCTCATACGACTTTTGGGGCGAACACGGCTTAATGTATTTTACCATTTACAACAAATCAAAAAAACCCGTTTACATCGATTGGAAAAAATCAGTTTACGTTCATAACCAATGGAAAAACGATTATTGGATTGAACAAACCACTTCCGAATCAATTACTGTGCCCATTGGCGACGAAAAAAGCCGTTCCTTCCGAAACGTCATGTCAACCGTGGTTGCCGAGCGCATCACCTTCCTCCCACCCGATTGTTATATTTGTGTACCCATCACATTTGAAATTCTCGATCACCTCAACCGCAAACAACAATTGCAAAATTTCAGAGAAAATAAAATCATCGAAATTTCAGACAACCTTAAATGGGATGAAAATGCAAAAAAAGAAGTGATTCAAAAACCCGGTAAAAAGGGCAGTTTCAAAGCATACACAGTGAGCTACAACAAAGAAAACTCGCCATACCGCTTCCGAAATTTTATCACCTACTCAAACGATGAAAAATTCAGCAGCGAAAAATCTTTCGATAACGAGTTCTTTGTAAAACGTTTTGTACAAATGAGCGGCTTTCGATTTTTTGGCAAAGCCTTTGTAATGGCACACAAACCAAAACCGGCAAAACACCTTAAAAATGGACTCATGAAGGTGTCCGATACCTTTATCATTTACGATTCGCCCTTCAGAAAAAGCACTTCATTCTACAAAACACTTTAATCAAGGCAACAAATATTTTTAGGGCGCCCCCACCTGCCCATGCGCAAGCTATTCTTCGGCGGGCAGGTTAACGCGCTTTCCTTTCAAGCCCCCTTTGCCTTTGCTATGTTTGTCGGGCTCCGGGGTCTGCTTCATCCCTACGCAGCCTCCTCGCCTCGCAAACATCACGCAAAGCCTTAAAGGGGGGCTTTCCAGTTAATCGCTGGCGCAACACCCAACACTTAGCATGACGCTATACTTTTTCTTTTTAATTTTTTTGGCCCCGAATTATATCAAATCAAGAAGCAATAAAAAATCACTACTGTCCGGAATAATTTTAAAGTGGCATTTTTTAAGAACTGGAGCAATTTTTCCATACCGCGCTTACGAAGCTTTAAGTTAATAAGCAAGGCCAGCATTGGCTTTAAGAAATTTAATCCTGAGTTTACCTCCGTAGTGCTTCTTTTGTGTAAAGACAAAAGAAGGTAGAAATTATCCTAATCTTTCTTTTCTTTCTTGTTAAAGAAAAGAAACAAAAGAAAACAAGGCACGGCAATTCCTTCCCGCTCTTAATTTTTATTGAAAGACTAGCAAAGTAACCAAGCCTGCTTTCAAGCGCACAAGCTAAAGCGCATAGCAGACTTGAAACCGCTGCGAAGGCGCAAAGCCTGCGCGTTGCGGCCTTTGCTGTTTTTCTCTCCCGATAGCAACCGGGATCAATTCACCCGCTTCGGCATCGCGCCGTGCCAAGCCCACCGCACAGGGAATTGAGATAATTGAATCATTTTGCATTTGAGGACTGTGTGTGTTAAGGAAAATCAAAAGAACCTTTTGCATGAAGATTTTAAAGTCCTTGAAATCCGTTTGGCCTTCGGGAAATTTCGTAAGAAAACAAGGCGCAGCTTTCTGCCGTTCTCGCGCGCGGTCAGTCGCTAAACCAACTATTGCATTTGAGCGACCTAACGCGACCTTCGCGCGCATCAGAAAGTGGCGCCGTGGTTTTCAAGAAATTTCACGGCAGCCTTGATTTTTTGTTTCTTTTGCATCAAGTTTATAACAGTTGCCCCTCTCAATCCGGCAAAGTAACTTTCGTTAGAATAAATTACTGA
>CANGGP010000072.1 GCA_947453445.1 Sphingobacteriaceae bacterium
ATTACATACCACCACTGTTTTAGAAAGCTTATACATGCCATCATAATCCACTTGTTTTAAGCGGTAATAATTCAAACAATTTTCAACACTATTATCATACAAATAATAATCTTGTTGCATTTCTGAATCGCCCTTCGAATCTACTATTCCAACCACATGATAGTGAATTCCATCACTTGATTTTTCAACCACAAAATAATGGTTGTTTTTTTCGGTGTCGGTCGACCAAAATATTTTCACGCGATCGCCATCCATATTGGCATTAAAATCGCGCAAAGTAATTGGTAAAGGTGAATTGGTAACATTTCTTGAACCAATACGCCAAGTATTAGCAATTAGCCCTGTTGTTAAATTTGTTCTGTTCACCTCATAAGTTGTATTGGCATTGGTACTGGCCGAATGCGAGCCTGTAACAGATGATACCAAAGAAGCATTTAAATCAGTTAATGAATTGGTACCATAACCGGTACCGCCATAACGTATTTGCGCAGATGTACCATTAAAGGCAATGCTGTTTGTTGTAATGGTCCACACTGAATTCGACACACCAATAACAGTATTACTCCAACTCGCATCGGCATGATTTGCCGCCACATACCAAGCCGGATAAGTTGGTGTATGCACAACGCTGATATTACCGGCAGTGGTTAAGGCAGTTGAATAGCCGACCCATAAAGGCCTATAATCGGCTTGTGAAGTGCCCATGGGGAATAATCCTGCATCGCTAGGCATGGCGACTGTAGCTGTAGCAAACCATCGCTTAAATGTACCATTAAATAAAAATCCTCCTGATCTGCTTAAAGTTCCGGTTGCAGCACCCGATGTACCAAGGCTTAAGGTTAATCCATTTAAATTCACGTTTCCTGAAGTCATGGTTAAATTTCCTGAAATGGTGGTATTGTTCGACATGGTTAAAGTTTGACCGGCTGTTAAATTCACCGTCACATTACCTGCTGTATTTTGTGAAAGGCCGGAACCTGTAATTTGACCGCTTGTTCCATTGTATTCATAACTCGCCCCTGCTGCATAAGTGTAGGAGCCTCCAAAACATATGGCCACATTGGTATTAATGGATGCCGCGCCAGATACTGAAGTGGTTGTAATCCCTTGAATTTTTCCGGTTACTATCGTTCCGGTTGATGTGACAATAAAATCTGAACCGGCTGTTGGATTTGGATCGTACAATCCTCCCGTTTGCGGAATAATTAATTTCCCATTTAAGGTAAATATCCTGTTCGTATTTCCGGCATCATAATACAAAACACCATTTAAGGTTGCTACGCATGTAGTTGAAACGGTCATTACCAAACGTGCACCTGAATCCCCGACTCTTAAAGTATATGAAGAAGGAACCAACATCGAATTACGGATGGTTAAAACATTTCCTGAAACATCAGCTGCCAACCATGCAAAACCAGTGCCTGAGCCAGTTAAACTGTTTAATGTAATGGTGGGCACATCAATAATTGTTTTGGTTGCACTACTTAAATTATTAATAATCACATCATCATTCGCAACCGGCACTATGGCAGGCGACCAATTGCTGGCCACAGTCCATGAACCTCCGGCTGTATTCGTCCAAGTGCGTGTTGCCGCGTTTTGATTGAAAGATGCCAGCATCAATAAAATCGTCACAAAATAGTATGTAATAAATTTCGACATGAATGTTTAAGGTATTCGGTAATTAACTTACACAAATTTAACCATTCTTAAGCCTAAAATCAATGAGAAATGTCTTATTCCTAGACACTTAAGCAAAAAAGTTTGTTAATTACCTTTAAAAAAGGGCAATTCACCGATTAATTTAGAAATAGCTTGAAAAGCCAAACTGAATGGCCTGCGACTTCACTTCAGGGTTGTTTAACAAATCATGACTCCATTCGTAGCGGTAATTCAATCGAATAACCGTTGTGCCACTTGGTCTGAAAGCAATCGTAGGCACAATGGCTTTGATATCATCCCCAATATTTGTTTTGGTTTCTCTGAAACGGCCATCATTATAATCTACCCATTCAAAACGAGCACCCATGTTTAATTTGGCTTTTTCCCAGCCAAACATTTTTTTCTGAATCACCGTATAAATCACATCAGTATACGCACCCCACTGCAATGAGCCAAATTGCTGCGTGTAATTGCCCGGTAACTCAACCATTGCACGGTCATACTCTCCCATTATAGTCAATTTGTTGTTCAACATTGTGGTATTATAATCCACCGCAAAAACAGTCGCCTTGCGCTTATGATCCACTTTTAAACCTTCTATTTGCCAAGTATTGTAAACGCCCTGCATAAAACTGAAGCCCATTTCTCCTATGTTTCGATGTCTTATCGCCAATTTGCCTGTACTTAACGGCATGCCATTCGAACTCTGGGCAAACTTCTCCGGATTTTCCTTCCCCGCATGCAAAGAGGTTCTGCCTTCGGTATTGTTGATCACCTTGTCATCAAATCCATTGGTCAAATAAAATTCATAGCCCACAATCCACAAATGCGAAAAATATTTGCCGTGTATGCCCATGCCTACATTGCTCAAGGTAGAAGGAATAATGCCGGTGGCACAAATGGGACGATCAATAAAATCCCATCGCGGCCCGTCATGGTTTTGGTTAAATGCACCAATTGGATTCATGATGATGCCCCCCCTGAAATTCAACAATGGATGGGCCTCTATATCCATGGCACAATACTCTAAATTTATTTCTTTGGTGCCTTCTTCAAATTCTAACTCCGATAAAAATTTAATTTTTTTACTCATGGTGCTCGACACAAACAAGGTCATGCGTCGCATCTGAAAATGCAATCCGTCAGAAACACCATCGGTTGAACGGTACTGGGTGTTTGCTTCAATATAACCGCCAATGGCCACGGGCAACTTGGTGCTGGTTAAAAAAGGACGGTTGTAAATGGCATCCATGTTTAATCTCGGACGAATGCTGTCGTTGGTTTTTCTTCTAGCCAATGAATCGCTTTGCCCATGAACGTGATGGATGCATGCAAATAATAAAAGCGTATTTAAAATTTTAAAGTTGAATATATATTTTCTCATTGTCGTGATTGATTTTAAATGAACGTAAATCGTTTTCAGCAGGAGGATTTAAAACCCTGCCAACATTGCTGAATTCGCTGCCATGGCAAGGACAAATTAAAAAATCGCCATGCGGGGTAAGTTCACAACTGTTGTGACTGCACTCCATGTATAAAGCCGAATAGGTATTGTCGTTTAAACGGTATACATAAATTGGATAGGGTAACTTTTCGTGACGTAACAAAACATATTTTCTGAATTTGTTTTTACCGTTTGCACTGATCACAAATTCGCTTTTGTTCAATACCAATTGGTTTTGCTCAAAACTGCCCACCGCAAAATAAGTGCCCGTGCACGATTGCAACAATTCTCCCGCCAACAGGCCACCCAAACACAATTTTCCACACTGTTTTAAAAATGCTTTTCTTTCCATTAAAGTGATGATAAAAACGCAATCAAACGGTTTTGATCGGTTTTACTGATTTGATTAAAATTAATTTTACTTTGCTCCGCCTCTCCGCCATGCCACTGTATGGCTTCTTCAAAACTGCCGGCACGCCCATCGTGCATCAAATACATTACACCGCCTTGGGCATCTTTTGATAAACCAACGCCCCACAAAGGAGTGGTGCGCCATTCAGACGCCATGGCGAAACCCTCAGTATAATGGTCGTTTAAAGCCGCGCCCATATCGTGCAGCAATAAATCAGTATATGGATAAAATGTTTTTTGATGCAATGCCGAAATGATTGAGTTTCCGGTTCGCAAACTTTCAACGTGGCATTTCGCACAACCAATGTTTTTAAAAATTGTTTTTCCTTCCATCACCACCACATTGTTTTGATCTCTTTGAATCGGCGCTTGCAATGCTTGAATATAAAAAACGGTAGAATTTAAACTTTTATCGTCGATGTCGGCACCACTACTTAAACTCGGATGAATGCCACTTTCAGCATTGTAAGGATCTATAGGCATATAAGATGTGGTAATGCCCATATCATTGTTAAATGCGCCTACAATTTGTTGATGTAAATTATATACCCCGCCCTTGCGACCAAAACGGCATATGTATTTTCCATTTTGTTGAATGGCATTCGCCGATGGTTTTACCCAATTAGGTATCACATTCCAATGCACCCTGCCCGAAATACCATCACCGTTTAAATCTTGCGGATCAGCCATGTCAATCATATCTTGTTCAGGCACCAATTCAATATATCCCAAGCCGGCCACAATGGGCGCCATAAAGTTTGACGACATGGCACCTTGCGGAATGCGTTCGCCTGTATAACCCGGTAATGCAAAGTGCTGTAATTGCGGCGCACCTCTATCCAAATATTGGTTGCCGTTTGTGTCAATTTGACCAAAGCGTGTTAAATTGGTTGATGGATGCCCTTTGTTATCACCACTGTGACAAGAGGCACAAGAAGTAGCCACATAGATAGGTCCTAAACCGCTGCCTTCATCATAAATTTCACTAAACTCCTCAGAGCCATCACTAAAACGTTTGTTTTGCTCCAAACTTAATCCCTCAATGGCCGAACTCATCACAGCATCTTTGCTTGGACTAGCGCTCACCAACTTTTTACAAGCCGAAAAAGCCAATGTCATGGCCGTGCTTAAGGTCAATACAAAACTTAATTTTTTCATTTTCGCGTTTCAAAAATGCTTTAATTTTCAAGCCTACACAATACCCAAAAAATGGTAGAAAGGCTTTCTTAACATATTAATAATTTGATGCGAAAAAATACAGTTTGTCCTACTATTTTATGTCCTGAGGGCAGAATAATTTTTTGGGCGTGCCCCCGCCTATCGTTATTACCAGGAGGGCGGGGTCGGGTCACTACAGTTTATCCCGACAAAAGGAGGGAGGCTCGGCTATCTTAGCACATACTCGCCCAAAAGTGCACCGCACTTTTGTCGCGGTTTTTTAAGGCGATAAAAGAGGCATCGCCTTAAAAGAACTAAACCTGCCTGCCGATGTGCAGGCCCTATTGCGGCAGGCAGGCCCTTCGTGCCCCTCACGCAAAGTACGCGATGACATATAGGCTTTATAAAATCTTGTAACAATTTACTGTACTTTCTCTAACTATCCGGATGGCGGCTAGAGCTTCCCTTGTACAATCATGCCTAAGCAGCATCCATGATTTGATTAAACAAATACAATATTCATTTGTTAGTATTTAAAATTAAAACCATGCTACACTGCTTAGAAGCAAAACAATTTATTAAAAGCGATTTACAAACTGTTTGGGACTTTATGAGTTCACCAAAAAATTTATCGCTAATTACCCCAGCTTATATGGGTTTTCATATCCTCAGTGATTTATCCAACACAAAAATGTATCCGGGTCAAATCATCGAATATAAAGTATCACCTGTGGCGGGCCTTAAAATGCACTGGGTGACTGAAATTACACATGTGCAAGACAAACAATATTTTGTAGATGAACAAAGATTTGGTCCTTACGCCTTTTGGCACCACAAACATTTTTTAAAAGAAGTGCCCGGTGGCGTTGAAATGACCGACATTGTGCATTACAAGGCACCATTTGGTTTTATGGGAAGAATTGCAAATGCCCTTTTTATTAAGAAACAATTGCAAAATATTTTTGATTACCGTTTCAACAAAGTGGAAGAAATTTTTAATGCTAAATAATGACTGAAGAAGCTTTAGATTATTGTTATTACAGCGGTTTGCCTTCCCCTATGGCCTATATGGAAGACGAGCCGGTTAAAAGCAACAAAACGACGACCGTTATGGATGTAAACCGTATCATCGAAATGGCATGGGAAGACCGTACACCATTTGAAGCCATTAAATTCCAGTTTGGCTTGAATGAAAGTGACGTGAAAGCCTTCATGAAAAAACAGTTAAAAACCGGCGCCTACATTGCTTGGCGCAAAAGGGTTGAAAATTGCGCAACAAAACATGCCAAGCTAAGGAACAACAACATCAACCGTTTTAAATCGAATCAACAACGCATGATTAGCGGAAATAAAATCAGCAAAAAAAATTAACATGTCGAAAACATATGTATTTGCAGGCGCCTCAAGTAAAACCGCCATTGCCTGTGCCCAATTGTTGCAAAACAAAAACAACAAGGTCATTGGCATTAGTACCAAAGAAAAAACATTTGCCTACGATGAATTTTTTCAAATCGAAAATTATGCTTTTGGTGCATTTCCAAAATTGAATGGCGCGATTGATGGTTTGGTTTATTTTCCGGGCACCATACAATTAAAGCCTTTTCAAAGAATCAGTGAAAAAGATTTTATTCACGATTATCAAATCAATAGTTTGGGTGCCGTTGCCTTTGCACAAGCTTATTTACCTGATTTAAAAAATGGCACAACACCGGCCATAGTGTTTATTAGTTCAGTAGCTGCCCAAACCGGCATGCCTTTTCATAGCTCCATCGCCATGGCCAAGGCTGCGATTGAAGGATTAACAAAAGCATTGGCCGCCGAATTAGCCCCGGGTATTCGCGTAAACGCCATTGCACCTTCGCTGAGCAATACCCCTTTGGCGGAAAAGTTTATCAATTCACCCGAAAAATTAGAAGCATCCGAAAAAAGAAATCCATTAAAAAAAGTTGGTGAAGCCTGCGATTTGGCGAATGCCATTGCATTTTTATTGGGCGAAGAAGCCGCTTGGATCAGTGGGCAAATATTGCCAGTGGATGGCGGCATGGGCACTTTAAAATTGTTATAAAATGCACCAACATTTTAACCATGCGGCGCTCATGCAAATGGAACAACGCTTTCGCGCTGCCTTTATCAATTCATTAAGCGGATTTAAAAGCATCAATTTATTGGGCAGTAAAAATCTTCAAAACCAAAGCAATCTCGCCATATTTAATTCGGTGATGCACATTGGCGCCAATCCACCGCTCATGGGCATAATTGTTCGTCCTGATTCAGTTGAACGACATAGCTACGAAAATATTTGCGAAACAGGTTTTTACACCCTCAACCACATTCACAAAAACATTTACCGTCAAGCGCACCAAAGCGCAGCCAGATACCCCCGCGACATATCTGAATTTAATGCTTGCGGTTTAACAGAGGAATACAAAGCAGAATTTTTTGCGCCTTTTGTAAAAGAATCAAATCTTCAAATTGCCCTACAATTAAAGGAAACCATTAAAGTACAAAGCAATAACACCATTTTATTAATTGGCGAAATACAACACATTTTCTTACCCGCCACGGCCGTTCAAAAAGATGGTTTTATTGATTTAGAATGCATTGGAAGCCTTGCCGGTAGCGGACTCGACGCTTACCACCAAACCAATAAATTAGCCCGATTGAGCTATGCAAAACCCAATCAGGAGCCACAAAACATCGAATAGCTTTTGCATTTTTTAAAATATTAAACTAATTCATTTGATTACCTTGACAACATGAAAAATCAAGATTACAAACATCACAAATTTTATTATTGGCCTCACCATGTTATTTTTTACGGCTGCATTCTTATCTTAAATGTGCTTTGTTTTTATGCTTTAAGTAAAACGGGCAACAATACTTCACAACATTACTTCGATTTGGCCATCATTAATTTACTCTGTTTTTTGGCCCTCATGCTACGTCAACATTATGCACTTGGTAATCAAAACCGCATCATTCGTTTAGAAATGCGATTGCGGTATTATGTGCTCACCCAAAAACGTTTCGAAGTAATTGAAGAAAAACTTTCACGCGGACAAATTTTTGCTTTACGTTTTGCCTCTGATGAAGAATTAATCATTTTAATTGATCGATGCCTGCAAGAAAATTTGAGTCCTGACGCCATCAAAAGCAGCATTAAAAACTGGCAAGCTGATCACATGCGTGTTTAAACCTTTGCGCCGCTGTCGAGTCGCTTTTTGATTTCAAGTAACAAAAACTCTAAACCGTTTAATTTAATTTCATAAAGGGTTGAAAGCAACATGCCTGTTTTGTTTTTCGGAAATCCTTCCCTTGCCATCCACTCCAAATAATTCACCGGAATGCGGTAATACAAGGTGCCTTTGTATTTGCCAAAGGGCATTGTTTGTGTGACCAATTCAATTAATAATTGTGGATTTGGGCCTTGTACATTCATGCTTCTATGGCCTCCAAATCATTGTGATAATCGGCCTGCAAATCTTCGTGCAAGGCATGAATGAGCATATGAATTTTTTTCAATTCCTGTTCATACATGTTTAAAAGCAATTGACTTTTTTTATACGGAATGCCCGAGTGTTTTAATTGCAAACAAAAATAAATGTGCAAGTCGGCTGCCAAGGCTTTATCATCAAGGTATTTGCAGTACTTCACAATTTGTCGTAAAATTTTACGCAGACTTTTTTTCACGTAGTACAAATTACTGCCTTTGTCGATTAATCCAATATTTTCTTTGATTTCAAGTTTTAATGATTCAACAAATGCCGGTTTATCATGCGCTTCAAACAACAAAAAACCAATCAACTCTTTATTGTCCTTTTTATATTTGGCCAAACGCAAACACAGCTCTACCAAATCTTTTGGCTGTATTGCTTTGAGTTCCTTTTTTAAATCGCTGATGCCTGCGGCTTTCATATTTGCATGTAATATTAAGCAAATAAAAAATGCGACCGAAGCCGCATTTTAAAATCAATGTATTTTATTTTAATCTCTTTTCTTCAACCAGGCCGCAACAGCAGGTGCCAATTCTTTTTGCGATTTTCCACCAACAAACACACCAATGTGCCCGCCTTTAAAACTGTAAAGTTCTTTATCGGTACTGCCAACATGGTCATTCAATGGCTTGGTAGCTGCAGGAGGAACAAGATGGTCTTCAGTGGCAAAAATATTCAATAAAGGTGAAGTTAAATTTTTCAAGTTCACTTTTTTACCGCCAACTTCCAATTCACCTTTTATCAATTTATTTTCTTGGTATAAATCTTTCATGAACTGACGGAAACATTCGCCTGCTTGGTCAGGACTTTCGCTGATCCATTTTTCCATTCTTAAAAAATTCATCAACTTGTCTTTATCATCCAAAGCATTGGTTAAGGCTTGTTGTTTTTGCACCTTCATCATGGGCTTCAACATATCGAAACCTTGGTTTAAAAAATCGCCCGGAATCAAACCATGGTTGCCTTCCACCAATAAATCAAAATCCATGTCTTTGCTCCAACGGAATAACAAACCATCGTTGGTGTTAAAATCGATGGGCGTAACATGGGTTACCAAGTTTTTCACTTTGTTGGGATACAAGCTCGAGTAGATAACGCTTAAGGTACCACCTTGACAAATACTCAAGATGTTGATTTTCTCAACACGGTTTTTTTTGCGAATAAAATCAACACAGTTGTTGATGTAACCATTCACATAATCATCCATCGACAAATAACGGTCGCCCTTACTCGGAAAACCCCAATCAATCAAATAAACATCCATGCCCGCATTCAACAAATTTTTGATGTAACTGCGATCAGGTTGTAAATCCAACATTTTATAAGTGTTCACCAATGCATACACAATTAAAACCGGTGTTTTGTATGTGGCGTCAGTATCGCGATCATAACGGTAAAGCGTTAATTTATCTTCATTATACACCGCTGTTTTAGGCGTGGTAGCAATATCTACTTCTGCAATTTGATTCAGGGTTGAATAACCCTTCAACAGCTTATTGCTCATGCTGTTAAACTCTTCAATGATTTTATTCTCCATGGTGATTAATTTGGTGTTTAAAATTACGATTATTCTTCAATTTGACGATATCGCCAAGGCATTAATTATATTTTTTTAATTGAATATTGGGGCTTTGAGGATTATTTTTTGCACCGCGTGTCGATCCTCGTCTTATCTCTTGCTGTCTTGACTCTTGTCTCATTTTAACCACTGAGGCACTGAGGTCATTGAGGGTGAATTTGTTATCAGAATAAAGGTCACTAAGGGCGTTTCGCTTTGCTCAAGGTGATGCTATCCTTATCTTGTCTCATGTAACTCAGAAATCGCATCAATCATATTCATCTGCGTCATCTGCGTTCCATATCTCCCGAACTCCGTCTTATCTCCTGCCGTCTTGACTCTTGTCTCTAATATCTCTTCAGTCACTTTAGTCTCTTCTAACGGTTGGCTTCGACAAGCTCAGCCACCGGGCTTCTTGACAGGCTCAGCCACCGGGCTTCTTGACAGGCTCAGCCACCGTGCTTCGATCCCAATGTGCCTCGGAACCACAGGGCTTCGATTCCGAAATACTTCGGGACAACCGGGCGTATAAACAAGCTCAGCCACAGGATACTTCGATAAGTTCAGCGGCTGTAAATTTTCGGTGCCTGAGCCTGTCGAAGGCACAATACTAGTTGAACTAATCTTACATTTTGTATCGCTGGCTTCGATAAACTCAGCCACCGGGCTTCTCAACAAGCTCATCCACCCGGCTTCAACAAAATAAATTCAACCTTTAAATCATCCACGTAAATGTTCTTCTTGGCTTCCAAATTCCACATGGCGATGCCAATGGATTGAACAGTGTAAGAATTGATTATTTTATGATTCTCAATCTCATAGCCAAATTCCTTTAAGTCCCAGCGGTTCGGAAAAATATCATCGGCATGTAAATAAAAGGGCACATCCAAAATAGAGGTGCCTTCTGTATCATAAAACTGAATAAACAAGTGCGCGGCCGTAATGCCTTTTTCAAAAAAAGTGGACAAAGAAAAACGGATGCAATTGGCTTTATTGGTATCAAACAATTTCGGAAATGGCAATACCGCCAATTGAACAAAATTTTTATCAGGCGATAACACCATGGCCTGCTTGCCGCTCTGCACTTTGCTTTTTTGAACAAAACTTAAATCGGCATCTTTTTCAAAATCAAAATTAAAATCCTGTTGATCATGAATGGCGCTTGGTTCTACCAAATACATATTGGCTTTATAAGTCCTGAAAAAATTCCGCCAATAAACTTCTTTGTACGTTTTAAACTCATCGAGTATGCCGTTTTGCATCTGATAATTTTTTAACTGGTAATAAAAAACCGACAGCATCAACAAACCATAAAAACCAAATTGCGCCGCAGGTTTTTTAATCGAAACACAAACAAAACCAATCAAAACAGCAGGCACAAAATAATCATCAATCATGGCGCGCCGATTAATGGGCCAATACCACCAAGCGCTGTATAAAAACAAAATGCCCATAAAAAACACAAACATCAAAATCCACTTTTTTTCAGGCAGATAAAATAATCCTACCAAACTCAACAAAATCAATGGCACATATACAAACAAACCAATTTTGTAACTAAACAAAACCTCCCAAAAACGCGCATGCATAAAATCAAAACTTTCGTTGCTATAGGTATACGGAAAAAACGAATGCGTTTGCAAATACATCAGTCGCGCTTGATACACAATAAATCCAAAACAGATGAGCAATAGAAGGTACACCAACTTGCTCCTTTTTAAATCACGCCAATTAAATGTGGAAGAATAGAAAACAGGAAGCAACAAAATCACCAAGGCGTTAAGCGGACGAATACCAACCGTGATACAATAAAAAAGCAAAGCCAAAGACGCATTTACACTTTGCTGATTTTTTCCATGAAAGGTTTTATATAAAAAGAACACAAACAAAATATTAAAACACAATGAGTACACATGCGACAAGCTGTTCGAAAAAATAGCATAAGGAAAAAGATGTGTGCCGTAAAAAATAAACATGGGCACAATACATGCGATGAGCGCATTATTTAAAATGGCATGCAAGAGCTTGCGCAAATACCACAAGGCCAATAGCAAATAAAACAATGAAGCCAAGGCCATGCTCCATTGATAGGGTTGCGAAAAGCCGTCACATGGCGCATGCATTATTTTTGCGGCCAAATGACCGACGAAAAAAAAGGGCATCCAAATAAAAGACAAACCCTGATAATATTTATTGATTTTTTTATCCCCGTATTTTACCAAAAAATTATCCTCCGGATTATCAAAGGAGCTGTTCACATAATTGGCTTTGTACACTTTATTAAACCATGCAAAATTTAATTCTGTATCATGGTAAATAAAGGTGGCGGGCAAGTAGGCATAATAACCCAAACCATCGCCGGCAATAAAAGGATGCCAAGCCGATTTAAAGGGACGTAAATAAAAAAAACTGAACACAACACTGCCTAGAAAAACCAAAAATAAATTTCGGTAAAAGCGTGATGATGGAATTGTTGTTTGCATGCCTTGCACACAAATCTACTAAAATAAAAATGGCCGAAAGAACATTCTCTTCCGGCCACTCTCACACATATAAACTAACTATTTTTTGCGGGCTTTGCCTGCTTTATCGTCTTCAAACAATTCAACCGAAGCAGCATTTTGCATGGCCAATTTCGTTTGTAATTCCTTTACTTGTTTTTTTAAATCGTAAATGGTTTTTTGCATTTCTTCCACTTCACTTTTAAAAACCACAGGCAAATTCGAAAATGTAGATTCAAATTGTTTTTCAAAATGTTTCTTCACATCCATGCCCAAGTTTAAAGCCTCACCTTTAACTTTGCTGAATTCTTCGCTGGCGAATAATTCGGTAAACAAAGTTTCGTTTACTTTTACCCACTCGTTGTATAATTCTTGCGGACTAGGCATCGCGCTCATGTCTTGCGGATTTTTCATTTTTTCAGCATAATCAGCAGCAATTTTCTCAACCGATTTTCTGGTGGTGTTTTGTAAAAACATTTGTAACTCGGCTTGTTTCACACTGTAATCAGCCATTCTATCCATTAAAGTAATCATGGCTTCAGCGTTTTCTTTTTCTTTACCCGGGTTAATCACCTTTAATAAAGGTTCAAATGTTTTACCAAATACATTGTGAATTTGATCATAAAAACCTTTTAAGCTTTCGTTCGAATTCATGTTCATTAACTGCGGGAAATTATTCGCAACGTTTTGCATTTGCGCGTAGTATTCTTTGCCCATGTTATTTTGGTTGGCGAAAAAATCATACAATTGTTTTACACCCATATCGTATGCTTCTTTCATCGATACTTCATTGTATAAAGTGCCAAACATTTGTTTGCTTAAATTTTGGTAATGCTCAGCCGTGAAATAATTTTTAAAAGTATCAGGATTAAACTGACCCTTTTGCATGGCTTCCATCATTGGATGAAAAAACTCTTGCACCTTAGCATACATTTGATTGCCTTGCATAAAGTTGCTGAAAATATCTTTGTTAAATGCACCATTCATGTTTTTGCTCATTGAGTCAAAAGACGTGTTTAAGGTGTTTAACCATGAATTGTAAATATTGGTAAAAGCCGTGTTCGATTGACCAAAATTGGCCATAAAATCTTGTGCCGGTTTACCAAAATTTGCAAAACTGTGTTGAATGCTTTGGTTAAAATCAGCCATTTGCTTCGCGTAAGAAGCTTGTTGATTAAACCAGTTTTTGAAAAATTCTTGAGGATTAGTGCCATTTGCACCAAACATGTTTTGCGATGAGGCTTGCATGTTATTAAAGATGCTGGTTTGTTTATCGAAAAATTCCTTATAAAGAGACTGACCTTCAGAAGCGATGTTGCCGCTCGTGAAAGCTGATTGCATTTTTTTTGCCGAATCCATCCAATTGTTGATGAATTGTGTTTGGCTTTCAACTAAGGTGTCAATTACCGGATTTGCTGTTTTCATGACGAATTAAATTAATGTTAAATTTTTGTTAATCAATGCTTTACATGTAATCTACTGAAAATCAATTCGTTATACATGGTTTTTGATTTATGCTGCAAATATCGGTATTTTTTGCCTCTAGTTCCAAATTTTTTCGGTGAAATTTATGTTAAATGATTGGTTTTTTTGTTAAAATGGCATTTCGACTCATATTTAATAGATTAATTAGCTGGGCGTTACCCCATGAAGCAGAAAAAACCTCAAAAATGCCGGCAGTTTTTTCCGCTTCATGGGGTCGGGCTTTCGCCACTCGCTCTTTGCTTGCCTTGCAGGACAAGCAAAGGAGCTCAAACAAAGGCTCAATCCCTAACGCAAATACTTGTAATTTAGCATTCCGGCGAACTCAAATATTCTAAATCACATTTATTTCGCATTTTTACCCCTCAACAAAGCTGCATTCATTGAATAAATCAGAAAATACCCAACTTGTAAAAAAAATTGCCAAAGATTTGGCTTTTGACTTTTGTGGTATTTCAAAAGTTGAATTTTTAGCTGAAGAAGCCCCGCGGCTCGAAAAATGGCTTAAAGAAAACAAACATGGGCAAATGGCTTATATGGAAAATTATTTCGATAAACGTCTCAACCCTGCATTACTGGTGGATGGAGCCAAATCGGTGGTGTCTCTTTTGTACAATTATTATCCTTCGCAAACACAAAGGAGCGATGCGCCCAAAATTTCTAAATATGCCTACGGCACCGATTACCACGAAGTCATCAAAAATAAACTACAGGATTTTATTTTCAGATTGCAAGAAAAAATTGGCGCTTTTAATGTGCGTGCTTTTGTTGATAGTGCGCCTGTAATGGACAAAGTATGGGCCAAAAAAAGCGGACTCGGTTGGATTGGCAAAAACACAAACCTCATCAATAAAGATCAGGGTTCCTTCTTTTTCATTGCCGAATTAATTCTCGATTTAGAATTAGAATGCGACGGTCCCATAAAAGATTATTGCGGTACCTGCAGTAAATGCATCGATGCTTGTCCTACCCAAGCCATTGTTGCACCTTATATCGTCGACGGCAGTAAATGCATTTCCTACCTCACCATCGAATTAAAAGAAAGTATCCCTAATGAATTTCAAGGTAAAATGGACCATTGGGTCTTTGGTTGCGATGTATGCCAAGATGTTTGTCCTTGGAACCGCTTCAGTAAAACACACCATGAGCCATTATTCAATAACAATCGCGGCTTGTTAGAAATGACCGACACCGAATGGCATGAAATTAAACTCGATACTTTTAATCAGCTGTTTAAACACTCTGCTGTAAAACGCACTAAATATTTGGGATTGAAACGTAATCTTGAATTCTTAAAATTGAGGTCCAATTGATTGCAGATTACAGATTGCAGATTGGAATATTAACTCATTCAACATTTAACATGCTCCCGATAACAATCAGGTTTAGCATTTATACTATTTCGTGTTACGCGTTTCGGGTTGGCTTTACATAATTTGAAGCTCATCACAATTCCGCCTAATTTAAATTATACCGTTATTCAATCAGTTAGGTTAAACCATTTTTAATTTTTAATTCTTCATTTTTAATTCTCCCCACTCCGCCTAATTTAAATTACATTGTGATTTAATCAGTTAAGATAAACCATTCAACATTTCTAATTCAACATTTAAAATTCACTCCTGCAGTCTTGCTTCTTGGCTCCTGCGTTTTTTTCACCACTCAGTCCGATAGCTATCGGACACTAAGGGGTAAATTAATTTTTAAAGATCACTAAGGGCGTTTCGCTTCGCTCAACGTGATTCGATCACCATCTTGACTCCTGCCGTCTTGACTCTTGTCTCTTAAGTCTCTTCCAACGGTTGGCTTCGACAAGCTCAGCCACCGGGCTTCTTGATAAACTCAGCCACCGGGCTTCGATCCCCTTCAATCATATCCATCAGCGTCATCAGCGTTCCATATCTTCCGAACACCTTCTTGTCTCCTGCTGTCTTGCTTCCTGGCTCTTTTCACCACGCTTGTCCTGAACTCGTTTCAGGAAAG
>CANGGP010000073.1 GCA_947453445.1 Sphingobacteriaceae bacterium
GTAAAAGTATAGGTGTGATTAAAATCAAGATAAGCCGGAGAGGTTTTGGCAATAATGGCAAGAGCGGCCACACGCAAAATATTGAGCACATGAATGAGTACAATGCCCAAAGGGATGTACCAAAGTTTATGTTTAACCGCACCGGGGTAAGCCACAATAAAAACCGAAAACAAACCAAATAATTTAATGGCATTGCAGTTTGAGCCTATCCACACGCCGTTAGAGCCATCAACGCCCACCACTTGAAAATCCACAGCCTGTATGCTTTTGAACGTTTGAAAACCAAAAAACTGCAACACATAATCAGCAGAATGAATAATTTGACCAATAAATTGTTGATCGTAATAGGTGTATTTTTTAACGATAAATTGGTAAATGAGGTAGAGGCAAAGGTAGAGACTACCGGAGATAAGGATGAACCGTGTAAAGGCAGGTGATGCAACTTTTGCCTTCATAAGGCCACATTAAATTTGTTGCGATTTTTTCTTTGAATCGACTAATTTTTTTGCGCCTAATGCAGCACCGGCTACAATGAGTGCGCTAATGCCGCCGTCAATGGGCACGCACGGTGGTGGCCAACAACTTGGCGAACCTGTTCCGCCGCCGGAAGGTGGTGGGGGTACTTGTGCAAATGTGTGTAATACACCAACCAAAAAAAGGAAGGTGAAGAAAAATCCGAAACGTAATTTATTTTTCATGCGATAATCGAACAAATATATTAAAAAATCCCAAACCCCACAAAATTTGGCATAAAAGCATATATTTGCAAGACGAAAATAAATTGATTCGGCAGGCATGTATTTTTTTAACGCTTATCCAATAACCTTTAACAGCATTCGTTTTGGCCAATCTTAAGGACAATAAAAAACAAGCCATTGTAACAGCCAAAGATTTTAACCTTATTCTAAGGGTTGCCAAAGCCAATTGGTGGGTGCCTATTTTGGTTTTACCGGTGTTTTATGCCTTGGCCAATTTTTACAATTACCGTTTAACCACGGTTTATAAGGCCAGTACCGAGTTTCTTTTAAAATCTGATGACACCTACTACAAGAACAATGTACTCAACGACCAAAGTTTTTATGGCTTTGCATCCTACGTTGACAATTTGAATGAAAAACGCATCATTCAATCGTATGATTTGGCCAATGAGGTTGTGAACCGTTTAATGAACCGCATTCAGGTTTCTTATTTTATTGTTGGCAAGGTACGTACCACCGAGCAGTTTAATGGCATGCCATTCAGCATTTTGGTGAACTCCATCAACCCGGCTTTTTATGAAACTGTTTTCGATTTTAGGGTATTGGACAATGCTAAGTATGAACTGTCCTACGAACAAAATGGCAAAAAACAAACAAAAATCGGCTACTTCAACAAGGAATTGGTAGACTTAGATTTGAGCATCAAGGTGATGATGAATGTGAGTTTGGATCCCAAAGTACAAACAAGTTTACAAAATATACTTTACCAGTTTATTATCCACAGCAAAGAATACCTTATCACCCAAATACGCAGTAATCTGAAGGTGGAGAACCCCGAATACACCGAAATTTTACAGGTGTTTTTAAAAGATGTGGTGCCCGAAAGAGCCGTATTGATACTCGATACCATGAATGTGGTTTATGCTGAAAGTAAATTAAAATCAAAATTCGTTTTAAATGACCGCACAGTTGAATACATCGATAAACAATTAAACGAAATTACCTTCTCCTTAAAAAGCATTGAAGATACCATGCAAAACTACAAGGAGAAAAAATCCATCATTGACTTGGATTGGGAGCAAACTGATTTTTTGGGTAAGATTGGCAGCTATGATGGGCAAAAATCACAAATGGAATTGCAATTGGCGGCCCTGAATGATTTGGAAAAATACATCATTGAGGACAAGGATCCACAGTTTTTACCGCCCAATGTATATATCTTCGAAAAGCAGGGTTTTATGTACACGGCGGTGATGGATTTGTACACCAAACAAATAGAATTAAATAAACTCTATAATATTGCCAAGGATGGCAATCCGATGATCAATGATTTAAAAACAAGCATTAAAAAAACCAGACAAGATTTATTGATTTATATTAACAATTCACGTAAAGCCGCCATTCAACAAATGGAGAGTATTAACAAAGAAATACTGTCGTATGTAAAAGAGGCACGTTTAATTCCGAATAAAAAACGTGACATTATCAATATTCAGCGTAAGGCCACAGTCAGCGAACAATTGTACAACTTTTTGTTGGAGAAAAAAGCGGCTACCAAAATTGCCAGAGCTTCCATTGTACCTGATATAAAAATAATTGAAGCCCCCCGCATGGTAGGCATTGACTCACCTGATAAAACAAAAAACGAAAAGGCCTTTATTTCTGCCGGTTTATTAGCATCACTCATTATCATTGTGATTCGGACCATGCTTTTTACGACCATCCGAACAGTTGAACATTTAAAAGAACTCACCAATATTCCGTTGATTGGGGTATTACCTTATGTAAAGAGCATTCAAAATGTGGGCATTGTGGTTGATGAGAGTCCTTCTTCCCTCATCGCCGAATCGTTCAGAAATTTACGGACCAATTTACAATACGCCAATGTGGATAATAGTGCCAAAACATTCTTGGTGACCTCCTATTTGCCGGGTGAAGGGAAAACATTTACCTCTGTGAATTTGGCAGCATTATTGGCCAAAACAGGTAAAAAGACTGTGATTCTAGAGTTGGATTTGCATAAACCCAGGGTGTATCAGCAATTTGGTTTGGCCAAACAAACAAGAGGGATTACCACTTTTATTACAGGACAAAATACTTACGAAGAAATAGTTTCAGAAACGCACATTCCAAATTTATTTGCCATGTATTCAGGACCAATTCCACCGAATCCTTCAGAATTTGTTTTGGCAGAGAAAATGAAGGATTTAATCAAAAAAGCGAAGGAAGATTTTGATTATGTTGTGATTGATACCCCTCCTGCGGGTTTATTATCCGATTCGGTTTATTTAATCCAATTTGTAGATGCTTCCATTTTTGTATTAAACGCAAGATCAAGCCGCAAAAAAGTGATTGATTTCCTCGAAAATATAATCGCAGACAATAATATCAAGAATGTATTATTATTGTTAAATGGCGTGGCCAAACCTGGCCGCCGTTATTATTACCAAGGTTATGGTTATTCCTATGGTTATGGCTATGGATATGGTTATGGCAAGGGTTATGGTAAAGGTTATGGCAAAGGTGTAGGTTTTGGTCGATCCTAAGTCAAATTGCCCACAAGCCCTGTCTTAAAAAATATCGTTTTTATCCTCTTTTTTCTTGGTTTTTATCGATTAATTTCTGTATTTTTGGTATAGATTGAGTAGTTTTATTACTCGAATTATGATTGAGACATTAATATCTTCTAAAACACGGGTAAAATTGCTTTTGAAGTTTTTCCTCAACAGCAAAAACACTGCTTACTTGCGTAACCTTGAAGAGGAATTCGGGGAATCAACCAATGCCATTCGTTTAGAATTAAACAAGTTCGAAAAGGCAGGTTTCATCGCCTCCAGCAGCGAAGGCAATAAAAAAATATTTTCGGTCAACACCAAACACCCTTTGTTTAAAGACATCAACAGCATCATCATGAAAATGACCGGCCTTGAATACGTGGTGGATTATGTACTGCAGCGCATCGGTGATTTAGAAAAGGTGTATTTGGTGGGTAAACTCAGCAAAGGACAAGACACCAACATCATTGATTTGGTATTGGTGGGCGATAATTTAAACAAAGCTTTTTTGATTGAACAAATTGAAAAAGCCGAAAAAAAAATAGGTAAAAAAATAAGGTATGTACACTACGGCAGTGCGGAGTTTGAAATACAAAAAATCAAAGAGCCGGGTATGCATCCTTTGTTGATATGGAGTAGATAAAAAATTTTAAATGTTGAATGCTAAATTAAAAATGATTCCAGATTTTTAAATTTAACATCACATTCAACATTTAACATTCAAAATTTAAAATTTCTCATGTGACTGAGGTGACGGAAAAGGTCCAGTGGACCTTTGAGCGAGAAGGTGTGATAGCGAGCGTGAAGAAATTGTTCAGTGAACAATTTTAGCGAGTAGCCAGCCTGCAGGGGAGGCGGAGAAAAAATTTCTACAAAAAAACACTCATGTGATTGAGGTGGCGAAGCTGTGAACACATAGGGACACATAGGGATAACACATAGGCACACATAGTGGGAAAGTACATAGGAACACATAGGGATAACACATAGGCACACATAGAGGGAAAGCACATAGGAACACATAGAGATAACACATAGGGACACATAGAGGGAACGCACATAGGGACACATAGGGATAACA
This sequence comes from Sphingobacteriaceae bacterium, assembly GCA_947453445.1. Taxonomy (GTDB): domain Bacteria; phylum Bacteroidota; class Bacteroidia; order B-17B0; family Aurantibacillaceae; genus Aurantibacillus. Next base: position 4,335 of record CANGGP010000073.1, read on the forward strand.
CATAGGGACACATAGAGGGAACGCACATAGGAACACATAGGGGATTTTGGAAATTGAATTCACAAGAAAATAAAGATCATAAATTATTGACAAAGGAGTTTGTAGATAAAGTGACTTATGATGTGATTGGAGCGGCGATAACTGTTCAAAAGAAAATGGGGAGGAGTTTGTTGGAAAGTGTTTATCACGAGTGTATGAAAGAAGAATTAAAAAAGAAGGGTCTTGATTTTCACACTGAAATGAGTATTCCGGTTTTTTATGATGAGAAGAAATTGGCGGTTCGCTTCCGTTGTGATTTGTTTGTAGAAAATTGCCTGGTTGTGGAGTTGAAATCAGTAAGCAAATTTGTGATCGAACACGAAGCAAAGGTCTTAAATTATATGCGACTATTAGAAGCACCCAAAGGAATCTTAATAAACTTTAATTGTGGTAATATTTTTCGGGAAGGACAAAAGACATTGGTAAATGACATTTATGCAAAACTTAAATAATACATCAATCATTCGAATTTCCTATGTTTTCCTATGTGTCCCTCTGTGTTCCTATGTGTAATTGGAAAGTAGTATACGGTATGCCTCACGCTAAAAAAAAGTCAGAAACACACAAATTTCCTATGTGTCCCTATGTTCCCCTATGTGTTCCTATGTGTAATTGGAAAGTAGTATACGGTATGCCTCACGCTACAAAAAAAGTCAGAAACACACAAATTTCCTATGTGTCCCTATGTTCCCCTATGTGTTCCTATGTGTAATTGGAAAGTAGTATACTGTAAGCCTCACGCTAAAAAAAAAGTCAGAAACACACAAATTTCCTATGTGTTCCTATGTGACCCTATGTGTTCCTATGTGTAATTGGAAAGTAGTATACGGTATGCCTCACGCTAAAAAAAAAGTCAGAAACACACAAATTTCCTATGTGTTCCTAGGTGTCCCTATGTGTTCCTATGTTTAATTGGAAGGTAGTATATGTCAACTCCCGCGCTGAAAAAAAAGTGTGCGAACGCCTCAATCAAAAAGGCATCGAAGCTTATGTGCCTCTAAAAAAAGAACTAAAACAATGGAGCGATAGAAAAAAAATGGTGGAGAGTCCTTTAATTAACGGTTATGTATTTGTAAAACCAAGCGCCATACAAAGAGATGCCGTTTTGCAGGAACAAAGTGTATTGCAGTATGTGCGTTACAATGGGGCTGATGCTGTTATCAGAGAAATTGAAATTGAGGCTTTAAAATCAATAGAACAAAAGGGTTATTTTGTTGAAGGTAAATTTGGCGATTCACTTAAATTGGGCGATGCAACCATAATTCAACACGGCCCATTTAAAGGTTTAAAAGGCATTGTAACATCTCGCGTAAATGAAGATGAAATTTATGTGGCCATTAGCAGCATCGATTTTTCATTGACGATTAAAGTACCGAAGGAAATACTTAGTAAAGCTTGAAAATATTGATTCTAAAAAATTTATTAGGGTTTACAATTTGTCTAATTAACCTGAAAGCTATCTGGAGTCTAAGCCCGGTGGCTGACCCGATAGCTTTCAGGAGCTGGGGTGGCTGAGCTTGTCGAAGCCACTTTTACTAAGGATGCAAGAGTCAAGACAACAAGAGATAAAACAGTATATAATTTATTAGTTCCTTTTGAATAAATTGTAATCAATATAAAATGACAAAAAATTCCCTCATAAAAAAACATGCGCAACTTTTTTGGTACTTCGATAAAACGAAACTACTAGAAATGAGTGATGAGGTTTTGGTTGAATTTATTTTGAATTATGGTAATTGGGACGCCTTTTGTGATTTACTTAAAACTTTAGGAATGTTGAAGGTTGCTAAAATATTTAAAAGCCAAAAAGCAAAGAAAAGAACAAATTTATTGCCTGAAATAGTACTTTATTTTGACTTGTTTTTTAAACGAAATGTACCTGAATATATTAAGTAAAGAACAATTCAACCAATTATCACTTCTGTCGTCATTCAAGCGTGAATATTTGTTGGTGGGTGGAACTGCCATAGCACTTCAAATAGGCCATCGTAAAAGTATTGATTTCGATTTATTTAAAAGCAAACCGCTTCATTTTTCAAAAATTGTAAATGCTTTAAAGTCCCACCAAATCAAATATCAAATATTGTTTCAAAATAAAGAAGGGTTACATTTATTAATTGATGGGGTAAAGTGGACATTTTTTTATTACCCTTTTGAAATTAATGAAACAGTAGTGGCTGAAAATCATTTTAAAATGCCTGATTTATTAAGTCTTGCAGCAATGAAAGCCTATGCACTTGGCAGACGATCGAAATGGAAGGATTACGTAGATGTACTATTTTTGCTCGAAAATCATTTTAGTATCAATCAAATTTCTAAACGGGCTTCCGAAATATTTGAGGATGCCTTTTCTGAAAAAATGTTTCGTGTACAATTGGTTTACTTTAAAGATATAGATTTTACTGAGCCAATAGAATGGGTCGTAAAGCCCTTGACCGAAAAGAAAATAAAAGACCGCTTAATTCACTTTGCATCACAATTATAGTGTGTTTTAAAAAATGACCAATTTACTAAATAAAAAAATCCTCATCACCGGCGGTGCAGGCTTCATCGGCAGCAACATTATTGAACACTTGGTGAAGCTCGGGCACCAAAACATTGTGGTGTTAGACAACCTCGAAACAGGTTATTTAAAAAACATCCAAAATTTTGTTGATGCAGGAAAGGTTAATTTTATTTTAGGCAACATTCGTTCATTGGAGGATTGTGTAAAAGCCAGTGAAGGCTGCGACATTATTTTGCACCAAGCAGCCCTTGGCTCAGTGCCGCGCAGCATTCAAAATCCTTTGGATACCCATGCCACCAATGTGACCGGTTTTATCAATATGCTCGAAGCAGCCAAAACAAATAAAGTCAAACGTTTTGTATACGCTTCTTCATCCTCTGTTTATGGCGACGATTTAAATTTCCCTAAACGCGAAGACAAGGTGGGTAATCCCTTATCGCCTTATGCCGTGAGTAAAAAAACAAATGAGTTATACGCATCGGTATTTGCCAATTTGTACCATATGGAAATCATTGGTCTGCGTTATTTTAATGTGTTCGGTCCAAAACAAAACCCAATCGGACCATATGCTGCGGTGATTCCTATTTTTATCAACCGTTTATTACAAGATGAGCGCTGCGCCATATTTGGTGATGGCAGCAATAGCCGCGATTTTACTTATATCGACAATGTGGTACAAGCCAATTTATTGGCCGCCACAACACAAAATATAGATGCTTTAAACCAAGTGTACAATGTGGCTTATGGGGCAACGGAGAGCATCAATCAATTGTATGAACAAATTAAAACCCGATTAAATGTAAGCGCCGAACCAGAGTACAAGGCACCAAGGGTTGGGGAGATAAAGGATAGTTACGCGGATATTTCAAAAATTAAGGATTTATTGACTTATACACCATTGGTTTCATTAAGTGATGGAATAAAAAAGACGATCGATTGGTACAAATCTAACCATGACTATTTTGTTTCTGCTTCATAAAATCAAAATAAAATTGAGTTCTAAATGATCGCAATTATTGACTACGGCATTGGAAACCTAGCATCAGTTTTCAACATGTTTAAAAAAATTGGTATCAAGGAGGTTTTGGTGACCAATAAAATTGCCGACATCGAAAAAGCCGATAAACTTTTGATTCCGGGGGTTGGCTCTTTTGACCGTGGAATGTCAAACCTTCACGCTTCGAATTTAATTGAAGTGCTCAATCATAAAGCCATTGAACAAAAAGTACCGGTTTTAGGCATTTGTTTAGGTATGCAATTACTTGGCAAAGGCAGTGAAGAGGGGCAAATGCAAGGCCTTGGTTGGATTGATGCGCATACGGTAAAATTTAAACCTGAACCTTCATTAAAATTGCGCGTACCTAATATGGGATGGGAATATGTTAAAGTGCAAAAAGAAAATCCATTGTTAGCCATGGACAGCAAGAGCCGATTTTATTTCGTACACTCTTATCATGTGGTATGTGAGCAAGAAGAACAATCAATAGCCCAGGCCGATTTTGACGGCCCTTTCACTTGCATGGTGAATAAAGAAAATGTTTATGGTACGCAGTTTCATCCGGAGAAGAGTTTGAAATTCGGAATGAAGTTGTTGGAGAATTTTGCGAAGATTTAGGCAGAGGTAAGGGCAGAGGTAAAGGTTAAGGCAGAGGGTAAGGTAAAGGCAGAGGCTAAGGCTAAGGTAAAAGTTAAGGTGGAAAAAGCATTAAGAACCAGAGTTAATTAAAGAATCAATGACTAAATATTCAGATTTTACAGAAATGAATGTTTGGAAAACTGCAATGGAAATAGCGAAACAAGTTTTTAAGATTTCAGATTCTTTGCCAAGAAAAGAAGACTACGGCCTTACTTCCCAAATAAGGAGGTCTTCTACAAGTATTTCAGCCAATATTGCGGAAGCTTTTGGAAGAACAACTTCACCAGACAAAAGAAAATTTTATGATTACGCAAGAGGCTCAGCATTTGAAACAAAAAGTCATTTATTGTATGGTAAAGAGGTAGGATATTTTAATGAAACAGATATAATCACATTGTCTGAAAAAATTGATGAGGTGATTTATGAATTAAACAAAGTAAAAAAATCATTAACATAACCTCAACCTAAGCCTCAACCTCAACCTAAGCCTCAACCTCAACCTCAACCTCAACCTAAGCCTCAACCTCAACTAAGCCTCAACCTCAAACTCAACCTTGGCCCTAAAACGCATCATACCTTGTCTCCTCTACGACGGCTCTGGCCTTGTAAAAACCGTGAAATTCAAAAACCCAACTTATGTTGGTGACCCGATTAATGCCATCAAAATTTTTAATGAAAAAGAAGTTGATGAATTAATTCTAATTGATATCATGGCCTCCAAACAAAAACGCAAACCTAATTTTGATAAAATAGCCGACATGGCCAGCGAGGCCTTTATGCCTTTTGCTTATGGCGGCGGGGTTAAAAGCTACGCTGATTTTGAGCAATTGTATAAACTGGGGGTAGAAAAAGTGGTAGTGAATTCCCTCATACAAGAAAAGCCGGAAGTCATAAAAGAAGTGGTGGCAGCCTATGGTGCCCAAGCAGTGGTGGCCTGCATCGATTTTAAAAAACCCTTGATTGGCGCAAAACAACCATATTCTTATATAGGACATAAAATTAAATACAGTTTAAACGACTACGCGCATTACCTCACCACAGATCTAGGCGTGGGTGAATTGATGTTGTACAGTGTTGATAAGGATGGCACCTGGGAAGGCTATGACAACGAAGTGATAAGGGATGTTATCCATTCAGTTGAAATTCCGGTAATTGCTTGTGGCGGCTGTGGGAGTATTGAAGACCTTAAAAATGTTTTATATAAAACCAATGCCAATGCCGCAGCAATTGGTAGCATGGCGGTGTATAGTAAAAAGGGGATGGGAGTTTTAATCAATTTCCCAAATCGAGCACAGGTGATTCGAGAATAAAAAAACTTATTTCATTTGTTCATTGTGTAAATTAAAATGACAAAAAAAGAAACTATCATCGTTCAAAAACTTAGCATTACAATCATTGTTGCCAATGGGCATGACTATATTTCGCTTACAGATATTGCTAGGAATAAAAATGCCGAGGAACCTAAAGATGTAGTGAAAAACTGGATGCGCAACCGCTCTACGATTGAATTTTTAGGACTGTGGGAACAATTGAATAACAAACATTTCAAAGGGGTCGAATTCGACTCCTATCTGGCAGAAGCCGGAAGTAATGCTTTTACACTTTCACCCAGTAAATGGATTGAAAATACCAATGCCATTGGACTGATTACTAAAAGTGGCAACCAAGGAGGCACTTACGCGCATAAAGACATCGCCTTTGAATTCGCTACGTGGATAAGTGCCGCTTTTAAGTTGTACCTAATTACGGAATTTCAACGACTAAAGGGAGAAGAGAGCGACAGACTGAAACTAGATTGGAATTTTCAACGAACGCTAGCCAAGATAAATTACAGAATACACACCGACGCTATCAGTCAAAATTTATTGCCTAAAGAATTATCCCGTCTACAGATTAATTTTGTTTATGCAAGTGAAGCAGACCTTCTTAACGTAGCTCTCTTTGGAAAAACAGCAAAACAATGGCGGGATGAAAATCCTAAAGCAAAGGGTAACATCAGAGATCACGCCACTTTAGAACAATTGGTTATCCTTTCGAATCTCGAAAGTATCAACGCCTTGCTAATAGAACAAAACCTCGGACAGAAAGAGCGACTCTTGAAATTGAACCAGACGGCTATCACCCAAATGAAGTCACTGATAGAAAATAACACCATACGACGGTTAAAAAAATGATTACTTGTAGCAATTTTCAAAAACCATTGATTGGTAGCATGCGCGCCTATTCCTATTTGGGATATAAAATAAAATACACTTTAACCGATTATGCCAAGTATCTAACAACTAATTTAGGTGTTAGAGAATTGATGCTATATAGAGTTGACAGACGCGGCACCTGGGAAGGGTATGATCATGAAGTCATCAATGACTTATTAAATACAGTGGAAATTCCCGTAATAGCCTGTGGTGGATGCGGTAGTATTGAAGATCTTAAAACAGTGTTATACAAAACCAATGCCAACGCCGCTGCAATTGGTAGCATGGCAGTGTACAGTAAAAAGGGTATGGGTGTTTTGATTAATTTTCCGAATAGAGAAGCCGTAATACAGGAGTAGGATCAAATCAAATTGCGCGCAAAGACGCAGAGTTCGAAGAGAAAATGATAAGTAAATTTAAAAATAAAAAAACACTTTGCGCTCTTTAGCTCCAAATCCCTATTGCGGTTAGCATAAAAACGAACAATAACAATAATTTAAAAACTTTGCGCTCTTTGCGTCTCTGCGAGAAAAAATGAATACTGAATCCGAAAACTGGGACCTCATCATCGAACCAAAATCAAAATGGTACGATCTTAGATTGGGAGAAATTATCAGATACAAAGATTTAATGTTTCTTTTTGTTCGAAGGGATTTTGTAGCACTTTATAAACAAACGATTTTAGGACCGCTTTGGTTTTTTATACAACCAATTATTACTTCAATAACTTTTACTGTAATTTTTGGGAATCTTGCTAAAATTTCAACCGATGGCTTACCTCAGGTTTTGTTTTACATGTGTGGCATCACCTTATGGACCTACTTTTCAGATACCTTAACAAAAACTTCGGACACCTTTACGGCAAATGCGAATATTTTTGGCAAAGTCTATTTCCCGCGCTTGATTGTGCCACTTTCGGTGGTAATATCGAATTTAATAAAGTTGGGTGTACAGTTTTCACTTTTTATTCTACTATGGGTATATTATCTCATTACCACAAATAGCCTGCACCCAAATGCTGCTTTGATCTTGGTGCCCTTTTTGGTATTATTAATTGGTTTTTTAGGTTTAGCCTTTGGCATCATCATTTCATCACTTACCACCAAATACCGCGATTTAAAATTTTTGGTTGTTTTTGGTGTTCAACTCATGATGTATGCTTCGCCAATTGTTTACCCACTTTCCATTGTTCCAGTAAAATACAAATGGCTTATTTTAGCCAATCCGGTTACCAGCATCATCGAAACCTTCAAGTATGCATTCTTGGGTGTGGGTGAATTTAATTGGATGCATTTGGGTTATAGTTTTGGGTTTACGGTGATTTTATTTGTGTTGGGATTGATCATCTTTCATCGGGTAGAGAAGTCCTTCATGGATACCGTATAATTTGAAACACATAGAACACATAGAAAAATTATGAAAATCATCAGAATTAAAAAAGGAGACAGAGAATATCAAGCGAAGCTTATATTCCTATCCTATGTGACTCTTTTTTTGCCACTCATGTTAACTATGTGTTCTATGTGGTTTAATTTTTTTGTATCATGAGTAACATTGTTTTAAAAGCTGAAAACATCTCTAAACAGTACCGTTTGGGCCAATTGGGTACAGGTACCATTTCGCATGATCTTAACCGAGCCTGGGCTAAACTGCGTGGCAAAGAAGATCCTTATTTAAAGGTGGGTGATGCAAATGACCGCAGTAAATCAGGTGGTAGCGATTATGTATGGTCATTAAAAGACATTAATTTTGAAGTAAAACAAGGAGAGGTGTTGGGCATCATTGGGAAAAATGGTGCCGGTAAATCGACTTTATTAAAAATCTTATCTCAAGTAACCACACCAACAACGGGTAAAGTAATGGCGAAAGGTAGAATTGCCTCATTATTAGAAGTAGGAACAGGTTTTCATCCTGATTTAAGCGGACGTGAAAATATTTTTTTGAATGGTGCCATTCTCGGAATGAGTAAATCTGAAATCAAAAGCAAATTAGATGAGATAATAGAATTTAGCGGTGTAGCCAAATATTTGGACACCCCTGTTAAACGCTATTCTTCCGGAATGACTGTAAGGCTTGGTTTTGCCATAGCCGCGCATTTGGAACCTGAAATTTTAATTGTAGACGAAGTTTTAGCCGTTGGCGATCAAGAGTTTCAAGATAAATGCATTGGTAAAATGAAGAATGTCTCTAATTCAGGCAGAACTGTTTTATTTGTTAGTCATAATTTAGGTGCGGTTCAAAACTTGTGTGGCACCTGTTTGTACTTGAAAAACGGGAAAATATTAGAATCCGGTATCACATCAAAGGTAATTGAATCGTATTTAGGGGAAAATAGAAATGTGCAACTGACAGGTGAAATTCCCAACGATTTCCACAGGCAATACGGAACGAAAGAAGCTTATTTCAGAAAGATCTTAATCAAGGACTTACAAAACAACACTATCGATAGGCTCGCATTCAGCCAACCTTTTAAAATTGTTTTGGAAGTGGAAGTATTAAAAGAACTTAAAAATGTAATGATCAATATTAATCTAGGTACTACTCTTGGTCAACCTATTCTTTACGCAGTTGAAAAGGAGAAAATTGGCTATGTTTCTAAAGATCTTCCCTTGGGTAAACACAAAATTGAAGTGACTTTTGATTTAAAATTATTGCCAGGTAATTATTCTTTTACTCTTGGACTAAATTATTTAGCTAATGGCACTACAATAGATTGGGTGGAAAATGTATGTTTTATTGCAGTGGATAAAATCGGTTACAACAAAAACGAAAACTATCCCTGGGATAGTGTACATGGCTATATTGAACCTGAAACCAAATGGATTTATAAATAAATAAATATGATATGAAAATAGAAAATTCGAAAATACTTGTAATCGGCGGAGCCGGTTTTATCGGAAGTTTTGTTGTTGCAGAATTGCTCAAAGAAAATGTTGCAGAAGTAATTGTATATGACAATTTTGCCCGTGGGAAAAAGGAATACCTTGAAGAATCATTAAAAGATAAACGTTGCAAAATATTTCCTATTGGAGGGGATATTCGTGAAATTGATATTTTAAATAAAGCCATGGCAGGCATGGATTACGTAATCTGTCTTTCTGCCATGTGGTTACTTCATTGTAAAGATTTTCCAAGAACTGCTTTTGATGTGAACATTGCAGGTACATTTAATGTACTTGAAGCATGTGTGAATCATAACATTAAAAAATTAATCTGGTCATCATCCGCCTCAGTATATGGCGATGCAGTTCAATTGCCAATGACAGAAGAACACCCGTTTAACAATAAAAATTTTTACGGTGCAACTAAAATTGCCGGCGAGGCTATGGCAACAGCTTTTAATGACAGATATGGTTTAAAAGTAATAGGCTTGCGATACATGAATGTTTATGGTCCGCATCAGGATCAAACAGCTGCTTATACAGGGGTTGTGCCTATAATGCTTAATAAGATAGATGCCAATGAAGCTCCATTAATTAATGGCGATGGCAGCCAGGCTTACGATTTCATTTATGTAGAGGATGTGGCGCGCTGCAATGTTGATGCATTAAAAAGTGATCAGGACTTTGGGTTTTATAACGTAGGTACTGAAATACAAACCTCTATTAAACAACTCTGCGATCTAATTTTAAGTCTTAAGAAGTCTGCCTTAAAAGTAACTTACAAACCTTACAGCGCTGATGATGCAAGAGCCCTGGTACAAAACCGAATTGGCTCTGCGGTAAAAGCAAAAAAAGAAATTGGTTTTCAATATAAATATTCATTAGAAGAAGGTTTGTTAAGACTAATTGCCTGGAGAGAAGAAAATAAATTTAAAGAAATCACAGCATAATATGGAAAAAAGAATAATACCTATTTCTTTGCCACATACCGGTGAAGAAGAGTGGTTAGCCACTAAAGAATCAATCATGTCGGGCTGGTTAACCGCAGGACCTAAGGTGCGTGAGTTTGAGCAAATTTTTGCCAAGCGTCATGGAGTAAAACACGCCATGGCAGTTACAAGCGCAACAACGGCTTTACATTTAGCGCTAGTAGCCTTAAATGTAAAAGAAGGTGATGAGGTAATAGTACCAGCTTTTACATGGATTTCAACCGCAAACGTGGTTCTTTACTGTGGAGCCAAAGTTGTATTTGTGGATGTGGATAGAACTACATTTAATTTGGATGTTCAGGATTTAAAAAATAAAATTACTGATAAAACGAAAGTTATTATTCCGGTACATTTGTTTGGATTATGTGCAGACATGGATGCCATTAAAAAAGTTGCCGGAAATATTCCCTTGGTTGAAGATGGAGCATGTGCCGCAGGTGCCGGATACAAAGGTAATCCTGCAGGTAGCCTAGGAACACTTGGGTGTTTTTCTTTTCATCCACGTAAATCAGTCACAACAGGTGAAGGTGGTATGGTAACTACTAA